>DASTJZ010000077.1:0-46634 GCA_035716185.1 Candidatus Dormiibacterota bacterium
GGCCGTCCGCATCTGGCGTACCAGGTCGTTCGGATCGCCCTGCGTGTCGAAGCCGCGGACCGAACGGGCAGTTCCACCACGGCTGTAGCCGACCCCGACGGGCGTCGCCGCCATCACGGAGTGACGGACCTCGGAACGCGCCGGTGTCCATGCCGTTCGCGGTTCGCGATCACCCGATGCAACGGACAGCGTGCGAAGCTGGCCCGAGTCCGACGCGGGACGCGCTCTCCCGCGTAGGAGGAGCTGGGCGCGGAGGACGACCGTCACCACCAGGCTCGCCATGGCTAATCCCATCCAGGCTCCCTGTAATCCCTGTCCGTAGAAGCGCAGGATCATCGTCGCCACCCCGGCCGCCGCCCCGAAGAGAAAGGCCTGGCTCTCGGAAATCATGACCCGCCGGCGGTCGGCAGCCACGTAGCCGGCAAGGAACAGCGATGGACCGGATGCCAGCTGAAAGCCGAGGTCGCTGCGGATCGCGAGAGCGACCGCTGCCACCCCGCAAAGAAATCCAGCCACCACCCCCAACGAGATCTTGCGCGCGTACCACAGGTAGGTGACGCCCAGCAGGACGGCGCCAGCCGACGTCACACCGATTGGGCCGGGCACATTACCGACATAGAGCTTGACCGGGTCGATGATGTTGCCGCCGAAGCGATACCAGAGCATCAACGGTTCCTCGAGGTGCCGGCCGTCAAACGGGTTGATGTAGCCCACCCCCAGCTGTCGGTCGATCAGGAAGAGCAAACCGAACACGATGATGGCGGGGTGAAGCATCACGCGCTGAAGCTGTGGCCAGAGCAGCGTGTCGATGACGATGAACACGATGACCATCGCCGCCGCCACCCACAAGGGCGTGCGAGGAGGAAAGAAGCAGGCGATCAGAATGCTGGCGACCAGGGGATGGGTCGCCTTGAATCCCACCCACGCCGGAAGGCTAAGCGTGAGACGAGCGAGCTGGATGGCCAGCAAGCAGACGATGCCCGCGAGAAAGGACATTGCAAATAACAGCAGCGCGTCTTGCAGAAAAAAGATGATGGCGGCCACGGCCAGTGGCAAGAGGGCAAGAGCGTACGCCAGGTCATAGCCGAGCTGCTCCGGCTGCACCAAAAGCAACTGCGGGACACTGTGCAGCGCTCGCCAGAGCTGTCGCACGTCGTGCATTGTAGTTGAGCTTCCGCAGAATCAGGCCAGTTGCTGGACGCTGGGTCCAAATGCGAGCGGTTCCCGCTCGATCGTCTGCTATCCTTACTCCGCTTTTCTGGGCACCCACGTGAGAGTTTCACGCCATTTCGTCCTGCTTACGCCCATCACGGTGGCCGCCGGGTTGCTCATTACGCTCGCCACGGCCTCGGCTTCAAACACCCGCTGGACGCCTACGGGCGCGCAGCAGCCGGGCGCCGGCGATCGTCCAGTCTGGTCGATCGCCGCATCATCGCTTCATCCAGCGATCCTGCTCGCCGCGACCCAGGGCCGGGGCGTCCTTCGGAGCACCGACTCGGGCGCGACCTGGACGGCGGTGATCCCAGCGGTGGACAACGCCTGGGTGGTCCGCTTCGATCCACAGCAGCCGGCCACCGCCTACGCTGGCACGCAAGCGGCCGGCCTCTACAAGTCGATCGACGAGGGAAAGACCTGGACCGCGCAGAGCCAGGGACTGACCAACCTCGACGTCCGCTCGATTGACGTCGGCGGCGGGCTCGTCGTTGCCGGCACCGCCCAGGGAGTCTTTTACTCGGATAATGCCGCGACATCCTGGCATGCGCTGGGACTCGATACTCAGACTGTCGCCGCTGTCGCGATCCTACCCAAGGCCGGGGGCCTGAGCATCTTCGCTGGGGTCGACAACGGCTCCGGGGCAGCGGGATATCTCTACAAGGACGAGGGGGTCGCGACGACATGGTCGATCGTCAAAGGGAGCTTCCCAGGCGAGGCCGTGGTCGCGGCGCTCGCCATCGGCTCAGCCCCCTCGGGTGGCACGGATCCGCCGGTGGTCGCTGGGACATCGGAGGGGCTCTTCCGAAGCGACGACCGCGGGGTGAGCTGGGCGGCTGTCGGCGGCCTGCCAACGACAGACTTCAACCAGGCGCTGTTCAATCCGGCGAATCCCGATCAGATCTACGCCGCCAGCGACGGCGACCAGGGAAATGGCGGCGTCTTCCGTTCGCTCGACCGCGGCGCCAGCTGGACGACCTTCGGGGCCGGGTTACCGGCCAAGCCGCGGGTAACGGCGCTGGCCCTGCAACCCCTCAACCCGGCCCAGGTCGTGGCGGCCACATGGAACCCGACGGACGGCTCGGCGGGGGCATACCGGATTGCCGACCCCAACGCGACGGTCACCGGCGCCAGCCCGACGGCCGCGCCGGCCAGCAGCGCTAGTGCCCTGGCGACGCCACGGTTCCGGGTTCCAGCGATCAGCACCAGAGTTCCCCGATCAGTCGGGACGGCTGCCGTCGAGCCCTATATCGTCGCCCTGGCCGCCCTGCTCGCTCTCGGGTTGGTGATTCTCCTGCGTCGCTGGCGGATCCGACGCGAGGACCGGCGCACCTATGCTCCGTGACCCGGTGTTACGGGCCGGCCTTTCCCGTTAACCATCCTTTCACGGCTTCGGGCTGGCGGATTCCGCCACTCCCAGTTACCCTCGTGGCTACAGCCCGTCGAACGCGGGCCCAGGAGGTCGATCCGCTCTGCTTACCGCTCGCTCCAGGCGCCCCGTGAGCATGGACTCCGCTGAAGCGACGCTGCGCACCCTCGGCCTCGAACTTCCTGAGCCGCCCCGGCCGCTCGCGTCCTATGTGCCCGTGCAGCAAGTCGGGGAGCTGCTCTATACCTCGGGTGTCATTCCGACCTGGAACGGCGAGGTCCAGGTCCGAGGCGTGGTCGGCGCCGACGTCAGCGTGAAGGACGCTGCCCGGGCGGCCGAGATCTGCGCGCTCAACATCATGGCCCTGGTTCGCCAGCACGCCGGCTCGCTCGACCAGGTCGAGCAGTTCATTCAGCTCAGCGGCTTCGTCCGCTCAGCGTCCGGCTTCGAGGAGCAACCGAAGGTCCTCAACGGCGCCTCCGACCTGATCTTCAAGGTCTTCGGCGAACGCGGCCGGCATACCCGCCAGGCGCTCGGCACCAGCGAGCTTCCCATGGGTGTCCCGGTCGAGATCTCGGCGATCATCCGGCTGAAGCGCTAGCTGCAGCTACGCGGCCAGCGGCAACCAGGCGGTAAAGGTCGCCCCCTTGCCGGGTTCGCTTTCGGCCTCGATCGTCCCCTGGTGCGCCTCCACGATGGTCCTGGCGATGGCCAGGCCCAGGCCGGCGCCGGCTGCTCGGCCGTCGCGGGCCTGGGCGCCGCGATAGAAGCGTTCGAAGACGTGGGGCAGATCCTGGCGGGAGATCCCGGGGCCGGTGTCCTCGACCCGGATGGCGGCGCGCCCGTCGGACTGGAAGACGCTCCAGTGTTGTTCGGCTCCGGGCGCGTATTTCACGGCGTTCTGGGCCAGGTTGGTGACAACCTGTTTGAGGGCGTCCGGATCGGCGTCGACGACGATGCCTGGCTGGATCTGGCGGGACTCGACGGTGCCCTTTTCGCCCAGGCTGAGCTCATCGAGCGTTTGGTTGACGAAATCGTCCAGCTGCAGCCGGCGGCGCTGCGGCGCCTTGCCCGACTCGAAGCGGGTCAGGGTCAGCAGGTCGTTGACCAGGCGCGTCATCCTGGCGCTCTCCCGCTGCATCGCGGTCAGCGCCGAGCGCAGCGTTTCCGGGTCCACCTGGTCGCGGCGGCTGAGGACGTCGATATAGCCGGCGATCGAGGTCAGCGGTGTGCGCAGCTCGTGTGAGGCGTCGGCGACGAAATGCCGCATCTGCGCTTCGGACTCGCGACGGATCTCAAAGGCCTGGTCGACACCGGCGGCCATCTGGTTGAAGGCGACCGCAAGCTTGCCGATCTCGTCGTTGCTTCGTGGCACGGCGACGCGCTGTTTGAAGTCACCACCGGCGAGCGCGCCGGCGGTGCGCGACATCGCCTCCAGCGGCTGCAACGCCCGGCCGATGATCAGCGGGCTCAGCAATAGCGCCACGAGCAGCACGGCAAGCGAGCCGGCGATCGCCAGCTCCCGATCTGCCTGTAACGCCTGGTCGATGGCCGCGGTTGGAACCGATAGCTGCACGATCGCGACCGGCCTCGTTCCGTTCTTGACCACGTTGAGGACAACGAGATGGTTCGAGCCGTTGGATGCGGTCGCGAGGTAATACGCCTTCGGCTTCGTCAGCTCGGCGCTGAGATATTCGTCGATCGTCAGGGTCGGCGGATCCTGGGTTGGCGTGAGGGTCGCGGGGGCTTTTTGAACGAGACCGCCGTTGACGTCGATGATGGCGGCCGAGGTGTGTCCCGAGGCGAGCTCCATGGCGAACTGCTTGGACAGGAGGAGGGCGCGCAGCGCATTCGCCGGGCGGGAGCCGATCTGCCGGCGGAAGGCCAGCAGGTCAGCCTTGTATTCGTTGGTCAGCGCGTCGGCGTTGGTTCGAAACAGGATCTCGCGCGCGGCAAAGTACTGGGCCACGGCCCCCACCAGCAGCAATGCGGCCAGCAGGCCGAGGTAGAGCAACGTCAGCCGCCAGCGGAGCGATCGAAATCGCGACATCAGGCGTCCCGACGGTCGGGGCGCGACCGGCGATTCATCCCTTGATCCGGTAACCGACGCCCCTCACCGTCTGAATCAGCTCGTGCTTTTCGTCGCCGAGCTTTTGACGGAGATACCGGATGTAGACCTCGACGTTGTTTGCATCGCCGAAAAAGTTATAGCCCCAGACCTGGTCCAGGATTCGGTCCCGGGGCAGCACCTGGTTGGGATGCATCATCAGCAGGCGCAACAGATCGAACTCTCGAGCCGATAGCTCGACGGCGCGTCCATCGCGGCGAACCTCTCGGGTGGCCTCGTCCAGGCTGACGTCCTGTACCTGCAGCTGCGGACCGGCGCTCGGATTCCGACGGCGCATGACGGCGCGAATCCGGGCCAGCAGCTCACCGAAATCGAAGGGCTTGACCAGGTAGTCGTCGGCGCCCACTTCCAGCCCCTGGATCCGATCCTGGACCTCGTCGCGCGCCGAGAGGATGATCACGCCCGTGTCCTTGTTGCCTTTCAGTGCGGCGGCGACCTCCAGGCCGTTCAGCTTGGGCATCATGATGTCCAGCACGACAACGTGCGGCTTGAACTCACTGATCAGCCGCAACGCGGCCTGGCCGTCGCCGGCGGTCTGCACCTGGAAGCCCTCGTACTGCAGCCCCAGCTGGATGAAGTCGACGATGCTACGCTCGTCATCGACAACCAGCACACGCGGGCTGCGGACGGGCGCGGGGGCAGCGGCGGGATCCGCCATTTTCAGCCCCAATATAACGGCGATTTTTGCCAAATCCCATTGCGGGCGGCGCTTCTCAGCGGGCTCTAAGTCTCGATGACTCCCTCCCCCTTGTGGGGAGGGGGTACTTGAGTAAGCTCGTCCCGATGCAGCCGGCTGACGCTCCCCAGCGTCCACCCGTCGGGCGCCGGCGATCGTGGCTCCTCCCCTCGATGGTGGGCGGCTACCTCGCCATCGTGACGCTCTTCATGGTGTTCGTCCTGCACCTGTCGGTTTCCCCCGAGCGTCTCCTGCTCCTGATGCTGATCGCCGCCCTGATTCTGGGGCGGGCAAAAACCTTCCTGGCTGACTGGATCCCATTCCTGGTGCTCTTCCTCTCGTACGAATATTTGCGCGGATTGGGCGGAAAGTTCGGGCTGCCCATCCACAACGTCACGCCCCTCGAACGCGCGGTTAGCTTCGGTCAGGTGCCCAGCCTGGTCTTGCAGCAGGCCTTCTATCACGCCGGCCAGGTGCACTGGTACGACATCGCCGCGACCATGTTCTATTTCCTCCACTTCGCCTTTCCGCTGGGCCTGGGATACCTGTTCTGGATCGTCGATCGGCAAACCTTCAGGCGGTTTTCGCGAGCTCTGATCGGGATGGCCTTTGCGGCCTTCGTGTTTTACCTGTTCCTGCCGGTGGCGCCACCCTGGAAGGTCGTGCCCGGGGTGGTGAAGATCATCGACCACACGCTGCCCAGCTTCACGGATATTCCCGGCCTCCCGGTGCCGGCCACCGTCTATCACTGGCTGACGCCCAACCAGTACGCGGCCATGCCCTCGCTGCACGCGGCCTTTCCGCTGCTGGGCGCGCTGTTCGCATTGCGTCTGTGGGGCTGGCGCGCCTGGCCGACCTTGCTCTACACGGCGGCGGTCTGGCTCAGCATCGTGTATTTGGGCGAGCACTATGTCGTCGACATCATCGGCGGGGCGGTCTTTACGCTGGCGGCGTTCTATGCGGAGGACCTGTTCTCCCAATGGTGGAAGAGCAGAACGAGGCCGCAAACCGGGCCGCGCTTTCGCGCGTCAGTGCCCGGTTAGGAGCGCCAGATCTTTTTCATGATCGCGCGTGCCAGCTTGTCGGGGTCGTGGTGGGTCGAGATCCGCGGATTGACCACGTCGACCAGCACCGCGTGGATGCTGCGCTGATTGACGGTGGCAGCGTCGTAGACGACGCGCCGGATGCCGGCGGTCTGCGCCGACGGCGGTAATGGAAAGTTGTTGTTGCTGTTGACGACGACGAAGTCGAAGATGTTGGTCCCGAGGTGACTCTCGATGGCGCTGAGGTGGTCACTGACCCGGAAGTGATCGGTCTCACCGGGCTGGGTGGCGACGTTGCAGACAAAGACCTTGATCGCGGGTGAGGCCTTGAGTGCTTCGGCCATCCCGTCGACCACCAGGTTGGGCAGGATGCTGGTGTAGAGGCTGCCGGGCCCGACCAGGATCATCTCGGCGTTCAGGATGGCCTCCTCCGCCTCCGGGTTGATGGTGGGCTCCGGCTGCAGGAAGACGCGCTTGATGGCGGTGGCCACGGCGGTGCCGCCGTCGCCGTCCCCGTTGGGGTGCGGGATGCTCGACTCGCCGATGCGGGTCTGGCCGTCGGCCATCTCCGCCATCAGGGTGACGTCGCGCAGTGTCGAAGGCACGATCTGCCCGCGAACGGCGAGGACGCGTCCCGACTCCCGGATCGCGTGCTCGAAGTCGCCCGTGATCTCGGCCATGGCCATGATGAACAGGTTGCCGAAAGAGTGGCCATTCAAGCTGCCCTCCTTGAAGCGGTGCTGGAAGAGGGTCGTCATCAGTGGCTCGACGTCGGCGAGGGCGGTGATGCACTGGCGGAAATCGCCCGGCGGCAGGATCCGGTACTCCTGCCGTAGCCGGCCGGAGCTGCCTCCGTCGTCGGCCACGGTGACGATCGCGGTCAGGTTGCCGGTGTACTTCTTGAGCCCGCGAAGTAGGGTGGAGAGGCCGGTCCCGCCGCCCAGGGCGACCACTCGGGGACCCTTCTGCAGAAAGCGGTAGTTGTAGATGATCTCGGAGAGGGCCCGGTCGCGGCCGGGAAGGAACGGTCCGAGCACCGACTGGGTGAGCTTGTAGAGGGCGAAGAGGATGATGCCCAGACCAAGCGCGAGGAACAGGCCCGCCCGGACGTAGTGCGGGATGAACTGCAGGGTCAGGTAGTACGTAATGCCTGGAAACCGGAAGCCGGAGGCGTAGAAGTTGCGGAGAGCGTAGCCGATCCCCAGGCTGATCAGCACCATGCCAACCATCAGCAGAATGAGCCAGCGTTTGACGTGGAGACCGGGGGTGAACCAGCGGGCGAGCCGCGGGTTCATACGTAGGGGAGCCAAGAGCGCCCAAAGCTTAGCACAGCATTTTTTGAACTCTTTTCCAGATCATTTCGTTACATCCTTTGGGCCCTTTCCGTACCACTCAAGCCGAGCATATAATCCAGACAGGTCTCGGAGCGATCGGAGATCCAGTTCAGGCAGCCTGTTCAAAGGGCGTAAAGGAGGTCGTCTCTGGATGGCGATCAAGGCAGAGGGCGTCACCCGCGCGGCTGAGGCCCGACGGAAAGAGCAGGCGCAGTACTGGGTCTACCTCGATGGCGAGGTCCGACGCTACGGCGAGGCGCGCCTGGGCTTGATGACGCATGCGTTGCACTACGGCACCGGTGTCTTTGAAGGCATTCGTGGGTACTGGAGCCCGGAGCACGAGCAGCTGTTCATCCTCAAGCTGCGCGAGCACTACGCCCGCATGCAGCGTTCGGTGAAGGTGTTAAAGCTCAAGATCCCGATTAGCCTGGACGAGCTCTGCAAAACCACCGTCGAGCTCGTCCGAAAGAACAACTTCCGACAGGATATCTACGTTCGACCCTTAGCCTTCAAGAGCTCCGAAGAGATCGGGGTCCGGCTCCATAACCTCAAAGACTCCTTCGCCATCTACATCACCCCGTTCGGCAATTACGTCGACATCGAGCGCGGTATCCGCTGCATGGTGTCGAGCTGGCGGCGGGTCGACGACAACGCCGCCCCCGCCCGAGCCAAGATCACCGGCATTTACGTGAATTCCGCCCTCGCCAAGACGGAGGCGATGGAAAACGGCTTCGATGAGGCAATCATGCTGACGCATGAAGGTCACGTCTGCGAAGGCAGTGCGGAAAACATCTTCCTGATCCGGGATGGCAAGGTTTTTACCCCGCCGACCTCGGACAACATCCTGGAGGGTCTCACCCGTCTGGCGATGATCGACCTGCTGCGCCAGGAGCTTGACCTGGAGGTGGTCGAGCGTTCCATCGATCGCTCCGAGCTCTACGTGGCCGATGAGATCTTTCTCTGCGGCACGGGAGCGCAGATCTCGCCCGTGATCGAGGTCGATCACCGGCCCATCGGCGATGGCCAGGTGGGGTCGATCGTCAGCCGGCTGCAGCTTCTGTACTTCGACATCGTGCGCGGGCGGAACAGCAAGTATCGTCACTGGCTGACGCCGGTTTACTAGCCGAAGATCGCGAGTCGCCGGCGCGCTGATGCGCATCGTCGTCGCGCCCAATGCCTTTAAGGGTTCACTGACGGCCTTCGAGGCTGCGGAGGCGATCCGTGAAGGGATCCTTGCAGTAGTTCCGGATGCCGACATCATCCTGGTCCCGATCGCCGACGGCGGCGATGGCACGGTCGAAGCCCTGGTGGCGGCGACCAATGGGGAGCGCCGGCAGCTGCGCGTTCGCGGGCCGCTGGGCGATCCGGTGGCTGCCGATTACGGACTGATCGACGGCGGGTCGACCGCGATCGTCGAAATGGCCAAAGCCGCTGGTCTCAGGCTGCTGCCGCCAGCGAGGCGGGACCCGAGGATCACTACGACGTATGGCGTCGGCGAGCTGCTCCAGCACGCCTTTGACGCGGGAGCTCGCCATTTCATCGTCGGGATCGGTGGCAGCGCGACGAACGACGGCGGCGCCGGGATGGCTCAGGCGCTCGGCTACCACCTGCTCGACGACAGCGGGCACGAGTTGCCCCCGGGCGGACTGGCGTTGAAAAGACTGGCCCGTATCCACGTCGGCGGGGTTCATGCCGGCTGGAAGGACGCTCGCGTCGAGGTCGCCTGCGACGTCACCAACCCGTTGACCGGGCCCGATGGAGCCAGCGCCGTTTATGGTCCGCAGAAGGGCGCCACTCCGGAAATGGTCACCGAACTCGATACGGCGCTGAAACACTTCGCCGAGGTGATTCGACGAGATCTCGCCATCGACGTCGAGCATCTACCCGGCGCCGGCGCAGCCGGCGGCCTGGGGGCGGGCCTGGTTGCCTTCACCGGCGCGCAGCTCGCGCCGGGCGCGGAGATGGTGATGCGAGCCCTCAAGCTCGATGAGCGGCTGGCCGGTGCAGACCTGGCCGTTACCGGAGAGGGACGGCTGGACTCGCAAACGGCGCGATTCGGCAAGGGTCCGGCCGCCGTCGCGCGCCATGCCCGCGAGGCTGGAATTCCAGTCATCGCCATCGGCGGCGGCGTCGCCGACGAGACCGAGCTGGCCTTGCTCTTCGATGGGGTGGAGGCTGCGGTAACCGAGCCCTGCTCGCTCGACGAAGCACTGGGGCAGGCTCGCCAGGGTCTGACCCGGGCGTCGACCCGGATCATGCGCCTCCTGGCAACCGGCCGCGGGGTTGCGCCGTGAACGGAAGGGAAGCGCCGCTAGTGCTCGTACCGGAGCGACCGGCCGGGTTGGACATGCCGTCGTCGACCTTCTCATCGAAGCGGGCGTGCCGGTCCGTGCCCTCACGCGCCGTGCCGAGGCGGCGGCGACGCTGCCAGCCAACGTCGACGTCATCACCGGCGATCTCACCGAGCCCGAATCGCTCGACGCAGGATTGCGAGGTGTCAGTGCCCTCTTCCTCGTCTGGACCGCTCCGCCGAGCACGGCTCCGGCTGTTATCGAGCGTGTCGCAAGGTACACCCGGCGTGTTGTCTTCCTCTCCGCACCGCATAAGACCCCGCATCCGTTCTTCCAGCGACCGAATCCGATGGCGGCGCTCCACGCCGAGATTGAGCGGCTGATCGCGGTCGCTGGCCTGGACTCGACGATCATTCGGCCGGGGATGTTCGCGTCGAACGCGTTGTCCTGGTGGGCGCCGGCCATTCGCGCCGATGGCGTCGTCCGGCGGCCGTATACGTTACAGTCGCGCAGCTCCTCTTCGGTGCAGCGGCTAGTGCCGCCGGTACCCGCCCTGCACCCGCCCGTCCATGAACGAGATCTTCGGATGGCGCACCCTGGAGGTCAGGCGGCGGGTGATGACGGCGGTATCGAGTTGCACGACGACGTCGTTGCGCTGCAGATGCGGAGGATTGGGGTAACGCTCGGAACAGGCCGGGCAGGAATCCAGGTGCTGAGCGACCATCTTGCGCTGTTCCCGGCGTAGGGTGCCCGGCGGGAAGTTGTCGAGCAGGTAGGCGATGGTCGGGCAGCGCGTTTCTTCGGTCTGCGCCTTGCCCTCCATGAAGAGAAACTCCTCCTTGAACCGCCGCCGCGCCCGATGCAAGAGCGTCTCCACCGCGCTCTCCGACACTTTCATCTTGCGGGCGATGTTGGCATAGCTTAGGCCCTGGAGCTCGCGTAGGGTGAGCACCAGGCGATATTTCTCGGGTAAGCGGCGGGCCACCGACCAGACCGCGTCGCGGAGCTCGCTGATCTCCAGGGCGACCTCGGGGCTCTTCCGCGAGTCGGCGTCGGGCACCTGGAGGACGGAATCCTCGTTTTCCTCGTCGTCGATTTCCTGCGCTTCGGGAAACTTCTTGCGACGGCGCAGCTCGTCGTAACAGAGGTTGGTGGCGATGCGATGGATCCAGGCGGAGAAGTTGAAGCTGTCGTTGATGCGGTGGATCGTGCGCAGGATCTGGAAAAAGGTCTCCTGGGTCAGATCCTCGGCCAGCTGGCGGTCTCGGAGCAACCGGAAGGTCAGCCCGTAGATCGCCTTGTGATACCGCTTGAAGAGGGTATCGAAGGCGGCGACGTCGCCGCTCAGATAGTCGCGGATCAGATCGAGGTCCGAGGGCCCCCGGGCAACTCGCGTCACTACCCTGAATACCACCCGGACTCGGCAAAATCGTTCGACGTGAGGTCCCTCCCGCCGAGTCGCGGGGCGAATCATAGCACCGGTTCTTGCGCGCCGCGCACGACCCTGTGATGCCTTTTCCAGCTTTGTCACAGGCCCGCGATTTTTTCGCAGGAGTTTGGAAATGGCGCCGTTATAATGCCGCTGACATTCGTTTCCGCCACGGCCAAACCGTATTCACGAGGGCCACAAAATGCGCAGTTCCGGGGCCGGAAAAGGCACCACCGTCACCGTCCGATTTCTTGACGACGAGATCATGGAAGGCCGGGTCGGGGCCGTCACCCTGAACCAACCGAACATCGAGCTCGACATGCCCGATGAGACCAGCAACAACGAGCGCGCCCTCGTTCCCCTGCCGTCGATCAAGCGGATCACGCTCCAGGCGGGTGCGCCCAGCGCCGAAGAACGGGCACATCCCGGACGCAAGGTTGCGATCCGGTTCGTTGATGGCGAGGTCTTGAAGGGCTATCTGCTGGGCGAGCTGCGGCATGCGACCCACGGCATCATCCTGCGGCTGTTGTCGGTGCAGAAAGACCGGCTCGAGACCCTGGCCATTCCCTACACCGGGTTGAAGGCGCTCTTTTACCTGAAGACCTGGGACACCCGGCCGCCCGAATTCGACGGTCGCGAGGACCGACATCTCAGCAAGCGGCTTTCGTCGCCTCTGGTCGACCTGATCTCGGATATCGGTCAGCTCGACAAGCTCCGCAAGCGCGGAACCATCACAGAGAGCGAGTTCGAGCGAAAGCGCCGGAAGATTCTCGATAACATCTAAAGCCGCGCGCGCCGCGCTGCTGGTGCTGCCGCTCATGGTTGGGTGCAGCTCGTTGCCGTCGGTGCAAGGCATCCCGCTGGGCACGGCAACCCCGCTCGGTTCGCAGTATCGGGCGGAGCCGGCCAGGCACGAGGGTGGCACGCTGGTCGTCGGCGACTGGGAAAGCCCGACGAATTTCTCCCCGCTGTTCAACGAGGAAGTCCCGGCCGCCCAGATCGACGCCCTTCTGTATTCCGGGTTGGTTCAGCTGGATCCGAACCTCGACCCGGTGCCCGACCTGGTCGAGCGCGTCCCCACCCTGGACAACGGCGATGTCACCTGGAACCGCAGCAGCGGGACGATGGATGTGACCTACACGCTACGCTCCGGGCTGCGCTGGTCCGATGGCCAGGCCATCACCTCACAGGATGTCGCGTTCACCTGGCGGCTGATCGTCAATCCGAAGGTCCAGGGGGTGCTGTCGCCCGACGGCTACGCCGCCATCTCGCGGGTCGACATCCACGATGCCCAGCGGTTCACGCTGCATTTCGATCGGGTGTACCCCAAGTATCTGGACTTGTTCCCCGCCATCCTTCCCCAGCACCGGCTGGCTGCGGTCGCGCCCGAGCAGATCGAGGGTGATCCATTCTGGGCGCAGCCCGAGGTCGTCAGCGGCCCGTTCAAAATCTCCGAGCTCGTTCCCGATGATCACCTCACGCTGCTGCGCAACGACGCCTGGTCGCAGGGCCGCGGCGGGCGGCGGCCGCATCTCGACAGCATCATTTATAAGGTGTATCCCGAGGCGGGGCAGCTGGTGGATGCCGCCCGGGCGGGCCAGGTGTCGCTCGCGCTCGAGCTGCCCGACGACCAGCTGGCGACGCTGGGCAAGGTGGGAACGATGACTCTCCAGCACCGCTCCCAGCTGGCCTACGAGCAGGTGACGTTCAACCAGCAGGACCCGAACCCGCTCACGGGGCAGCCGCCCCTCTGGAAAAACGATCCGTCGCTGCTGCAGGCGCTCCGGTTGGCGATCGATCGCCCCAGCCTCATCAAGAAATTCTTCAACAGCCAGGCCCAGCTCGCCGAGTCACCCATTCCGAGCGCGCTGATCGCGTTCCACGATCCCGACGTCTCGCTCACCTATGACCTCTCGGCGGCGGCCCACCTGCTCGACGCGGATGGCTGGGCGGTCGGCCCCGATGGCATCCGGAGCAAGAACGGACATCGGCTGAGTTTTCATTTGGTGACCGCGGTCGGAAGCCCGGTGCGCGACGGCATCCGAGACGAGCTGGTAGCGGAATGGCGCAAGCTCGGGGTTGACATCAGCGCCAGCGACGCGCATCCAAGCGAGCTCTTCAGTGGCTATGCCGAAGGCGGAATCCTGGAGCGCGGCCAGTTCGAGGCTGGACTCTGGACCTGGAGCATCGGCCCCGATCCCGATGGCATCTATCCGCTCGAGCATTCATCGCAAATCCCCAGCGATGCCAGTCAGGGTCGCGGGTCCAACTTCGGTCGATTCAACAACGCCGACGTCGATCGCAGCCTGGAACGCGGTCGCAGCTCGCTGGTGCTGACCGAGCGTGCTCGCGCCTATGCGAGTTTCGAGCGCGCCTACGCCCGGCTTGGCTTCGAGCTGCCGCTCTTCGAGCGCGTCCTCGTGCTGCTGTCGAGCCCGCACCTCCATAACCTGACCCCGAACGCCGCACCCGACACCACGTTCTGGAATGCCGCTGACTGGTGGGTGGATTGAAGCGGCGGTGTTAGACAGTCTTAGAAAAGCCCACCTTTCGTTGACCGGGTCGAGGAGTCGAACATAGAATGCTGCCCGCTATCAGCGCCTCTGCCCCGGCCTGGCGCCGGCCGCTGTTTGCTATCGCCCTGAGCGGTGTCGTCTTGCTGGTGGCCTGTTCGCCCGGCACCAGCAACAGCAACAGTTCGCCAAAACCCGGTGGCACGGTCACGGTCGGCTCGTGGCAGGAGCAGGACAGCCTGCTGGCCTGCAACATCACCGCCGCCTCACCGCATGCCTGCGCCTACATCAATCCGGTCATGCAGGGCCTCCTGACCGTCAAGGCCAACCAGGACGTGGGCAACAACCCCAAGCTCTCCGACTACTGGGTGCCCGAGCTCGCGACCGAAGTGCCCACCCTGGAGAACGGCGATGTCAAGGTCACGGGGGATCGGATGGACGTCACGTGGAAGCTGCGCCATGGGGTCAAGTGGCACGACAACGTCGCCTTCACCTCGAAAGACGTGAAGTCCACCTTTGACTTCTGGTGGCTGAAGTATCGCGACAAGAATCCGACGCCCCTCGTCTCCACCAGCGGCTGGGACCAGGTCGATAGCGTCGACACGCCCGATGCGTATACCGCCGTCATCCATTTTCACAGCGTCTATGCCGCGTATCTCACGCTCGGGACCGGCCCGTACGGCATCCTGCCCGATCACCTGCTTCAGCAGGTCTGGGCGAAGAGCGGCGACATCACCAGCGAGAAGGTCACCGTCAATATTCCCGGTGGCTACAACGGCACCGACACGATGGACAAGGTCATGGTCGGGACGGGCCCGTTCATGTTCAAGGAATGGGTGACCGGCGATCACCTGACGCTGGTCCGCAACCCCCACTGGTGGGGCGGTGGTGGCCGACCCTACTTGAACTCGATCCGGGTGAAGTTTGATCAGTCGCCCGACCAGGAGCTCAGCGAGCTGCGCACGAACGTGATCGACATGGGCCTGGACCTGCGGCCTTCGCTGCTCCCCTCGCTCTCTCGACTCAGCGATGTGACGACGGTGACCATCCTGGATAGTGCCGCCGAGCACATCGACATCAACCTCCACAACACCTTCTTGAAGGACGTCACCCTTCGAAAAGCGATTTTGATGGCAATCGACCGGCAGCGGATCGTCGATACCCTGCTGCTAGGGAAGACCGTGGTGCCCCCCGATGCCTGGATGTGCATCCAGACCGGATCCTGGTGCCTGGATCCGAACGCCAAGCACACGCTCTATGATCCGTCCGCCGCGAACAAACTGCTGGACGGCGCCGGATACACGATGCAAACCTCCGGTTCGTGCAAGGGTTTCCGCACCGACCCCGAGGGCCGGTGTGTGGCGCTGCACCTGATCACGACGACGCTACCGCTGCGCGAAGAGCAGGAGGTAGTCATCGCCGCTGACCTCGCCGCCATCGGCATCCAGATCATCCGACCGTTCGCGAACGTACCGGCCAGCCGGATGTTCGGCTCCTGTACCAGCGGCGGCGTCATTTACAGCCACAACTTCGACCTGGCGATATATACCAACAATTACAGCTACCCGGCCGAGCCCGACTCGCTCGCGTACACCGCTTATCACAGCTCGCAAATCCCGACCACCGATAACGGCTGTGTCGGGCAGAACACCACTTACCTCAGCGATCCCCAGCTGGACCAGGCGCTTGACCAGGCGCGGCTCTCGGTCAAGCTCTCGGACCGCAAGGACAAATACATCGTCGCCCAGCGCCGGCTGGCGGACCTGGTGCCGGAAATCCCGCTCTACCAGTCCGTCGACGTCGAGGGCTACAACAAGCGGCTGGGGGGCTACAAGGGCAACGAGTTCTGGTGGATGAACCAGACCGCCGACTGGTACATCAATCAATAGCGCCTCGCTAACCTTCTACACATGAAAGATCTAGCCGAAGCGGCGCTCAATGCTGCCCAGGTGAAGGGTGCGCAGTACGCGGACGTCCGCCTCGATGAGCAGCTGCAGCAGGATATCGACGTCAAGAACGGCGAGCTGGCGGCGGTCGAGGACAGCAGTAGCGAGGGCTTTGGCGTCAGAGTCCTGGTCGATGGCTCCTGGGGCTTTGCTGGCAGCTCGCGGCTCGAGAAGGCGGTGGAGGAAGTTGTGGAGCGCGCCGTCCGGATCGCGCGAGCGAGCGCGCGAGTGCGATCCACGCCGGTGGATCTCGGCGCTCCGGTCACCTCACGGGGCCAGTACCGGACGCCGGTGGAGCGCGATCCATTTACGGTGCCGTTGAGCGAGAAGGTTGACCTGCTGCTGCGCGCCGACCGGGCGATGGGATCAGTGAAGGGTGTCACCATTCGCGAGGGCTCGATGGAATTCATCCGTCAGCGGAAGCTCTTCGCCTCGACCGAAGGCGCGCTCACCGAGCAGGAGCTGTATGAAAGCGGAGCCGGGATCGAGGCCACCGCGACCTCGCCCGATGATGTCCAGAGCCGCTCCTATCCCAACTCGTTTGGCCGTCATCAAGGATCAGGTGGCTACGAATACATCACGGGGCTGGAGCTCGACAGGCACGGGCAGCGGATCGGCGAGGAAGCGGTCGCGCTGCTGAGTGCGGCGCAATGCCCGAGCGGTATCAAAACGCTGATTCTCGAATCCAGCCAGGTAGCGCTGCAGATTCACGAGTCGTGCGGCCATCCGACCGAGCTGGACCGCGTCTTCGGCATGGAAGCGGCCTACGCGGGAACCAGCTTCATGACGCCGGAGAAACTGAATCACCTTCGCTATGGCTCACCCCGGGTGACGATCACGGCCGACGCCCTGACCCCAACGGGCCTGGGGACTTTTGGCTGGGACGACGAAGGCGTGCCGGCGCAACGCTCCTTCCTGATCAAGGAAGGGCTGTTCGTCGGCTACCTCACCTCGCGCGAGACGGCGAGCGTGCTCGGCCAGTCGAGCAATGGCACGATGCGGGCGGATGGCTGGAATCGGATTCCCTTGATCCGGATGACGAACGTCAGCCTGCAGCCGGGCGATTCGTCGCTGGACCAGATGATCGCGGAAACGAAGGACGGCGTCTACATGGAAACGAACCGGAGCTGGAGCATCGATGACAAGCGGCTCAACTTCCAGTTCGGGACGCAGCTGGCTTACGAGATCGTGGACGGCAAGCGCGGCCGGATGTTGAAGAACGCCACCTATGCGGGGATCACCCCCGAATTCTGGAACTCGTGCGATGCCGTGGGAGGAAAGCCCGAGTGGCGGATCTGGGGACTGGCGAACTGCGGCAAGGGCCAACCACCGCAGACCGCCCACGTGGCGCACGGTGCGAGCCCGGCGCGCTTCCAGAACGTCCGGGTTGGCATCCTCAAATGAAGAGCATCGAAGCGGCGCGCCTCACCGAAGAGTCCGAGGTAAAGCGCTTCATGGACAGTCTGCTGCAACGCTCGCCGGCCGACGAGACCGAAGTGATGGTCACCGAATGGGATAGCGCCCTGACCCGCTTCGCCAACAATGGCATTCACCAGAACGTTGCCGAGCGGGACGTCAGCGTCAGAGTCCGAGCTGTCAAGGATGGCAAGACCGGCGTCGCCGAGGTCAATCAGATGAACGAGGCTGCGGCCGCCGACGTTCTCAACCGCGCCATCGAGATCGCCGAGCTCCAGCCGGAAGGTGAAGTGGTCCCGATGCCCGGATCAGCTCAGGCCAGGCGCATCGCCGCCTGGTCCGAAGCCACGGCCGCCGCGACGCCCGAGGAGCGCGCCGACTTCGTCGACGCCGTCTGTTCACGAGCGAAGCGCGCGGGGTTGAAGGCTTTTGGCGCATTCAGCACCAGCGCGGCACAGTTCGCGATCGCCAATTCGCACGGCGTCTTCCATCATCATCGCGGGACCCAGGCGACGGTCAACTCCGTCGTCATGGGTGACGCCGGTTCGGGCTATGCCGATCGCGGCGCGATCGACGTCCGCGACATCAACAAGGACGAGCTGGCCGACGAGGTGATCGAAAAGACGCAGCGCAATCAGAACGCGCAGCCGATCGAGCCGGGCGTCTACGAGGTGGTGCTCGAGGAGTACGCCATCGCCGAGATGCTCGAGTTCATGAGCTATACCGGATTCGGCGCTCTGGCCGTCGAGGAGGAGCGCAGCTTCATGCGTCTCGGCGAGCGGATCAGCGGCGACGCAGTCACGATCTGGGACGACGGCCTGGATGCGTCGGGTCTCCCGGCGCCCTTCGATTTCGAAGGGGTGCCAAAACAGCGCGTCGACCTGATCAAGAAGGGGGTCGCCACCGGCCTCGTCTACGACATGCAGACCGCCACTCGCGAAGGCCGCCAGTCGACCGGCCACGGCCTGCCGGCGCCCAACACCGAAGGACCCTTCGCCCTCAACCTCTTTATGGAGCCGGGCTCGGTGGCGAAGGCCGACCTCGCCTCAGAGATCAGGCGCGGCATCTGGGTCAGCCGCTTCTGGTACGTGCGCACCATCCAGCCCAAGCAGTCCACTATCACCGGCATGACCCGCGATGGCACCTTCCTGATCGAGAACGGCAAGATCACCCGTCCGGTCAAGGACCTGCGTTTCACCGAGAGCATGCTGGAGGCCCTGAACGGGACGCTGGCGCTGAGCAAGACGACCAAGCTGCAGATCGGCGAGTTCATCGGCGCCTCCAGGGTGCCGGCGCTGCGGCTGAAGTCCTTCACCTTCACGAGTTGAGCATCCTTCCCCTGATCGGCCTGCCGACCTTTCGGTACGTGGCAGGAGGAAAGCCGCCGCGGTACGCCATGAATCAAAGCTACGTCGATGCGCTGGCGGCGGCCGGCTGCGCGGCGGTGCTGATCCCGATCGTCGATGACGACGAGCGGCTGCGCGCGATTTACGAGCGGCTGGACGGCATCCTCTTTCCGGGGGGCGCCGACATCGCCCCGCACGAGTATGGCGAGGAGCCGATCGACAACCTTAATAAGGTCGAGCCAGAGCGCGATCGTGTCGAGTTGCGGCTGGCACGCTGGGCTGTCGACGACGACCTGCCGACGCTCGGCATCTGTCGCGGGCAGCAGCTGCTCAACGTTGCCCTGGGGGGAACGCTCTACCAGGACCTGCGCCATCAGCGCCCGACGGCAGTGGACCATACCGGTCCTGACGGCCGGCCTCGCGATGCGCTGATCCACCGGGTCCGCATCGATCCCGACTCGCGGTTGGCGCAGCTGATCGACGAGACGAGCGTCGACGTCAACAGTCTTCACCACCAGGCGGTGAAGGAGGTGGCGGCAACGCTTCGCGCGACCGGGATGGCCGACGACGGTGTCATCGAAGCGGTCGAGTTGCCCGATCACCGCTTCCTGATCGCCGTGCAATGGCACCCCGAAGAGATGACCGATGTCCCCTGGGTACGCCGCCTCTTCCGCGGACTCGCGCAGGCCGCCGTTGGGCCAGGCCCTAGGAACTAACTGATTTAGCCGCTTCCCGCAGCCAGGGCATTGCGACCGAGAGCGGGGCGACCAGCGTCTTGAACTGCTCGCTGCTCAACCGTCTGCGCGAGGCGACGCCGACGGCGGCATCGCCGATCGCCCACCAGAGCGGGCTGTTGGCCGCATCGCCGGCGCGTTGCGTCGCCGCCTCGAAGGCCTCACGATAGCCCTGATCACCAAGCGCCCGCTGGGCGGCCTGTCGCGCGTCCTCGATTTCCGCAGGCCGTTCCGCCAGGGCCTGCTTCTGCCGGCGGGCAATGAGGTCGCGCGCCGGGTCCGATAGTCCCAGCACGTCCTGGTAAAAACGATCGACGATCGAGCCCGAGGCCCGGTCGTCGTTGTCTCTTGTAAAGGCGCGGCTCACAAAGTCAGCTTACGCAACCTGCGTGAGCACGGCGCTCTTCGGCTCGAGCGCCCAATCCAGCACCTGACGGACGTCGCTCGCCAGATGGATCGTCATTGCCTTTCGAACCGTCTCCGGCAGGTCGTCGAGGTCGGCTTCGTTGCGGGCCGGCAGGATGACCTCGGTCAACCCTGCGCGGTGCGCAGCCAGCAGTTTCTGCTTCACGCCACCGATGGGCAGCACGGTCCCCTGTAGCGTGACCTCACCGGTCATGCCGACGGTATTGCGCACGGGCCGCCCAGTCATCAGGCTGACCAGCGCGGTCGCCATCGTCACGCCCGCCGACGGACCATCCTTGGGGATGGCTCCGGCCGGAACGTGGACGTGGATTGCCTTGGTCTCGAACCCGGGACCGATGCCAAGCTCGTTCGCGTGCGACCGGACGTACGACAGTCCAATCTGTGCCGACTCCTTCATCACGTCACCGAGCTGACCGGTCAGGGTCAGGCCGCCCTTGTCGCCAGGCATCGCGGTGGCCTCCACGAAGAGCACCTCTCCGCCGATTCCCGTCACGGCGAGCCCGGTGGCTACGCCCGGAACTTCCGTCCGCTCAGCGACTTCGGGTTGGAACTTGGCGCGACCGAGATAGGTCCTAACGTCGTTGGCGCTGACCCGCACCGGCGTCGTCGCCTTGCCGCCCTCGACTTGCGTCGCGACCTTGCGCAGCAACCGTCCGAGCTCGCGCTCGAGATTGCGTACGCCAGCCTCGCGGGTGCGATCGACGATGATCCGGCGAATTGCCTCGTCATCAACGCTCACGTCCTCACCGCTCAGCCCGTTGCGCTCCAGCTGACGCTTGAGCAGGTGATCCCGGCCGATCGCCAGCTTCTCCTCCTCGGTGTAGCCGTCCAGCCGGATGATCTCCATCCGGTCGAGCAGCGGCGCCGGGATGGTGTCCGCCACGTTCGCCGTCGGGATGAACAGCACTTCGGAGAGATCGAGGTCCACCTCGAGGTAGTGATCCCGGAACGAGTGGTTCTGCGCCGGATCGAGCACTTCGAGCAGCGCCGATGAGGGATCACCCCGCCAGTCGTTGCCGACCTTGTCGATCTCGTCGAGCATGATCACCGGGTTGCGCGTGCCGGCTTCCTTGAGAGCGCGCGCGATTCGACCCGGCAGCGCGCCGACGTAGGTGCGCCGGTGACCGCGGATCTCGGCCTCGTCGTGGATGCCACCCAGCGAGATGCGGGTGAACTTCCGGCCGAGCGCCCGGGCAACCGACTCACCGAGCGAGGTCTTGCCCACGCCAGGCGGTCCGACCAGGGTGATGATCGCGCCAGAGCCGCGGCCGCCGATCACGGACAGGCCGCGCGCCTCACGCCGCTTGCGCACCGCGAGGAACTCGATGATGCGATCCTTGACGTCGTCCAGCCCGGTGTGGTCCTCATCGAGGACGCGCCGCGCCTCGGTCACGTCGAACTGGTCGTTGGTCCGCTTGTTCCAGGGCATCTCCAGCATCCAGTCGAGCCAGTTGCGGATCCAGCCCTGCTCCGGGTTCTGCTCGCTCGTCCGCTCGAGCCGATCGAGCTCGCGCTCGACCTCTTTACGGACCGCCTCCGGCATGCCGGCCTCTTCGATCTTCTTGCGGTATTCGCCGGCGACGTCGCCATCCGACTCGCCGAGCTCTTTCTTGATGGCTTCCATCTGCTGGCGAAGCAGGAACTCACGCTGCCGCTTCTCCATGCCTTCCTGGACGTCGTTGCGGATCTTGTCCTTCAGCGACGCCTCGGCGAGGATCTCACGGTTCCACCCGATCAGCCTCTTCAGCCGCGTCTCGACGTCGAGCGTTTCCAGGATCTCGACCTTCCGCTCCAGGGAAAGGTCGGGCGAATAGCCGGCCAGGTCGGCGAGCTGGCTGGGCCGGTCGATGCCGTGCACCATCTGCACGACCTCATTGGCGCCACGCAGCTCGAGCAGGTTCTCGATCAAGGCCTTGTACTCGCGCGCCAGGACGTGTGCCGTCTCGCTCAGCGGATTGACGTCATCCGCGGGCTGAGCCAGCACGCGCAGCGCCGGACCGGTGCCGGCGGCAGCACTGCCGACGGTGGCGCGGCGAAGACCCTGGAGGATCGCCACTTCGATGCCGTTGGGCAGCTTTCGGGAATCCTCGAGCCGGGCGACCGTGCCAATGCTGGCGTAGCGGCCCTCGACGCGGGGAACGAGCAGGACCAGTTTGTCGCCTTCGCGTGCAGCGGCGACGGCAGCCTGCGCCTCATCTCGCTCCAGCGGGATCGTGACCACCATGTTCGGCAGTACCACCCCGTTGTTGAGCGGGAGCAGGGGAATGAATTCAGTTTTCAGTTCGGGCATTTCTCTCTTCTCCTTCTAGTTCTCGCCAGCAATAACCTGCGAGACATTAGGTTTATGCCCAAACCGGCAGCGGCCAAACGGAGCTAGCCGAGCGAGCGGATCACCTCGTCGATCGCCGCCGCGACCTCATCGGGCGGTCGCGTTCCATCGATGAGCCTGAGCTTGCCCTGCCGGCGGTAGTAGTCGATCACCGGGGCCGTCTGTTGGAGGAAGACGTCGATCCGGTGGCGGATCACCTCCGGACGGTCGTCGGTGCGCTGCTCGACCTCGGCCCGGTGCTGCATCCGGTCGATCAGCGATTGGCGGTCGACCTGGAGATAGAGCACGGCGTCGAGGGGGCGCTTGAGCTCCTCGAGCAGGGCGTCGAGCGCCTCGGCTTGCGGCACGGTGCGGGGAAAGCCGTCGAGCACGAATCCGTGCTGGGCATCGGGCTCGGCCAGGCGGTGCCGGAT
Organism: Candidatus Dormiibacterota bacterium; assembly: GCA_035716185.1. Classification (GTDB taxonomy): domain Bacteria; phylum Chloroflexota; class Dormibacteria; order CF-121; family CF-121; genus CF-13. The sequence goes on from DASTJZ010000077.1 coordinate 22,606, forward strand.
GATGTCGACCATCAAGCGGTCGGGCACCAGCTCGCCGCGATCCAAGTACACCTTGACCTGCTGACCCAGAGGTGTGCCGGCTTGCACGGCGGCGCGAAGGATGTCACCGGTGGCGATTTGCGGCATCCCGTAATTGGTGGCGAGCCGGACCGCCTGCGTCCCCTTGCCCGATCCCGGCGGGCCGAGCAGCACGATGTCGGCAGCCACGCCCCACATGATGCTCCCTCCCTCTGGTGGGGAGGGGGTGACTATTTACATGGGTAGCCGATCGGTTCCGCGTAGGCGCGCGCGGCGGCGTCCTGGCTGATGTACCCGTCGTGCGCCATCTGGGCCAGCACATTGAATTGTCGGGCGCGAGCCGCGCAGGGGTTGCGATAGAGGTCGTAGTAGGAGGGGGACTGCGGCAGCCCGGCGAGCATCGAGGCGCGCGCCAGGTCCAGCTCGGCGGGGGTCTCGTGAAAGTAGACGTCGGAGGCGCGACCGATGCCGTACGCGCCGTGTCCGTAGTAGACGGCGTTGAAGTAGTTCTCCAGGATGGTGTGCTTGTCGAAGCGAGCCTCGACCTTGAGCGCGAAAAGCAGGTCCGGGATCTTCCGCCAGCCGTCGTCGTTGTTGTTCAGGTAGAGGAGCTTGACCAGCTGCTGGGTCAGCGTGCTACCACCCTCCAGGGCGCGATGGTGGTAGAGGTCGGTGAGAACGGCGCGGATCAGGCCCTGGGTGTCGATGCCGCGGTGCTGATAGAAGCGTTCGTCCTCGATGGCGATCAGCGCCTCGCTCAGCTGGTCGGGAATGTTCGCGAGTGAAACCCGAGCGCCCCCGTGGTCGGCGAGGATCGCGTTCACCCGCTTGGGCATGTCGTCGACTGAAGGCGTGAGGACGAGCCCGACCGCGATGGCGAGGGCAAGTAGAGCCGGGAGGCCGAGGGCAAGGGCGACGATGACGGCGACGACCTGCTGCCGCCGCGTCCGCCGCGCGCCCCGCATTGCGGATGAATTGTAAGGATGTGACGGTAAAATGACCTCGTGGCCGAGTTGACACCTGCCACTTCCGACCGGCGGGGAACCTGGAAGGTCAAGGCGGGTCTGGCCGAGATGCTCAAGGGCGGCGTCATCATGGACGTCGTCACCCCGGAGCAGGCGAAGATCGCCGAGGACGCCGGAGCCGTTGCCGTCATGGCCCTGGAGCGGGTGCCGGCCGATATCCGCCGCGAAGGCGGGGTCGCCCGCATGAGCGACCCGGGCTTGATCACGGCCATCATCGATGCCGTCACCATTCCGGTGATGGCCAAGTGCCGCATCGGCCATTTCGTCGAAGCCCAGATCCTCGAATCGCTGGGCGTCGACTACATCGATGAGAGCGAGGTGCTGACGCCCGCCGACGAGGAGCACCACATCAACAAACATCCCTTCAAGGTGCCCTTCGTGTGCGGTTGTCGCGATCTGGGCGAGGCGCTGCGGCGAATCGCCGAAGGCGCGGCTATGATCCGCACCAAGGGCGAGGCCGGCACTGGCAATGTCGTCGAGGCGGTTCGGCACATGCGCGCCGTCACCGGCTCGATCCGCAAGCTGCATGGCGCCGGTCCGGAAGAACTGGTGATGGAGGCGAAGCGGATCGGAGCACCGCTCGACTTGCTCGAGGAGACGGCCCGCCTTGGACGTCTGCCGGTCGTCAACTTCGCCGCAGGCGGGATCGCGACTCCGGCGGACGCTGCCCTGATGATGCAGCTCGGCTGCGACGGTATCTTCGTCGGCTCGGGCATCTTCAAGGCCGAGAATCCATCGGCGCGCGCCAAGGCCATCGTGGCGGCGACCACGTACTTCGACCGGCCGGACATCCTGGCCGATGCGTCCAAGAGCCTGGGCAAGGCGATGCGGGGATTGGAGATCGGGGCGATCCCCGAGGAGGAGCTGCTCGCCGGCAGAGGCTGGTGAGGAGCAGACGCCGCGTGGGCGTCCTCGCGCTGCAGGGGGATTTCCGTGAGCACCTGGCGGCGCTGCGCGCCTGCGAGGTCGAGGGCGTGCCGGTGCGGCTGGCAACGGATCTCGACGCGGTCGACGCGCTGATCCTGCCTGGCGGCGAGAGCACGACGATGGCCCGGCTGATGCAGCCAGAATTGAAGACTGGCATCCAGCAACGAAGTGCGGCGGGCATGGCGGTGATGGGCACCTGCGCGGGGATGATCCTGATGTCCAGCGCGATCGCCGACGGTCGCGCCGACCAGGAGCCGCTCCATCTGATGGACATCGGTATCCGTCGCAACGCCTACGGGCGACAGATCGACAGTTTCGAGGCAGAGGTCGAATCTCCGGCGATCGGCGGCCATGGTCCCGCCGTCTTCATCCGCGCTCCGCAGATCATCGAGCGCGGCGACGACGTGCAAGAACTAGCGACGCATGGCAGTGTCGCGGTCGCCTTGAAGCAGCAAAACCGGCTGGCCCTGGCCTTCCACCCCGAGCTGACCCCCGACCGCCGCTGGCATCAGTACTTTCTTTCACTCGATGGAGACGGGCGATGACCCTCAAGGTGCGTCCGGCGCAGCTGAAGGACCTGGGCGGCATCGAGAGCCTCTATCGCCAGCAGGTCCTCACCACCGAAGCGACGCCGCTCAAGCGTCAGTTTGCCTCCTCGCGCCTGTGGTTCTTGCTGAACAGTACCTTCGCGTCCATCCTGCCGATTACCTCGCCGGCCGACCATGTCTACGTGATGGAAGACACTCGCCGGCGATCGATCCAGGGGTTTGTCCAGGCGGAAACCTCGGCCCTGGGTCCAACGGTCTGGCAGATCCTCAACCTCTGTCTGAACCCCGATCTCGACCGCTTTCAGGGCGGCACGGTCCTGCTCGACCATCTCTTCAACGAGGGCCTCAGCCGGGGCGTCACCAAATTCATCGTCAGGCTGCCGGTCGATGATCCGGTCGCCGATCTCTTCAAGGCGCGTGGATTCACCGCCTACGCCACCGAGCATGCCCTGCTGAGCGAAACCGTCCCGGCCCGGCCGGCGCCGTCCCTGCTGGGATGGCGGGCGATGCGCCGCGAGGATGAGCTGGGTCTCTACCTTCTTTATTGCGCCACCACGCCCAAGCCGGTGGCGGCCGTCGAGGCGGCGAATTTCGCCGAGTGGCGACGCGGCTTCGGTGTGGGGCTTCGCGGCGCGCGCCTGGCTCGGCGCGCGGGGCAGCCGCGCTTTGTGGTCGAACGGATGCAGGTGGTTTCGTGGATGAGCGTCAACCCCGGTGGTGGCGGCCGCCCGCACAGCCTGAGCCTGATGGCGGTGGCCCAGCCCGCCGATCTGTGGCCGGCGCTGGTGCAGCGCAGTCTGAGCTATGTCGCCGAGCACCACCCGGGTCCGGTCTGGTGCAGCCTGCGCCATTACGATGAGCTCGGCATCAAGCTGCTGCAGCGGGAGGGCTTCGAGGTGATCGCTTCTCAGACGCTGATGGTCCGCGAACTGCCGTTGAAGGTTCCCGCGCGGATGCGGGTAAGAATCAAGCAGAAGCGGCTGGTGCCGCAGTATGGCTGAAGCAATGCAAGAACTGAAACGCTCACACAACGGCCTGGCGGCCGCCGACCCGGCTGAGCTCGACCTGCTCTTCCAGGCGCTCCCGCCGCACATCAACCGTGCGGTGAAACGCCTGGATCATCAGGGCCTGCTGCTCGAGGTGGTCCTCGATCTCGGCCGCGAGCCGGAGGCCCGCTTCCCGGACCACGAGGTGATCCTGGATGAGACCCCGGTCACCAGCGAGGACCTGGAGTTCGTCGCCACCCGGGTCGGCTCCTTCGGTGACGACAACCGGGCCGGCATCGAACGCACCCTGCACCGGATTTCCGCCATCCGAAATCGCTCCGGGCAGATCGTCGGCCTGACCTGCCGGGTGGGGCGGGCAATCACCGGAACGATCGACATCATCAAGGACATGGTCATCGGCGGCAAGAGCATCCTGCTGCTGGGACGTCCTGGCATCGGCAAGACGACCATGCTCCGCGAATGTGCCCGAGTGCTCGCCGACGAGATGAAGAAGCGGGTCGTGATCGTCGATACCTCTAACGAGATCGGTGGTGATGGTGACATTCCCCATCCGGGGATCGGCCGCTCCCGCCGGATGCAGGTGCGCACGCCCGCGCTCCAGCACGCGGTGATGATCGAAGCGGTCGAAAACCACATGCCGCAGGTGATCGTCATCGACGAGATCGGTACCGAGCTCGAAGCGGCGGCAGCACGGACCATCGCGGAACGCGGGGTGCAGCTGGTGGCGACGGCGCACGGCAACTCGCTGGAGAACCTGCTGGTCAACCCTACCCTGAATGACCTGCTCGGTGGCATCCAGACGGTCACCCTCTCCGACGAAGAGGCGCGCCGCCGGGGGACGCAGAAGTCCGTCCTGGAGCGCAAGTCGCCGCCGACGTTCGACGTCCTGGTCGAAATCCACGACCGCGATCGGCTGGCCGTCCATCAGCCACTGGCCGAAGTCGTCGACGCCGCGCTCCGAGGCACCCTGAAGCCCCCGCAGATGCGAATCCGCGGGGCGGATGGGGCGATCGTCGCGCGGGTCGCCGAAACGGTGCCGATGCGCACCGCCGCCGTACGCGAGCCACTCGAGGCGCCGCGTTCGCGCAGCATGCACGAAACGGTTTCGGTGTTTCCCTACGGCGTCAGCCGCAACTACCTGGAGCAGGCGATCACCGAGCTGCACGTCCCGATCCGGGTGCAGAACCACATCGAGGATGCCGACCTGATCGTGACCCTGAAGAATTACTACCGACGGAAGGATTCGCCACTGCGCGAGGCCGAGGCCGATGGGATTCCGATCCAGGTGCTCAAGAGCAACACCATCACCCAGATCAAGAACGCGTTGAGCCGCATGTATCAGCTGGATACGCCCGACCCGACCGAGTCCGCCCTGCAGGAAACACTCGAAGGCATCAGCCGGGCCAAGGCCACGAATTCGATGGTCGAGCTGTCGCCCCAGAACGCCTACGTGCGCCGGCTGCAGCATCAGCTGGTCGAACGGCATGAACTCACCGCGCGCAGCACCGGGAAGGAACCGAACCGTCGGTTGCGCATCTACACCACCGCGGATTGAAGTCGCTATAGTTCACGCCGAACCGATGGAAACCGCGCGGACAACAGGCGGGTTCTTCATCACCTTCGAGGGCCCCGAGGGCGGCGGAAAATCGACCCAGATCCATCGCCTCGCCGCGGCGCTGGCGGACCAGGGACACGCGGTCTGGACGACGCGCGAGCCGGGTGGCACCAGGGTGGGGGAGATGATCCGGCCCCTCCTGCTGGGCCGGCAGCAGGCGCCGCTCACCCCCTGGGCCGAGGCGTTGCTTTTCACGGCGGCGCGCGCCGAGCACGTTGTGGAGGTCATCCGGCCGCGACTTCAGCGCGGTGAGCTGGTGCTCTGCGACCGCTACACCGATTCGACCCTGGCGTACCAGGGCTACGGACGCGGCCTGGATCGTGAGCGCCTTCGAGCCTTGCAGAACGACGCGACCGGAGGGCTCGAGCCGGACCTGACCATGCTGCTGAATCTCCCCGTCGAAGCCGGGCTGGCCCGGATCCCGCGCTCCGCTCAGGACCGGCTGGATCGCGAGGCGGCCAGCTTTCACGAGCGGGTGCGGGCCGGCTACGAGGCGATGGCGGCGGCTGACCAGCATCGCTGGCGGGTGGTGGACGCTTCGGCGGATCCGGACCAGGTCGCCCACCAGATCCTGGAACAGGTCACGGCCGGGCTCAACGCGGCCGGCATCCTTCCGGCACAACGGCGGTCGGCGTGAAGCTGCTGATTGCGGTCGTGCACGGCGAGGACGCGTCGGCGACGATGGACGCGCTGAACGACCGTGGGATCTCGGTTACCCGCTTCGCCAGCTCGGGCGGCTTCCTGCAGCACAAGAACGTGACGCTGATGTCGGGCATCGACGACGACCGGATCGAGGAGGTGCTCGGTCTGATCAAAGAAAACTGCCGGACCCGCAGCGAATTCATGAATCCGATGCCGCCCCTGGTCGAGCCCGGCGACTTCTTCGTGCCCTATCCGGTCGAGGTCCAGGTCGGCGGTGCGACGGTGTTCATCATGAACGTCGACCGCTTCGAGAAGCTCTAGAACAGAGGACCGCGTGATCCCGGGCCTCGGGACTGCCCTCAACACTGGGACAGTGATCGCCGGCACCACCATCGGGCTGACCATCGGCCGGGTCATCCCGGATAGTCTCCAGCGCGGCATCCGCGCCGCAATCGGACTCTTCGTGGTGGCCTATGGGCTGCAGATGACCCTCAAGACCCACAACCCACTCGTGCTCCTCGTCAGCGTGCTCGGCGGCGTCGCGCTCGGCGAGCTGCTGCGGATCGATGATGGGGTCCAGGCGTTGGGAGCCTGGGCGGAACGACGGCTCCAGCGCGAGGGAGAGACGGGTCGGGTCAGTCTGGCATTCGTCACCACCAGCCTCATCTTCTGCGTTGGACCCCTGACCGTCCTCGGATCATTCTTCGATGGCAGCAAAGGCGACATCACGTTGCTGGCCACGAAGTCGGTGCTGGATGGCGTCACCTCCATCGTCTTCGCCGCGGCCCTCGGCGGGGGCGTCTATCTGTCGGCCGTCTCGGTGTTGGTCATCCAGGGAATTCTGACGCTCGTCGCCTTCCTGATCCATGCCGGCCTGTCGGATCTCGAGACTGCGGAGTTGACCGCGGCCGGCGGGATCGCGGTGCTGGCCATCGGACTGGGTCTGCTGGATCTGAAAGCCATCAAGGTCGCCAGCTTCCTGCCCGCGCTCGTGATCGCGCCACTCCTCGCCGGCTTGCTCCACGCCGCGCACCTCCTCTAAGTCCCCAGGGCCATCGCGCCTCTACGACGTATCTGGCAAACTTAGGCGGCGTCCATGGCGAGGTCTGAGGCGGATGGTGGACGGAGGGTGGACTGGTTCGCCGCGGGCGTGGGCCTCGTGCTGGCCGTCGCCGTTCAGCTGATCGGGGGAACCATCCTGTTCGGATCGCAGCGCCCGAGTCTGGTGGCGCAGGGGCTGCTGACCTTCGTCGCGCTGGTGGCCGGCGGCGCGCTGGCCGGAACCATTGGGCCGCCGGCCGGCGCCGTGTGGAACGCGGTGATCGTTGGAGTGGCCTTCATCGTCGTCGAGGAGCTGGCCAACTCCCTGGGGCCAATCGGACGGTTGGGTTCAGCCGGGCTCGACACGCTTGGTCTTGTGGTGGATGACGTGCTGGTGCTGAGCGGAGCAACCATCGGAGGCCTGCTGGCGGGGGCCGTGCGGCGAAACCTCCGCCGGTAACAAAGTCGCGGCGATCCTCGTTCGTTGATTAGCGGAACCTGAACACTGAAAAGGAAGTAGCAAGGATGCAGATGGAAAACGGCTCGGTCGAAGCCCTGGGATCGCGAATCGTCCAGAACGTCAGTAAGGTGCTCGTGGGAAAAGAGGCAGAGATCGAGCTGTGCGCCATCGCGCTGCTCAGCCGGGGCCACATCTTGATCGAGGACGTGCCCGGCGTGGGGAAAACCATGCTGGCCAAGTCCCTGGCGCGGTCCCTGGGCTGCTCATTCGAGCGACTGCAGTTCACGCCCGACCTGCTGCCCTCCGACGTGACCGGGGTCAACATCTACAGTCCGTCTACCCAGCAGTTCGAGTTTCGCCAGGGACCGGTCTTCACCCAGGTGCTACTGGCCGATGAGATCAACCGGGCGACGCCCAAGACGCAGTCAGCCCTGCTGGAAGCTATGGAAGAGCGCCAGGTCACGGTCGATGGGACGACCTACCGCCTACCGACTCCCTTCCTGGTGCTGGCGACCCAGAACCCGGTCGAGTTTGCCGGCACCTTCCCGCTGCCCGAAGCCCAGGTCGACCGTTTTCTGATGCGGGTCAATCTCGGCTACCTGGACGTGGCTCATGAGGTCCAGGTCCTCGACCGATTCCAGCGCGATTCGCCCATCGAGCAGCTGGAACCCGTCGTGTCTGCCGACGAGGTGATTGCCGGCCAGCGGGCGGTACAGGAGATCTACGTCGACGATCAGTTGAAGGACTACATCGCTCGAGTGACCCATCGCACTCGCTCGCACGCCGACATCGGCCTGGGGGCGAGCTCGCGCGGCTCGCTGGGTTTGTTCCGCACCGCGCAGGCGAGGGCGGCCCTGGAGGGACGCGATTTCGTCACGCCCGATGACATCAAGACGCTGGCTCCGTCCGTACTGGCCCACCGGCTGATCCTCAAGGCCAATGCCGAGCTACGCGGTCTGACGCCATCGAAAGTGCTGAGCCAGATCCTGGACAGCGAGCCGGTCCCGCCGCCCACGGTGGTCTCGCGGTTCGGTCGCCGGGTGGCGAGCTAGGCTTCCGGCCGATGCGCCTGCCGCGTCTGCCGCTGATTACGGCGCTCGCGCTGCTCTTCTTCTTTGCGTACATCACCGGCATCCGGCTCGCCTACAGCCTCTTCTACACGCTGGTCCTTCTCTTCGTGGTCAGCTATATCTGGAGCCGGCTGGCTGCGGACAACCTCCTGGTGGAACGGGACAGTCCGGAGGGGCAGTACCAGGTGGGCGACAGTTTCGAGGAGCACTTCGTGGTCAGCAACCGGTCGTGGATCCCGGTGCCGCTGATCGAGCTCATCGATTTCTCGAACCTTCCCGGCTATAACCCGGGACGGGTGTTCAGTCTCAAGGGCCGCCGCAGCCGGCGATGGACGCCGCGCGGGCGTTTCAAACAGCGAGGGCTGTTCACCTTCGGCCCCATCGAGCTGCGCTACGGGGATCCGTTCGGGCTCTTTCCCAGAACCCTGCGGGTGCCGGGCAGCCGGTCGGTGGTCGTCTATCCGGTGATTCGGCCGGTGGGCGCGCTCGATGCCCTGGCGCCGAGCACGGCGGGCGACGAGCAGCTTCGAGGACGGGTGTTCGATATTCCGCCAAATGCCACCACCATCCGCGAGTATGTCCCGACCGACAGCGTCAAGCGGATTCACTGGGCCTCCTCCGCCCGCCTGGCCCGGCTGATGAGCCGAAGCTTCGAGACGCGCGAGGGCGGCGATGCCTGGATCGTGCTCGACCTGCAGGCGTCCGTGCACGCCGGTGAGGCACCCGATTCGACGCTCGAATATGCGATGAGCATGGCCGCCTCGCTCACTGACGCCGCGTTGCGCCGGGGCGGCGCCATCGGGCTGGTCAGCAACGACAGCCAGCTGAGCGTCGTCGAGGCGGCTCGCGGTGATCAACAGCGAAAGAAGCTGCTCGAGCATTTCACCCTGGCCCAGGCCGATGGATCGGTGCCGCTTTCAACCTTGCTCACCTCGCAGCGCCAGCAGTGGAAGCACCGGGGCGGCTTGATCGTGATCACGCCCTCCTCAGACGAGGGCTGGCTCGAGGCGCTCCTCGACCTCAACGTGCGTGGGCATCGCAGCCTGGTGATCTACCTCGACCCGCAGGGATTCGGTGGTCGCCAGCCGTCGCTTGCCAGCGTCGGCCGCTGGCGGCAGGCGTTGAACTGGTGGCTGATCCAGGGGCCGGACGATCTCGAGCCGGCAACGGAGCGACGGGTTGCCGCTGTTTAACCCGGAGACGATCGCGCTGCTGGTGCTGGCGGTCCTCGCCGCTGCCTGGGCGGGCGGAGTGTTCCGCCCCGACTACGCAGACGGCCGCCTGTCGCTGCGAGTCTGGCGCGGTCGCCGGCTGCTGGTGACCTTCGACTTCCGCGATAGCTGGTTGTTGCTTGGGATCGTGCTGCTGATGGGTTGGTCCGTGGCGGCGACGGTCGAGCGTTCCGCCTGGGTGCCCGGCTCGGATGGCAAGTTGGTGCCGGCGCTGGCGCTCGCCGGTGTGCTCGGCTGGCTCTTCGCCAGTTCGGGCGTGAGCCGGTTGGGCTACCTGCTCCTCTCGCTTCCTTCGATCGTCGTCGGCGTGTTGCTCTTCGCCGCGACACCGCTTACCAGCGGCGCCGGCGCCCTGCCCCACTGGCTACTGACGCTCCCGAACCAGACCAACGCGCTGCTGATGATCTGCCTCGTGCTCATGTCGCTCGTCGCCGGCTTGTGGACCAGTTGGTGGGTGTTCCGGCGGCGAAACGGCCTGGTGGCGCTGCTCCCGACCGGGACCATCCTGGCGGTCGAGATCATCAATGACACCAGCCTCAGCCTGACCTTTTTCACCCTGGTCTGGCTGGCCACGGCAGCCGGGCTGCTCCTGCGCCTCAATTTCGTCGCCCTCAAGGATGGTTGGCGCAAGCGGCGGCTGCCGCACGCGGCCGACACCGGCTGGACCTTTGGCGAAGTGGGCGTGGAGGCCACCGTGGCGATCCTGGTGGTCGCCTTTCTGCTGGTGCCACCGTTGAGCAGCACCGATATCAGCGCCGCCCTCATTCCCGGGTCGGTGCGCACCGACAACTTCCACCCGTTCGGCATCGGCAGTGGCGGGTCGGGTCGGGGCGGCATCGGATCGATCGGGTATAGCGAAACCGTTCGACCCGGCTCGCAGCTGAAAGCGAAGTCGCAAACCGTGATGGTTGTCAGCGGCGACACTCCGAACCTCTATCCCTACTGGCGCGGCATTGCGCTGGCTGGCTGGGATGGCATTCAGTGGTACGAGCTTGGCAGCACGACGGATGTGCCGGTGCGCCAGCAACCGCGCTTGACCCCCGGGACCAGCGTCCCGCGCGATGACCTCCCGTCAGATTCCCAGCGCTTGCTGGTGCTGCAGAACAGCTTCCGCATCCTGGTGCCCATCGACCAGACCAAGGGGGCCGTCTTCAGCGCCGGCGAGCTGCTCTCGGTGCACAACCAACCGACCACCGTGCGCGGCATCATGACGGCGCTGCCGGCGCCCGAGCCGGGTCCGGCCCCGGCGCTGGTCAACGTCCCCGGAGACCAGACCGAGATCGCCAGGTTCGACAGCATCGACAGCGTCCGGCTGGCACGGCAACTGCAGCCGCCCTACAGCTACAGCGTCACGGAGGCGATACCCAACGTCGATGTCGCCGACCTGCAAAGCGCCGGCACCAGGTACCCGAGCTGGCTCGCCCCTTACGTCACGCTCTACTATGGCGGTCGCGTCGCCCCGGGCTACTCGGTCGCGCGGGATGCCGAGATCGCCGACCTCGCCCGGCAGATCGTCAACGCGGCCGGCGCAAAGACGCCCTACGACCAGGCCAAAGCGATCGAGGCCTGGTTCATCGCCAAGAATCGATTCACCTACACGCTCACGCCGCCGCCGGCGCCGGCAGGCGTGCGACCGCTCGACTATTTCCTCTTCACCTCACGCAAGGGTTTCTGCCAGGATTTCTCGACCGCGATGAACGTCATGCTGCGGACGCTGGGCATTCCCAGCCGCCAGATGAGTGGCTTTGGCGTGGGGACCTTCGATGAGAAGACCCATCAATACACGGTGAATGCGCTCGATGCCCACAGCTGGGTGGAGGTCTACTTCCCGGGCTATGGATGGATTCCGTTCGAGCCCACCCCGGACGGTCTCAACGCGCCGATCAACCGGCCGCTGACCCGCGACCAGCTCAACCTTCCGCTTCCGGCGCTGACCGCCCCCACGGCGCGACCGCGCGATCGGCAGATCGATCCAAATGCCGATAGCGGTGGATCGAGTGGGGGCGCCGGGTTCGCCGATGTCTGGCGGCCGCTGCTGGTCGTCGGCGGAGTGCTCCTGCTGCTGCTCATCATCAGTCTCCTGTTCGCGGTGCGCTGGTTGATGAGCGTCAAGGACGTGACGCGAATCTGGCGGCGGCTGCTCTTCCTGGGCAACCGCTTGAAGGTCCGGCGCAGCGCCGGAGATACCCCGCAGGAGTTTGGTGGACGTCTGGCCGACGCGGTCCCAGACCTGGATGACGAGCTCCGGCGTCTGGCCGAGCTCTACACCCGCGCCCGCTTCCGGCGCGGCGGGCTCCGCCCTGATGAGCTCGCTGCGGCGCGGGTCGCCTGGACGCGCGTGCGTCGCAGCTACGCCGGTCTGGTTGCCAGGGCCTGGCGCGATGCGCTGCGCAACGGCCGGGTCGTCAGCGAAGCGGAAGCTGCAGCGTCAAGAAATCGCGGGCCATCACGGCGCCGTTGACGACACCGTTACTGGTGCGGTGGGTGATGATGAACCGCGTACCCGGATGGCGCTCCATCAGCCCTTCGACATCGCGGCGCGCCAGGTGGATCATCGCGGGCTCCTTGTCGTGGGTCATCTCGACGATCACGTGGTCCGATGCCGCCACCAATTCTTCTAGCGCCGGCGACAGCATCGCGTCCCCGGAGTAGCCCAGCCGCACCCCGTCGCGTTCGATGGTAAAGCCGAGGCAATTGAGCCGGCGCGCGTGCTGCATGGTGTAGGCCCGGGCGGGGCTGCCTTCCACCTCGAAGACGTCGCCCCCCTTGAGCTCCTGCACCGAGAGGTGCAGTCGCTCCCAGGAGAGCTCTCGCATCTCCTCACCCCAGGCGAAGTCGAGCAACCGGCGCAGGTAATCGGTGGTCCCGGATGGACCGTAGACCGTCAGCGACGGCGTGTGCTCGTTCTCCAGGACCCGGCCGAGCATCAGCCAGGCGATGCCGAAGGTGTGGTCGGCGTGGAAATGGCTGAGGAGCACCGAGCGGGGGCCATCGAGCGAGACACCCGCCTTTGGCAGGTGGACGGTCAGCGGGGCGCCGGCGTCGAGCAGGATGGTGCGGTCGAGCAGGATGCTGGCGTTGTAGGCATGCGGCGCGAAGGCCGCACCAGTTCCGAGGAACGTCACTTCCACAGGTGTGACGGTAGCAGTTCCCCTATCGTTGGAGGCATGAGCACCGTGGAAAAAGTGCGGCTCACGCAGTGGTCGCACGGCGCGGGTTGAGCCTGCAAGATCGGTCCTGAGGACCTGGCTCAAGTCTTGAGTCACTTGCCCGCCCCGCTCGTCAACCCGAATGTGTTGGTCGGGCTGGAGACCGGCGATGACGCCGCTGTCTACCGGCTGCGGCCAGACCTTGCCCTGGTGGTCACCACCGATTTCTTCACGCCCGTGGTCGACGATGCTTACACCTTTGGAGCGATCGCCGCGGCCAACGCGCTCAGCGATATCTATGCGATGGGGGCGCAGCCGCTGATGGCCGTCAACCTGGTGGCCTTCCCCGTCAAAGAGCTGGCCACCAGCATTCTGGCCGACATCCTTCGAGGCGGAAGTGACAAGGTGCACGAGGCCGGCATCGACATCCTGGGCGGGCACAGCATCGACGACCACGAGCCGAAGTACGGCCTTGCCGCCATCGGCACCGTGCATCCCGAGCGGGTGGTTCGAAATCGCGGCGGTCGCGCCGGCGATCAGCTGGTCCTGACCAAACCGGTTGGGACCGGGATCATCACTACCGCGATCAAGCACGGGGTGGCACCCGAGGCATCGGTGACCGCCGCCGTCAGTGGCATGCTGCGGCTCAACCGCGATGCCGCGGCTGCGATGACTGCGGTGGGGGTCCGTGCCGCCACCGACATCACGGGCTTCGGCCTGCTGGGCCACCTTCATTACCTGGCACGCGCGTCCGGCCTGGCCGCCTCGGTCGAGGCGGCGTCCGTGCCCATCTTGCCCGGGGCGGAGGAGCTCGCCGACGCCGGTGAGGTCCCGGGAGGCACGCGAAGTAACGAGCGCTTCCTCTACACGCGGGTTCGCTGGTCGGCCGGCGTGTCGCCGGCCCGCCAGACGGTGTTGAGCGATGCCCAGACGTCGGGCGGCCTGTTGATGGCGGTTGGGAGCGAGCAGCTGCCAGGACTGCTGGGCGCCCTGGCAGAGCAGAGGGTCGAGGCGGCGCGCGTCGGCGAGCTGGTGAGCGGCAAGCCGGGCCAGATCGAGGTCACAATCTGACGACAGCGTGGTGACGGCAGGGTAACGGCAAGTTTGCCGCCCTCATATGCCATTCGGCCGTTCAAACGTATTAGAGGATGACCCATGCTCTTAACCGTCGCCGACACGCGATCACCTCTCCCGCCGGGCAGCCCCGATAATGTCACCCAGTGCGCGCAACGGCCCGGGCATCGTCCGATGACGATCGCCTCCTCATCGAACGGGTGCGTCGCGGTGATCAGGACGCAGCCCGCGCCATCTTCGAGCGGTACTTCGACCGCATCTACAACTATGTCTACGCGCGCATCGGTCGGATCGAGGACGCGGAGGACCTGGCCATCGATACCATGACCCGCAGCCTCACCCGGCTCGATCTCTACCAGGACCAGGGGGTCGCGTTCTCCTCCTGGCTCTATCGGATCGCGCACAACGCGACCATCGATCACTATCGCCGGCGCGGCAAGGTTACCCTGGTGCCCCTCGAGACCGCCACGCTGCCCCAGAGCGCCGACCCATCGGATCTGGCGCTGGAACAGCTGTCGAATGACGAACTGCGTCAGGCGCTTCGGGCTCTGACCGACGAACAGCAGCAGGTGCTGATCCTCCGCTTCTTTCAGGACCTCACCGCCGCCCAGGTCGCGGAGATCATCGGCAAGTCCGTGGGCGCCGTCCAGGCGCTGCAGCATCGCGCGCTCGGATCGCTGGAGCGTGCCCTGCAAGGGAAAGCCGTCAATTGATGTCCGAGAGCCAGCGGCTGGCGGCACTTGGCGAGCGCCTTCGGGCGGTGGATCCGCTGATGCCGTCTCCGGCGGCGAAGATCCGTGGTTGGAACCTGGTCGCGGCCTCGATCGAGCGGTCGTCCGCGGTCCGCTCGCGGACCCACTCCGTGCGACGGCTGGTGCTGGCCACGGTGGCCGTCGCCGTGCTGCTGGTCGCCGGTACAGTGGCCGCCTCGGCGGACAGCCTGCCCGATTCGCCGTTCTATCCGGTCAAGGGCGCCCTCGAGCAGGCGCGCGGACTCCTGGCCTTCAGCCCATCAGACAAGCTGACCTATCACCTCGAGCTCGCCCGCACTCGACTGGCTGAAGCCGAGGCGATGATCGCCCGCCATCGTGTCGACCTTGCCAGCCAGGCCCTCAACGGCCTGAATGAGCAGCTCGCCGAGGCCGCCCAGCTGGTCCAGTCGGAGCAGCAAACCGATCCGGCGGTGGCCGCTGATCTGCAAAACCGTTTGCAGCAGGCGATCGCCACCCACGACCAGCAGCTCGCCGGCCTGCAAGGACAGGTCTCCAATCCGACGGCGCAGAGCGCCATCGCCACGGCACGCGATCGCGCCGCGGCGGCACTGCGCGCCGCACAGACGCCGACGCCCGCGGGCAACGGTGGCGCCAACGGACAGGGCTCCGGCAAGGGCCCCTCGGCGAAGCCGACTCCCAAGCACTAGCCCGCAGCCCGGCTAGCATGGCCGGATGCCCCGTCGAAACGGCCTCATCCTGGCCGTCGTCGTCGCCGCCCTCGTGGTCGTCGCCGACCAGGCAGCAAAGGGGTGGGCGCAGGCCTCGCTCCCGCGCGGGCGGGTCGTCACGGCCATCCATGGCTGGCTCTGGTTCCGGCTGGCGAGCAACAGCGGCGCAACCCTCGGCCTCTTTTCGGGTCACAACCAGCTGCTAGGTCTGCTCAGTCTGCTGGTCCTCGGCGCCGTGGTTGTCGTCCTGCTTCGAGGGCAGGTCGGAGGCATGGTGGGTGCCGGCGCCTTGGGCGCGATCGCCGGCGGCGCCCTCAGTAACCTCATCGATCGGGTGCGGCTTGGGGCCGTGACCGACTTCATCGAAGTCCACCTGTGGCCCACCGACTTCAACCTCGCCGACGCGGCCGTCCGGATTGGTGTAGTCGTATTTGTCGTGGCGCTCCTCTGGGAGCTGGCTCGCGAGCGTCGGGCGCCCGCGCGCTAGCACGGTGCCGGTCAACTTACTATCTCGATATGGATAGTGTCGCGCCCTCGAGCGACGTCGCTGTCCAGACGCTGCACGTGCGCGAGGTGGCCGCCAATCTGCTGCTCAGCCGGTCGCTGCAAATGAGCGACGCCGCCGGCGGCATGGTCGTGTTCCAGGACGCCGGCGGCCGATGGAACAAGGACAGCTTTGCGCTGCCGGGGCGTCCCAATCGCATCCAGGAACTGGCGCCCCTCCTCGAGGCGCTGCTGGAGTGGACGCTCTACAGCGAGAAGCCGGTTGCGATCGCCAACCTGGGGATCAGCCGCTGGTCGCAACACCTGCTCCATGGGACAACGCCGCCGGAGGGCGCGGTGGCTGCGACTCCGCTGGCGCAGCGCGGCTCGATCTGGGGCGCGGTCGCCGTCTACTGGTCGGCACCGGTGCAGGATGCCATCAGACTGCTGGGCGAGCTGGCGGAGCTCGCCACCGAACCGCTGAGCTCGCTGGGACCAGGCCGGCCAGAAGGCGTCGCCTGACTCCAGCTCCCGCCTGAGCCCCGCCCAGGGCTGACCGGCGTCATTCGAGTTGGAGTGCGCTCGGCGGGCTTGCCGTACGTCTGGCGACCAGGACGTTACCGGCCCGCTAGGCTAGACGGCAATGCGGACTGAGGAATCACGGCACCGGCTCGGCGCGCTGCGTCGCCGCCTGGCCGACCTGGAGCTCGATGGGCTGGTCATCACCGCCCCGCAAAACGTCCGCTACCTGGCCGGCTTCAGTGGATCGCTTGGGTATCTCGTCATCGGCCCGCAAACGGCGGAGATCCTGGGGGACAGTCGCTACTGGCTCCAGATGGAGGAAGAGTCGCCGGCCTTCACGCTGGTTCGAGCCCCGGCGTCCCAGGGCCTCCTCTCCTTGCTCGCCCACCAGATCACGACGCACGGAATGCGACGAGCGGGGTTCGAGGCCCAGCACCTCACCGTCGACCAGTACGAACGGCTGCGTCTCGACGTCGGGGCGGAGGTGAGCCTGGTGGCCACCACGGGCGTGGTCGAGGACCTGCGGATGATCAAGACCCCGCAGGAGGTCGAGCTGCTTTCGCGGGTCGCCGGCATCGCCGGCCGTGCCTTCGACCGGGTGCGGCCGTCCATCCGGCCCGGAATGCGCGAGCGGGACGTCGCCTTTCTGCTCGAGCAGACCTTCATCGAGCTGGGCGCCGACGGTCCCTCGTTCGAAACCATCGTTGCCGCCGGGGAGCGCGGCGCTCTGCCCCACGGGCGCGCCTCCGACCGCGTGCTCGGGCGGGGCGACATGGTAGTGGTCGACTTTGGCGCGCGTGCTGCCGGTTACAACAGCGATACCACCCGTACCATCGTGATCGGCGAGCCGACCGCAGAGCAGCGCCGGGTGATGGAGGCCGTTCGCCGGGCGCAATCGGAGTCGATGGCGCTGATGCGCCCCGGGGTGACGGCCGACGCGGTCGACCGGCGGGCCCGCGAGGCGCTGGCCGGCGAGGCGCACGCCTTCGGACACGGGCTCGGGCACGGGATCGGACTGCTGGTGCACGAGCGTCCCTTCCTTTCGGCGAGCGACCAGACGCCGCTGCAGGCCGGCATGGTGATCACAAACGAGCCCGGCATCTACGTCCCGGATTGGGGCGGCGTCCGCATCGAGGATATGGTGCTGATCACCGAGGCGGGTCCGCAAATCCTCACGCCGGCGTCGACCGAAGTGGCGGTGGCGTGACCCCGGCGGAGGCGCTACGCGAGAAGCTCGAGCTCTCGGCTTTTGTAGACGACCTCTTCGGCGAGAACTGCTTCATCATCCGGCGACGCGACACCAGGGCCGCGCTGGTCGTCGATCCGGGATTGCAGCTGGCCCAGGTGCAGGCCAAGCTGCGGAACGAAGGATTGACGGTGGAGCGCATCCTGCTGACGCATGGCCACATCGACCACGTGGCTGGAGTGCCTGGCCTGCACCGAGAAACCGGGGCGCCGATCGCCATGCATCCCGACGATAGCGCGCTGCTCGATTGGGCGAAGTTCGCCCAGCTACCCTTCATTCCCGAGGGCTTCGATCCGTTTTCGATCGACCTCCCACTGGCGCACGAGAAGGCCGTTTCCTTCCAGGACCTGCGCATCACGGTGTTGCACACGCCGGGACATACCGAGGGTTCTGTGTGTTTCGTCGTCGGGCTTGACTGCTTTGCCGGAGACACCCTCTTCCAACGGGGGATCGGACGCACCGATCTGCCTGGCGGCAACACGTCAAAGATCGTCCTCTCGATTCGCAGCGTGCTCTATGCCCTGCCAAAAAAGACGGTGGTCTATCCCGGGCATGGCCCCAAGACCACCATCGAAGAGGAGATGCTCCTCAACCCGTTCGTCCTCGCCCGGTGACAGAGCGAATCGTTTCCCTGCTGCCCAGTGCGACCGAGATCGTCTGCAGCCTCGGCCTCGAGGATCAGCTGGTAGGGGTGACGCACGAGTGCGACTACCCGCCATCGGTACGGAAGAAGCCCGTGGTGACGGCCAGCGTTCTCGATGGCGTGCGTGGGAGCGGCGAGATCGATCGCCATATTCGCCGGATGGTCCATGCGGGCAGCAGCATCTATATGCTCGACAGCGAGCGGCTGGGCGAGCTGCATCCCGATCTGATCCTTACCCAGGAGCTGTGCGAGGTTTGCGCCGTGTCGTATCCGATTGTCGAGCGGGCGGTGCGCCGGCTGGACGGCTCTACGCAGCTGGTCTCGCTCGAGCCCGAGACGCTCGACGATGTCTTCGAGAACGTGTGCACCGTTGGCCGGCTGACCCATCGCCAGGACCGGGCCTCGGAGGTGGTGGCTGGGCTGCGGGATCGCGCCGATGTGGTCCGCCGAGGGCTCGCCGGCCGGCCGCGCCGGCGGATCATCTGTCTCGAGTGGGTCGACCCGCCCTACAACTGCGGCCACTGGACGCCGGAACTGGTCGAGCTTGCCGGCGGTGAGGACCTGCTTGGCAATGCCGGTCAGCCCGCCCACCCGATCGATGCCGCGACGCTAGCCAGCCAGCGGCCCGAGGCCATCGTGGTGATGGCCTGTGGCTTCGGTCTCGAGCGCAGCATCGGAGAGGTCGAGCGCGCCAATGGAACGATCGCCGCCGGCGGCGCCGAGCTATGGGTGGTCGACGGCAACGCCTACTTCAGCCGGCCCGGTCCACGGCTGGTGGACAGCCTCGAGATCCTCGGCGGGATCCTGCATCCCGGCCTGATACCCGCCCCCTCGGCGGCGCAGGCACGACGCCTCGCCTAGTGAGCGTAGATGAAGCCGAAGAAAGCCGCGGCCAGGACGATGAGCAGGATTCCGCCGCCGACCAGGAGGAACAGCGCCGCAGCCGTGAAGCCGATGGCTCTTCCAAAGGCGTGCCAGAGCTCGTCTTCGGCAGATGGCTCGCCGGGGGACGGCTTCATCGAATCGCCAGGGTTGGGCTGGCGGCTTCTGTCGCCCATCCCTTGAAGGGTCCATGCGGCGGTCCGAGATCATTGACGGTCCAGCGATCGACGGTGGCCAGCGCGGCCTCCAGCTGATCACGCAGCTCCGATGGCGCAGCCCGGCGATCGTAGACGGCGACCTTTTCCGAGCGTAAGCGGCGCGTCTGGTTCTCACGATCGTCGACCCACCAGGTGACGATCACGTCGAGGACGTGGCCGGTCCGCTCCCGGTAGCTGAGGGTGAGGGCGGCCTCGCCACCAGCCTGCCGGGCAAAGCGAAGTTCCCAGGCGGGCTTGCCGCGGCGATAGCGTTCGATCAGCAGCTCATGCGTGCGGGCAAAGGCCTCGACGGTTGGCGCCACCGCCCGGAAGGCGTCGATGATCTCCGGCGGAACGGCCGGCAGGCGGGCTGACGGCGGCATTGTGGAATTCTAGAGGGGCTTTCGGAGTTCGAAGTATCGATGCCCGAATCCGATGCGGTCGATCGCATCCTTGACAGCTCCCGGACCATCGCCGTGGTCGGCCTGAGCGCCAGCCCCTTCCGTCCCAGCTATGGCGTCGCGCGATATCTGCAGCGGGCCGGCTACCGAATCTTCCCGGTGAATCCCAACGTCGACGAGGTCCTGGGCGAACGAGCCTATCCGAACCTTCGAGACATCCGCGAGCGGGTCGACGTGGTCGATGTCTTCCGCCGCTCCGAGTTTGCCGGCGCTATCGTCGATGATGCCATCGCCATCAAGGCGAAAGCCGTTTGGCTGCAGGACGGCGTCGTCGACGAAGCGGCCGCAGACCGAGCCCGCGCCGCGGGTCTCGACGTCGTCATGGACGACTGCATGATGCGCCGCCACGCCGAGCGACAGCGCTAGGTTCCCTCCCCCTTGCGTCAGGGAGGCGTTATCCCTTGGTGCGCCCTTAGTCTTGCCTCGGCAATCTCTTCGGCGGCCCGCCGGCTCGAGGTCCGCTCCCGCGCGGCTCGCTCCAGCAGCTCGCGAGTCGTCCCACGCAACTGCCGGCTGCTCTCGCTCAGGATCGACTCCAGATTCGGCTCCAGCCGCTTTTCCAGAAGACCGCAAAAGAGGAAGGCCGCCGCTGCGTTGGCGACGAAATCCGGGATGATGGTGACGCCGCGACCTTCCAGCTGGGCTTCCGCGACATCGCTGATCGGATTGTTGGCCGCCTCAACCAGCAGGCGGCAGTCGATGCCCGCCTGGTTGTCGGCGTGGATCGCGTTGCCAATCGCCGCCGGGATCATGATGTCCACCGCCTGCTCCATCCAGGCCGGCTCGGGGGCGAGCCGGGCACCGGCCGGGAGCCGTTTGCGGTCGATACGACCGAAGCGGTCGCGTGTGGCGAGCAACTGTTTCACGTCGAGACCGCCCTCGTCGATGATCGCGCCCTCGATGTCGGCGACGGCGACCAGGCGGACGCCCGCACGATCCAGGTAGCGGGCTGCGGCGCCGCCGACATTGCCGAAGCCCTGTAGGGCGAGCCGGGCGCCCGGCAACGGTAGGCCGATGACGTCGGCGGCCTCGATGGTGCACTCCGCGACGCCGTAACCAGCGATCAGCTCCGTGATCGGGGTGCCGTCGCTGCTCACCGCCAGGCCTTGCTTGATGCGGCGGAGGCCGGCGATCCCGTCGGATCTGAAGCCCGCCTGAAGTGGGTGGGTCAGGCCGACGATCTGGCAGGCAGCGATGATGTCATCCTCGTGCGTCCCCAGGTCAGCACCGGTCGCGTAGCGTTCGGCGATGAAGGGACGAATCGCCTCGATGAAGCCGCGCAGAACGGCGTCCGCGTCGGGCGCGGCCGGATCGTAATCGATCCCCGACTTAGCCCCGCCATAGGGGATGTCGAGGACCGCCATCTTATGGGACATCGTTCGCGCCAGATCGGTGACCTCATCCAGGGAGACGCCCCGCCGCATCCGGATCCCGCCGGAACACATGTCGCCGACCAGGCGATCGATGACAAACCAGCCGTGCGCTCCGGTTGCGTCGTCACGCCACTCGCTGACCAGGTACGGTGGTTGTGGGCGACGCGTCAAAAGACGCGACCTCCGAGCGGTACCACCTGAGTCGGTTCCAGCAGCACGACGGCTCCGTCCTGGTCCGGGACGCCGAGCACCAGGACTTCAGAGCGGACCGGGCCGATCTGACGTGACGGAAAGTTGGTGACCGCGACCACGAGCTTGCCGACCAGGTCGTGCGGGCGGTAGTGGGCGGTGAGCTGGGCGCTCGATTGCCGAACACCAAGCGGCCCGAAGTCGATGCGAAGCTTGTAGGCAGGTTTGCGGGCTTCCGGGAAAGGCTCGGCCTCGACTACCCGACCGACGCGCATGTCGACGCGGTCGAAGTCTGCGACGTCGATGCTGGCTGCCTCGCCCAACAGCCCTAGTGTAGTGTGCCGAGGGAATGCCGCTCTCGCCTGCCGAGCTTCGCGAGATGTTCCCCATCGCGCGCCGCTATGCCTACCTGGACCACGCGAACATCGCCCCGCTGGCCACGCCGGTTCGCTCCACGATGGAAGTGTTCCTCAGCCGGCAGAGCGAGGAGCCCTTCGAGCTGGCCCACTGGGAGCGGCTGAAAACCCAGGTCCGCGGGAGAATCGCCGAGCTGGTCTCGGCCAAGCCGGACTCCATCGCATTCATCAAGAACACCACCACCGGGCTCGGGTTGGTTGCCGCCGGACTCGACTGGCGCGAGGGCGACAACGTGGTTGGCGTCGATCGCGAGTTCCCAGCCAACATCTACCCCTGGATGAACCTCCGCCGGAAAGGGGTCGAGCTGCGGCTGCAACGATCCAGCGAGGGCCGCGTCGATATCCCCGCCCTCGTGGGGCTGTGCGACCAGCGGACCCGCGTGGTTACGGTCAGTGCCGTGCAGTTCTGGAATGGCTTTCGGATCGATCTGAGCGCGCTGCGATCGGCCATGCGTGGGAAGCATGCGCTGATCGTCGTCGACGGCATCCAGGCAGTGGGCGCGATGCACGTCGATCTGTCCCAGGGCGCGGTCGATTTCTTCTGTGCCGGAGCCCAGAAGTGGCTGCTTGGCCCGATCGGTGCCGGTTTTGCCTACGTGGGGCCCCGCATGCTGGAGCAGCTTGTTCCGCCCTTCGTCGGCATGGACAGCGTCGTGCACGACCATGAGTACTTCACTTACGACCTCACCCTCAAGCCCGACGCCCGCCGCTACGAAGAGGCGTCGCCCAACTATCCAGGAATCCTGGGAATGGGCGCGGCCGTGAATCTGCTGCTTCGCGCCGGGCCGGCCGTCGTCGAAGCGGAGGCGTTGCGGCTCGCGGATAAGCTCCGAACGGAACTGACGCGTCTCGGTTATGAGCTCGTTCTGAAACCTCGTAGCCCTGGGGAACGTTCCGCTATCGTGTCCTTCCGCCACCCGCGGATCGTCCCGGCCGAGGTGCACGGCCGGATCAGAGATGCGGGCGTTCTGATCTCGCTCCGCGGCGACTTCCTGCGCGCCTCACCGCACTACTACAACCACGACGCCGACCTGGACCACTTGCTCGAGGCTTTGCCGCGATGACGTTCTGGCAAGAGGTCAAGCGCGAGCTCGGTCGCGAGACGCAGCCCGTCGACACCATCGTGCGGCTGATCATTATCGAGCGGGCCGTGCGCGGCACCCTGGTCGCCATCCTGGGCGTGGCGCTGCTCACCAACAGCCGCAACATTGTCGGGCTGGTGCGCGGCTGGGTGGCAGAGTTGAATGTCAACCCGGAGCGGCGCCTGATCCCCCGGTTGCTGGCTGCCGCGCTGAAGCCGGTTGGGGAATTCTCGCTGCGGACCGTCACGCTGATTGGTATTGGTGCGTTGCTCTTCGGAGCTCTGGAGATCACCGAGGCGATCGGCCTTGCTCGCCGGCGGCGGTGGGCCGAATATCTCACGGTGATCGCCGGCTGCCTTGGGATCCCATTCGAAATCATGGAAGTGCTGCACCGGCAAACGCCGATCCGGATCAGCATCCTGGTGATCAACATCGCGATCGTCATCTATCTCGCCTGGCAAAAGCACCTATTCGGCCTGCGCGGCGGGATCGCAACCGAGACTGAGACCAGCTAACGGAAGCGCAAAAGAAGTCGCGGCTCCCGTCGGGCATCACCTTAGTAGTGCTCGAGGTCGAGCACGTCGTCCCATGCGGCTGGTCGGTCTCCGGGCCGTCCGCTGTAATACAGCTCTACATGGGGAGGCGTCTTGTCCCGGATCACCTCAACCGTATAGCCAGCCGATGGCCCGCCCACCGTCGATGGAATTAGGTTCCCTTTCAGCGTCACGACCCAAACTCGGTCAAAGGGCCTGGCATCGGTAGCACCATCCTGTTCAATGAGTTTGGCCAGGTCATACCGATGTATGAGTTTGGCCCCAGTTACCAGATCTGTTTGAAGATGGAAGCCCCCCGGCGCAAGGGCCGTCGCAATTGCTTGCTGTCGCGTAAGCGTCGACCAGGGCCCATAGAGCCAGAGAACACTCGCTGCTGCGAGAGCGGCCGCGCCCATTGCAACCATGAGTTTGGCCCGCTCCGGCAGTCGCACACTAATTCAAACGCCTTGCCCTGACGACGGCTTGCACGGGGGTCGGCCAGCAGAAGGCCGAGCCAGAATTCAGTTAGGCGACGACTAACTAAGAGGAATACCGACGCCAGAAACGCCGAGCGGCTTGGCGTGCCGCGTCAGCATCCCGACCAGGAATCCGAGCACCCGGTCGGACGAAGGCCCATCCGAGATGGTCGCCAGCAGCGTCGGTTCCGGGTTGCGAAAGGCGCCCAGCCTGCCGGCGTTTGCGGCGCGCCGGAAGGTGGGCGTGCCGGCCGGGACAAAGGCCACCCGGATCTTC
>DASTJZ010000078.1:0-5135 GCA_035716185.1 Candidatus Dormiibacterota bacterium
GGCAGCTGGCGGCCTGGCGATGAATCGTCCGTTCTTCCGCTCGAGCGTCCATCCACCTTCGTGAACTTTTCGATGATGCGGCCGGCATAACAGGGCAAGATTCTCCAGAGTTGTCGGACCGCCATCGGCCCAGAACCTCAGATGATGTCCATCGCACCACGCGGGCCGGCGGTCACAGCCGCTGAACACACAGTGCTGGTCGCGCACAGCCAGAGCACGGCGAGTCCGGGGTTGGATGGTGCGGCTCGCGTGAGTAATTTCGCCCTGCAGCTCGCCGGAGCTGACGAAGCGAGTGATCGCCGTATCGCACGCCAGCCTCCGAACGGTTTCGGCGGGAATGGTGCCCCCACCGTCGATCTCGCCGGCCGGCGCGCCCGCGGTTCTTGCCAGGGTCTCAGCGGTCGCCTTGATCATCAGCAGGACGCGTGGCGCTGGGGCGTCGTCCGATTTGCTTCGTGCACCGGCCCGACACAGATCGACGAGGGCATCGGCGCGACGCTGACCGGCGGTCCGGTCGTCGCCCTTGTTGGGCAGCGTCCGAGCATTGAGCGCGTTGAGCACGATGGCGCCGCCCTCGGTGTCCAGCAGGCCATCGACGCGAACCAGTCCATTCACCGGCTCCCCGACATGGAGATAACGCCGGTCATAAGCGCGGTTCGCCTCGTTCTGTGCCGCTTCCGCGTTGACGCGATGCTCGAAGTCTTTGGCCACCCCGACCAGTTGGCCAGGGTCCATGCTCTCGGCTGCTTTCAATAAGGACACTTCCGCCTTGCGGACCTCCTGCACGCCGACGTGCTCGGCCGTGCGTGCTAGGACGGCAACATGCTGGTAGCTGAGCTCGCCCCTGGCAAACGCTTCTTCGGTCTTGGGCAGCTCGTCGATTTGTCGAGCAACCGCCAGGTGTTCCGAGGCCGAGGTGGCCGACATCTTGCATTTCCAGCGCAGCCAGGAAACCGGGCCCAGTGCGCCGTCCTCCGCGTACTCGCCCGCGGCGTCGAAGCGCCGTAAGCCCTCGGCAAAGACGGCTTCGAGCGGGTCGATCCCCGCCTCCCGGATCTGGATCAGCGCCTCGCCCAGCACCGGCCCTTCGCCCCTGGCAACAAGCGTTCGCCACTCTTCGTTAGCCGCCCGAAGCCGGTCAGCGGCCGCTTCGACATCAGCGACCGATGGTCTCTGGAGCGCCACGACGGCAGCCATGCCGACATCGTGAAGCATGGTCGCGACAGCTGTGCGTCGTTGCACACGCAAATATCTTGATTTGATTGAACTGCGACGGCAGCCACTGCTGGTCACGGCTCAGCCGTGCCGCAGGTTGGGTTGCTTAGGCCGCGGGTTGATGTGCCTAGCCGGTCATCCGCCGGCGCCGCCGGCCGGCCAGGTTCAATCGCCCAAGGATGAAGGCGTCCAGGACCCGGTGCGAAGCGACGACGCCGTCGCCGACCCGGCGCGATCCCTTGCGACGATCGGCTTTCAAGTCGATCAAATATTTCTCTTGCTGCGCCCAGACCAGCTCGATGAGCCGGCTGAAACTCGTGTCAGGCTCGACCATGATGCCCTCTTTTTCGATGCGTTCCTTGACCGGTGCCGGCAGTTCCTTCGCCTCGGCCAGGTTCAGCCGCTCCAGTGCTTCCAGAAGGTCGTCCAGCCGTCGCAGATGATACCGGCGCTCCGCTTCATTGCTGTATGCACGAGGTGATGCGTCCAAGCGGTCCTCCTGAATGCGGTCTATATCCGTATAACTCCGGAACCCGTGAGAACTTCAACGCCGCGCTGTTCGATCGCATCGATCACCCGGTTCATGCCAATCGAATCACTGGGCATGTGGCCGGTGATGACCAGGTTTGCAGTGGGCCGCTGCGCCTGCCCGAGCTCGCGCAGGTCGCGGTCGTCGATGTGCATCGCCAGGATGGTGTCAATCCCGTGCTCATAATACGTGCGATAGACCGGCGTGCCACCATTGGTTCCGGCCGCCATCTGCACGATCCAGCGGCCGACCGGGTTCTCCGGCTTGCCCAGCCAGAGTTCCGGCTGCACCAGGGAGGCTTCCATCTCGGGGATCGTTCTCAGCTCGCCGATCAGTCCGCCCACTGTCGTCGCCTTCTCATCGACGACACGATTGACGAAATCGATGAAGTACTGCCGGCCGATGATGTCTGCCGCCAGGTGGATGTTCATGAGTGGCAGCCGCAGCTCCAGGGCCGCATCAACCACCCGGCTGTAATTGGCGGTGTGGAGCGCATGGGCCACCGGTTGGCGGCGCGCCAGCATTGCCGAATGCGCGAGCTCAGCGGGAATACCGACGGCACGCATCTGCTCCTCGTGCCGCTCGATCACAGCCGGAATGCCGAGGCGGGCCCGCGATCCGATCGGATGATGGGCGATGACGCCGTCGGCGCCCAGGGTTCGGGCCAGCAGGAGTTCGCCAACGTCGACATCGATGCCGACGAAAGCCCGATGGACCTCGCCGTCGAGATAGACCTCTGAGTCTGGCGGAGTTTCGGCGCAGCCGGCGAGGCTGTTGGCGATCGCCATAATCTCGGTCAGCCGCACGTCGGCATTGTCCTCATTCCTTCGTCAGGCGCCAAAAGATGCTGTGGCGAGTATCTACAATCCGACCGTGGCGGGCAATACCGGGGCCGATCACCGCGGGGAAGGCGGATTTGCCCCAACATTCAAGGAGGCGGTGGGGCGCTGGCGCCGCCGTCATCGGCATCCGCCGCCGCAGGAGACGTGGTTCGCGGTCCACTACCGGGTGGGGTGGCTGGTTGAGCGCCTGTCGTACCTGGAGAGCATCCACTTGCTGCGCCAGGGCCTCGACGTGCGATCCCTCGCCGCCGAACGCCCGGCGCGTCGAAAGAAAGGCGAACCGGAAACCCCCGGACGCCATGACGACGAGTCGGGAATCGATGTCGAGGACGAGCCTGCCGATGCGATTGGTCACAACAATTCGCGCGGAAGCGCCGGCGATGGCGGATAATCGCGGCGTGCGTCGGGTGCAGCCTCGCTGGCTCGCGGCGTTGCTGGGCGGGATCGTGCTCCCGTTCGACCCCGTGCTTGGCCTGATCATGTTGATGATCGGGCTATCGCGACCGAAGCGGCGAGCCACGCCACCGCGGGTGCTACAGCCGTGAAGGTCTACTTGGGTCGGTCGGTGAGCGGCGAGCTGGGACCGCGCAGTTTGGAAGCGATCCAGCTGGCGCATCGCGCGCTGGTCGAGTCGGGCATCGGGATCCTCGCCGAGCGAGTCGCGGATCCGGATTATCGCGCTGGTCTGGACCGGCCCGAACTGGTTGCCGAGATGATGCGCCGCGAGCTGCTGGAAGCGGACGCCGGCTGCATGGAGATGAGCGGTCGAAGCCTTGGCGTGGGTTTCGAAGCGGGCTGGCTGCTGGGACGGGGCCGGCCAGTGCTCATCCTGCACGACGCCGATGAACCCGCGGCGTCATCGATCGTGCGCTTCCCACCGTTCGAGCATTGCGTTTCGTTCGCTTACCACGACCTGCTCGACATCCGCGCCGCCGTAAAAGACTTCTGCCGCACCATCGCGACCCACGCCGCGTATCGCGCCGAAGCCTGAGCTCTCACAGCGTTCCCTCCCCGGGTCCGGCGGAGGGCAGGGTGGGGGCTTACTACACTCGCACTATGTCCTTTCGCGCCTGCGTGCTAACTGTCAGCACCAAGGGTGCGCGCGGGGAGCGCGTCGACGAGAGCGGTGAGAAGATCGCCGAGGCGCTTGCTCGCGTGCCGGCCGAGGTCGTCGGCCGCGCCATCGTCAGCGACGAAGTCGAGGATATCCAGCGCCAGGTTCGCGACTGGGTGCGGGCCATCGATCCCGACCTGATCGTCCTCACGGGTGGCACCGGACTCGGTCCGCGAGACGTGACGCCGCAGGCCCTGGAGCCGCTGTTGACCTACGCCGTTCCCGGCATCGCCGAAGCGATGCGGGCCGCGGGCTTGAAGAAAACGCCGCATGCGATGCTATCGCGCTCGCTGGCCGGGGTGATGGGACGCACGCTGGTACTCGCGCTGCCGGGCAGTCCGCGCGGAGTGACGGACAGCCTCGAGGCCATCATGGAAGCGCTGCCCCATGGACTTCGCACGCTGCGCAACCAGGTGAGTGACAGTCCGACGGCCCATCGTCCCAGCTGATGGCCCGCATTCGGGTCGGCATCTCTTCGTGGACCGAGCCAACGCTGCTCAAGAGCGGCTGGTATCCGGCGGAGGCAAACACCGCGGAGGAACGCCTGCGTTACTACGCCTCGCGGTTTCCAATCGCTGAAATCGACAGCACCTTCTACGCGATCCCGAATGCGAAGACCGCGCAGCTGTGGGTCGAGCGCACGCCCAAAGACTTCGTGTTCAACGCCAAGGCCTACGCGCTGCTGACCCAGCACCCCGCGCCGCCGTCGCGCCTGCCGAAAGACCTCCGCGAAAAACTGAGCGACACGAAATCGAACGTCTACTTCAAAGATCTCCCTCCCAAAGACAAAGAAAGCGTCTGGGATCGCTTCCGCGAAGGCATGCAGCCGCTGCAAGACGCCAGGAAGCTCGGCGCCATCGTCTTTCAGTTTCCGAAATGGTTCCTGCCATCACCAGGCTCGTATCGATTCATGGAAGACCTTCGTGAGTGGCTGCCGGATTTTGGCATCGCCATCGAGTTCCGACAGGGCACGTGGCTCAAGGAAGAACGGCGGCAGCGCGTCTTGAAATTTCTCAAAGATCATGGGTTCACCTACGTTGTCGTCGACGAGCCGCAGGGCCTTGCCTCGAGCGTTCCGCCGGTTGTCGCTCGGACCGCGCCCCTGGCGATGGTGCGCTTTCATGGACACAACCGGGAGAACTGGGAGAAGAAAGGCATCACCACAGCCGAGAAATTTCGCTATCTCTACAAGCCCGAGGAGCTGAAAGCCTGGGTGCCCAACCTCCGGGAGCTGGAGAAGGGCGCCGCCGAAGTCCACGCGGTGATGAATAACTGCTACTCCGACTACGCCGTCCGCAACGCGGAGGACCTCGCCGGCCTGCTCGGCTGAGCCGAAGGAATTCACCGGTAGGCCAGTTGAAGGGGTAGCGAAGCTGCCCAGCATGCAGGCCTACCAAACCGCCCCCTGTCCCTATTGCGGCGCCACCTGGAATCC
>DASTJZ010000079.1:0-15040 GCA_035716185.1 Candidatus Dormiibacterota bacterium
CGAAGGCGCGATATGCCCGGATCGCCGAATACACCAGCGTGGCCTGCACCCAGAGGAGCAGCGCGGGGTCTCTCGCGGAGTATCCCGGTCCCTGGACGGCGTCATGCCGCTTGTTCACGATTCGCACGGCCTGGATCGCCTGGGCTCGGCTCCCAAACACCCACGCGAGGGTCAGGTCGAAGGTCCGGCGCAATCGCCCGGCGGGATCATCCTGGAAACTACTGTGGTCACGCACCCCGGCCGCTACTTTTGGATGGGCAAACTGCATGAGCACGGCGCAGGTCCCTCCCAGGGTCACCGACGACTCGCGGTTGATGCGCCAGATCATCGAGTCGGGACCAAAGAGACCGGGGTCCTCATCTAAGCTTCGGTGGGCCATGGATCTCAGTCTAGAGAGCGGTGTCCGCGATGACGCCCATTACATGGAGCGCGCGCTCGCTCAGGCGCGCCAGGCCGCGGCCGTTGGCGAAGTGCCGGTCGGCGCCGTCCTGGTTCGCGACGGCTCGGTCCTCGCCGAGGCGCACAACTTGATCGAGAGCACCCCCGACGCGACGGCACACGCGGAGATGCTCGTGCTGAGAGAGGCGGCCAGGCAACTCCAGTCGTGGCGACTCGAGGGCGTCACGCTCTACGTCACCCTCGAGCCGTGCCCGATGTGCGCCGGAGCGTTGTTACTGGCTCGGATCGAGCGCCTGGTGTACGCGGCGCCCGATCCCAAAAAGGGCGCGGTCGATTCCGTTTACGACGTGCTGCGGCACCCGGCCAACAACCACCGGATTGAGGTCAGCTCGGGTTTGCTGTCCGAGCCTGCCGGGCAGCTGCTCCGAAACTTCTTCGGAGCCCGCCGCGGCAAATCTGTCGGCGAGGTCTAGTGCTGGTCGCCCGCCGGCTTGGCCGCATGGGACGCCTGCGGCCCAGGATTGTGGGTCTCGTGCGCCTGCATGTCCCGCTGGCTTCCTTTCAATGCTTCGTCGGCGTGGGCCTGGGCGCGGTTGACGCTGGCGGCCGCCTCGGTGTCACCATGCGCGTTCAATGACGCGGCCAGCGCGTTGAGCCGGGCATCCTGCTGCTGCTGCCGGTCCTGCACCAGCTGACTCAAATCGTTGAGCGCGCTGCTGTCCAGCGCCGAGCTCGCGAGCGATCGGTTGAACTGCGCCACGGCCGCGTCGTACTGATTCACCAGACGCACCGCCTCTTGCGGGCGGCCCAGCGAAAACAGCCGCTGGGCTTCATCCAGACGGACATCGGCGAAATGCAGCTGCAACCGGGCGCGACTCGCCGAGTCGAGCGTGACGGCGAGCTGCAGCCGCTCGGCGCCCAACTTCACGCCGTAGAGCGGATCACCCGGCAGGCTACTCTGCGACGCGGCCGCGGCGGTCAGGCCGCCGACGGCCAGCGCTACGGCGAACGCGCCGGCCAATGCCAGGCGCAAGACCGGACGGGGCAGGATCGCGAGCGGCGTTCGCCCGCGCTCGTGCCGGCGCTGCGCGGCCACGGCCAGCATCCGATTGCGCGCCCGTAGCCGGAAGGCCGGGTCCGCTGCCGGCGCGCCGAGTCCATTCAGGTCCAGCGAGAGGCGAAGCATCCCGATCAGCTCGTCGCGATCGGCTGGATAGCGCCGCAGGATCTGCTGCAGATTGCGCTTTTCCTCCACCGCCTTGAGGCACTCCGCCAGCGGCCCGCTCAGATCACGCATGGCGGGCCTCCACCTCATCGCGCTCAACCAGGAAGCGGTAGAGACTGGCCAGTGCCCGATGCTGCATCGAGTGAATCGCCCCGGCGCGGCGATGGGTCAGCCGAGCGACTTCCTCGACGTCGAGGTTGTCGATGAAGCGCATGGTGATGACCTGCTGCTGCTCGGGAGTCAGTCGCTGCATGGCCTCGAGGAGCCGGCGTCGATCTTCGGAGTTCTGGGCCATGGTTGCCGGATCGGCATTCGGACGGCTGTCGGGGAGTTGCGACGACAGTTCGACAGCATCCCGCCCGGCGCGGCGATACCGGTCAACGAGCAGGTTGTGGGCGATCCGGTAGAGCCACGAGGAAAAGGCGACGCCACGCGGTCGGTAACGCGGAATCGCGTCGACCATCTTCAAAAAGACCTGCTCGGTGAGGTCTTCGGCATCGGCTTCATGCCGCACACGGGTGTAGAGATATCGGTAAATCCCATCGAAGTGCCTGTCGTAGAGCTCGGCCAGGGCCCCCGGGTCGAGAGCCTGGGCACGGCGGATGAGGGCGTCATCAGACGTCGTCAAAGCGCCTACAGCATATAACGCAAGTTCCGTTTAATTTGAACGGGCGCGCATGTCTAACCTCTTATAATCACGTGCGCGCGGTGGCTTTAGCTCATCTGGTTAGAGCGTCGCACTGTGGATGCGAAGGTGGAGGGTTCAAGTCCCTCAAGCCACCCCAAAACCTGAAAGCCCGCTCGGATAGAATCGGACCGCCATGCCGGGAATTCTCGACGGTAAGAAGATCCTGGTCACCGGGGTTCTGACCCCGGCAAGCATCGCCTTCGCCATCGCCGATCTGGCCCAGCGGGAGGGCGCCGACATTGTGCTGACCAGCTTCGGCCGCGTCATGAGCCTGACGGAAAAAAGCGCGCGCCGGATGAAGCCGACGCCCGAGATCCTCGAAATGGATGTCAACAACCAGGAACAGGTTGACGCGCTGGCACAAACACTCAAGGAACGTTGGGGCCGCCTCGATGGCTTCGTCCATGCGATCGCCTTTGCACCTTCCGATGCCCTGGGAGGAAATTTCATGACAACCCCGTGGGAAAGCGTTCAGAACGCGTTTCGAACCAGCTCTTACTCACTCAAGGCGATGGCGCAATCGCTGAGTCCGTTGATGGCGCAGAACGGTGGGGGCAGCATCGTCACCCTCGACTTCGACAACTCGACGCAGGCCTGGCCCTTCTACGACTGGATGGGGGTCTGCAAGGCGGCCCTCGAATCGGTGACGCGCTACCTGGCCCGCGACCTCGGCCGGCACCACATTCGGGTCAACGCGCTGGCCGCCGGGCCGCTCAAGACGATGGCCGCCAAGGGCATTCCCGGTTTCGAGAAGTTCGAGGACACCTGGGGTCAGCGCGCACCACTTGGTTGGAACAGCCAGGACCGCGAGCCGGTGGCCAAGATGGCGTGCGTGCTGCTCTCCGATTACAGCTCCGCCACCACCGGGGAAATCGTCCACGTCGACGGCGGATATCACGCCATGGGGGCGGAGGTCGCGACCGAGCCGCCGGACTAGGGCATATATCGGTTGCCGAGGCTCAGCAGTTTCTGAACCGAGGCGTCGAGCTGCGCGCGTGGATAGGTTGCGTTCAGTACCGCCGTGTGAATGGCGTCGTAGGTCGCATCCGCGACGCCGATGCTGTGCGACACGATCACCATGTCACCGCCGTTCTCGAGGAAGCGCACCGCTGCGATCGGCGGTGGATACTGCGGGCTCAGCGCACCCATCTCGAGGTCGTCGGAAATGACGATGCCCTGATAGCCAAGCTCGGAGCGCAGGTCCCGCATGACGGTGACGGACATGCTCGCCGGCGCCGACGGGTCGATCGCCGGAACGTTGAGATGGCCGATCATCACCATGTCGACATGCGCGTCGACCGCGGCCTTGAACGGCACCCAGTCGCGGGTAATGAGCGTCTGAGCCGACTCGCCCACCAGCGGCAACGCGACCTGCGTGTCGGCGTTGGCGGTGCCCTGGCCGGGAAAGTGCTTCGCCGCCGCGTACATGCCGGCGGCGTGAATACCTGCGATGGCGGCCGTCACGTCCTGCGCAACCAGCTGCGGACTCTGGCCGTAGCTCCGCTCGCCCATGACGGGCTGGACACCGTCCCAAACGTCGGCGACGGGGGCGAAGTTGATGTCGAAGCCGAGAGCCTTCAACCCCTCTGACATCGTCGACATCTCCCCCTCGACCGCGGCGGGCCCTTGCGCAGCGGCCTGCCGTGCGCCCGCCAGGCAAGGCACGCGCGTCTCCGAGAAACAAACCGTGCCGCCCTCCTGGTTGGTCGCCGCCAACAGCGGATGAGCCATCACGCCGCGCACCGACGCGATCAGTTGCCGGATCGCTGCCGGAGTGTGGGCGTTTTGATTGAGAGGCATGACGACCAATCCACCGAACTGCCGCTGCCGCCAATCGTCGAGAACCGAGGGCGTCAGCGGCCCCTTGAAGCCAACCATCATGACCGCCCCGATTTCTTGCCTGAGTGTCATCCCGGCCGGCCCCAGGATGGCGTCTTCGCGTCCAGGCACTAACACCGGCGTCGCCGGCGATGGCGTGGAGCCGGACGTGGCGGCGTAAGTACTGGGGGCCACGGACCTGGCAGCCGGCGCCGAGCTGCAGCCGGCCAGGAAGAGGGCGACCAGCAAGCACGCCATTGGACGCATGGCAGCCGGCATCATACTACGGCCCAGTTCCAGAAACGGCGGTGGGAGTTTCCGTGTAACCACCGGCCGAATTAGCAGCAAAACCCCGTTGGCCCAAAGGAGGACAGAACATGACTCGAAGACTCCTCATCCTGGCGACGACCACGGCACTGGCGCTGGCTGGCGCCTCGACGGCCTTTGCCGACGATCCGCACTCCGCCGGTTCGACCGGTCAGCCGAGTCAGTCGTGTCAGAAGACAACCGTCACTCCCGGAAACGCTACCGGCGCCTCAGGCTCACCCTTTAACCCGAATGGAACGTCCGGGACCCACTACGCCGGCAACGCGCCACAGAACTCGAAGAACCCGAACAGCGTGTCCCAGTACGACGTGGCCTGCTTCCAGCAGACCAGCCACTAAGCTCGGCGGCGACGTTCGGGAGCGCCGGTCCGTCCCCTTTTCCGGCGCTCCCTCTCTTGGGCTAGCGGCTCGGCGCAGGGACCGAGCGTGGGCTGCCACCCAGGATGCAGGGGACGCCGTCGATCAGGGTGTCGGCCCAGGTCAGTCCGTAGGGGTTGTAGCTGCCGAACCGGCAGACCGGCCAGCCGAGCACCGTCGATTTGACGTTCTCGGTACCGGGCAGGAAGTAGTTGCCCCCGACCTGATCAACGCCGGCTGGCTTCGGGTACCACTGATCCGGCGTCCCGGCCAGCGCTTGCAGCATGAACTTGTGCCAGATCGGGGCGGCGCCGACGATACCGGTCGAGTTGTGGCTCAAGGGAGCGTTGTTGGGGTTGCCGATCCAGACGGCCGTCGCCAGGGTGGGGGTGAAGCCGAGCGTCCAGTTGTCCTTGAAGAGCTGCGTCGTTCCGGTTTTGGCGGCAACTTGCCGGCCGGGCAGGGTCAGGTCGCCGTGACAGCCGAACTCCATGCAGCGGTTGCGGTCATCCGACATGATCGCGGCCACGATGTAGGCGACTTGCGGGCTGACGGCCTGGACCGCATTCTTCGTCGGGTCGTAGGTGTAGACGTCGCGCCCGGCGGCATCCTGGATGGTCACGATTGGCGCCGGCATATGCCGAAGGCCCATGTCAGCGAGCGTCGCCGCCCCGGTCGCCATATCGATCGGCGTCACTTCATAGCCGCCGAGCGTCAGGCTGAGAGAGTAGTGGTCATCCGGCATCGTGAGGTGGGTGACGCCCATCTTGCGCGCCTCGTTCAGGACGTTCTGGATGCCGACCCGCAGCTCGACCTTGACTGCCGGGATGTTGAGCGAGTTGCCCATCGCGACCTTCAGCGGCAGCACGCCGTGGTACTTGAGGTCGTAGTTCAGCGGGATGTAGGGCTCGAAGCCGCTCGTGCCACCCCAGGTCGGGAAGACCAGCGGCGCATCCAGGATGGGCGTGATCATGTTGAACTTCCGGCTCTCGATCGCTGCCGTGTAGGTGAAGATCTTGAAGGTCGATCCCGGCTGCCGCGGCGTGTCGGCCATGTCGATCCAACCGCCCGGGCTGCTGTAGTTGTTGCCGCCGACCAGGGCCAGGATCTCCCCGGTCTTGGGGTCCATGCTCACCAGCGCCGCGTCGTGGAAGTTGTAGTAATTGCCCTTCTGGGCGATCTGGTCGGCGACGACCTGCTCGGCCGTGTGCTGCAGGTTGAGGTCGAGCGACGTGTAGATGCGGTAGCCACGCCGGTCGCTCGGCTGGATGTTGTACTGCTCGCGCAGCGTCTTCAGGACGTAGTCGACGAAGTAGGGCGCCTCGAAGTGGTTGACCGGCCGATAGATCGTCAGCTTGGTCGCGTAGGCCGCGTCCGCTTCCTTCTGGGTGATGTAGTGGTACTGGACCATGGCGTCCAGGACTTCGTGCTGCCGCTTCTTGGCCGAGGCCAGATTGATCAGCGGGTTGTATTCGGTGGGCGCCTGAGGCAGGCCAGCCAGCATGCTCGCCTGGGCCAGGCTCAGGTCGTGCGCGTTGGTCCGGAAGTAGCTCCGCGCCGCTGCTTCGATGCCGTAGGTCTGGCTGCCGTAAAAGATCGTGTTGAGGTACATCTCCAGGATCTGGTTCTTCGTGTAGTGCTTGTTCATCTCCATGGCGAGCACCGCCTCCTTCGCCTTGCGCTGCAGCGAGGCGTCGGGGTGCGGGCCGATGAAAAGCTGCTTTACCAGCTGCTGGCTGATGGTGCTCCCACCCTGCTTGATGCCGTGATGCAGGTAGTCGGTCAAAGCCGCGCGGATCACCGCACCCGGGTCCACGCCGGTGTTCGAGTAGAAGCTATGGTCCTCGATGGCGATGGTGGCTTCGATCAGCACCGGTGACACGTAGCTGAGGGGAACCACGATCCGATGATCGCCCTGGTCGCCGATGTCGGCGAGCAGGTTGCCGTGACGGTCAAAGATGAGCATGTCCTGGGGCAAGGCGTCGGCTGCCAGGCCGGCAACCGAGGGGATATCGCCCACCGTTTGGGCGGCGATCGCGGGGACCGCCAGCAGAGGCAGGGAAAAGAAGACGATCAGCGCCACGATCAGGTTGCGCTGCATCGCCAGCCGCCTCCGGCGGTGCCACTCGCGCAGGTGGTACTGGGTGTGCCGGTGGTCGTGCCGGCGCCCGTAACAGCGCCTCACGCGTGCACCAGCAGATCGTAGAACCCGGCCACCATCAGCCAGCCCAGCAGCAGGAAGGCCACGCACCAACCCGCCATCCCAGCCCACCACCGAGCCATGGCTCTGGCGGTGCGGCGCCGCCGGCGACGCTCGACTCGGTGGCCGTGCCGGACGGCTGACCGATATGCCCCCGCGATCGACATTGCTGCTTACCCTGCCTTGACGTTTAAGTTAATTAGTCGCTGCGTTACCAAGATGTCACGGAGCGTCTAACATGTCAAGAAACAAGTTTCTTGATAGCGCCGCACTACCCCGCGATCCCGAACGCTGCTTCGTCGACGATGAATTGCAGCTCGCCGCCGACCGGCTCGACGAGGCTGGCCGGCAGCGCCGGATCTCTCTGCAGCACCCGAGCCAGCGCCTCCCCCTTGGCCGCGCCCTGCACCATAAAGAGGATGGCGCGGGCGGCGTTGATCACCGGCAGCGTAAACGTCAGCCGATCGGGCGGCGGCTTGGGTGCGTCGTGGACGGCGTAGACGAGCGCCTGCTGTTCCTGGAGCGCCGGGCTACCGGGGAACAGCGATGCGGTGTGGCCGTCCTCGCCCAGGCCGAGGTGGATGATGTCAAACCAGGGGATGCCCCGGTCATAGGCCGGCACCTTGCGGAGCGCGGGGGTCGGATCGCCAGTCAGGGGGAAGATCTGATCCGAGCGGACTGGGACATGATCGAGCAGGGCCGCCTTCGCCAGGGCGAAGTTGCTGGCTGGATCGTCGAGGGGAACCTGGCGCTCGTCTGACCAGAACACGTAGACCCCGGACCAGGGCAGCTCGCGCTGGTAGGGCGGCTGGGCCAGTCGCTGATAGCAGCCCCGCGGCGTCTCGCCGCCGGCCAGCGCCAGGTAGCACCGGCCGCGGGCTTGCACCGCCGCCGAGATCCGGTCAGCCGTCCACTTCGCGGCGGCCTCCGCCAGCGCCTGCCCATCGGTGACGACCAGCCGGTTGATCCCCTTGATCTCGGCCAAGTCAGCCAGCCGTCCTAGCCAATGATGGCCGCGAGCGCTTCCTCGAACAGCGTGTCGTGCCCGGGGAGCATCAGCTCCAGGGCGAGCAATTCCTCCGCTGAACGCGTGGCAAAGCGGACCGTGCGCGGCGCCATGTCCTGGTCGCCGATCCGCATCTCGGCGCACAGCCGGCCGCCCGCCAAGCGGCTCAAGCTGAAGCGGCCGAGACCATCCTCGCCGCCGGTGTAGATCACCATCCGGCTGACACCGTGGTGGTATGTCTCGTCCGCGTGCAGCTCGACCGGAACGTCGATGTCGACCGTCGCCATCCGGCTCTTCATCCAGCCCCCGAGCAGGTTGGCCTGCGTCGTCGATCCGTCCGCACCATGGTGGATCGTTACGCCGTGGATCTGCGCCAGCCGGGACAGCATCCCCGGCATATCGAAAAACTGCGCCGTCAGGTGGCGCCAGGGAATCAGCCGGGCCCAGTTGAAATCGCCGATCGAGGCCCGCGCTCGGTCGCGGCGTGCCACCCCCAGCAACTGGGTCAAATCGGCAGCGTCGAAAGCCTCATCCGTATCGACGACCAGCCGGTCAGCGAGTTCGCAGAGGCTGCGGAAGAGGGGGCTGTCGAATTGTGGCCGCCCCGGGTTCCAGAGCACTACGGGTAAATCCGGGATGAGGAGCGGGGTGACCAGGCTGCCCAGATGCATCGCCACCTCCCCGTGGGCGTGCAGCGTAACCCGCTCGGTGGTCACGCGATGTCCACTCTCGGTGCGAGTCTGCGCCGATACCTGGGCTTCGAGCTTCGGGGTGTCGCGATCATGCTGGGCGAGGAGCAGCAGGGTGCGCGAGGGATTGGTGACCGACAGCCCGTTGAGCACGCCTTCCACAGAGTTGAGGCCGGCTTCGTTGGTCACCACCACGATCAAGTTGAGGACGCTGGCGCGCGCCTCGGCTGCCGCGTGCTCGGCCGCTTCACTGTCGTCGCGCAGGCCCCAGCGAACTTCTTCCAGCTCGTCCTGGATGGCATGAACGTCGACCAGGGTGCGCGTAACCAGGTTCTCGCTCACGGCCGTCTCCACCGGCGCCCGTCGCGTTCGACCAGCGCGTCTGCCTCTTCGGGTCCCCACGTTCCGGCGGCATAGTTCGGAAACGGCGGCGGTGGCTGTGCCGCCCAACCGGCTTCGATGGTATCGGCAAGGTTCCAGGCGCGCTCCACCTCGTCCTCGCGAGCGAACAGGGTGGGATCGCCGAGCATGCAATCGAGAACCAGCCGCTCGTAGGCGTCCGGTGACTCGACCAGGAAGGACGAACCGTAGAAAAAGTCCATGTTGACGGTACGCAGGCGCATCACCGGCCCCGGGATCTTAGCCGCGATCTTCAGCGAGGCACCCTCGTGGGGCTGGATGCGCATGACCAGCACGTTGGGCGTCAAACCCTGGACCGCCGTCTTGGCAAATGGCTGGTGGGGCGCGGTCTTGAACTGGATCGCGATCTCAGAGGCCCGGCTGGGCAAGCGCTTGCCGGTTCGAAGGTAGAACGGGGTATCGGCCCAACGCCAGTTGTCGATCTTCAGCCGGGCGGCGACGTAGGTCTCGGTGGTCGAGGTCGGCGAGACATCGGGTTCCTGCCGGTAGCCGGGCACCTGCTGGCCGGCCACCCATCCGGCTCCGTACTGGCCGCGCACCACGTCGCCGGCGACATCCACGGGGTGAATCGACTTCAGGACCTTGACCTTCTCGTCGCGCACCGTATCGGCATCGAAATTCGCCGGCGCTTCCATGGCCGCGATGCTGAGCAGCTGCAGCAGGTGGTTTTGAAAGATGTCGCGGAGAGCGCCGGAGCGCTCGTAGTACTTGCCCCGCCGCTCGATGCCGATGTCTTCGGCCACCGTGATCTGCACATGATCGACGTAGCGCCGGTTCCAGATCGGCTCGAAGATGCCGTTCGCGAAGCGGAAGACCAGGACGTTCTGGACGGTCTCCTTGCCCAGGTAGTGGTCGATGCGGTAGACCTGGTGCTCGTTGAAGACCGTGTGGATCTTCTCGTTGAGGTCCTGCGCTGTCTTCATGTCGTGGCCGAAAGGCTTCTCGATGACGACCCGCTTCCAACCGTCCCCCTCCCTGGCGATGCCCGACTGACCGAGCTGCTCGACGAGGACCGGAAAGAACTCCGGAAGCGTGGCGAAGTAGAAGACCCGATTTCCGTTGGTGCCCCGCTCGCGGTCGAGCCGCTGAAGGACCTCTGCCAAACGCGGATACGCACCGGCGTCCTCAAAGGCCATCGGGACGTAGAACAGGCCCTCGGCGAAACTCTGCCAGACCGAGTGATCGATGGGCTGGGTGCGCGAATACTTGGTGACGGCGTCGAGCATGCGGACACGAAACTCCTGGTCCGACCAGGCCGAATGTGAACATCCGACGATGCTGACGCCGGATGGCAGATAGCGGTTGAGCGCCAGGTTGTAGAGCGCCGGCATCAGTTTGCGGCTCGCCAGATCGCCCGACGCGCCGAAGA
Organism: Candidatus Dormiibacterota bacterium; assembly: GCA_035716185.1. Classification (GTDB taxonomy): domain Bacteria; phylum Chloroflexota; class Dormibacteria; order CF-121; family CF-121; genus CF-13. The sequence continues at coordinate 10,498 of DASTJZ010000079.1, forward strand.
TGACCATCACCGCGGGATCGGGCGTGCGCGGCAGAATCAGCTGATCACGCAGGACGTTGCGTTCGAGGGTGGGGGCCTGCGCCATAACTACTCGGTCTTCACGGGGTGACCGCCGAACTCGTTACGCAGGGCGGCCACGACTTTAGCGCTGAATGAATCATCCTGGCGGGAGCGGAACCGCATGTAGAGGCTCATCGCCAGCGCCGGCATCGGCACGGCATGATCGATCGATTCCTGCATGGTCCAGCGGCCTTCGCCTTCGTCTTCGACGTAGCCGCGGATCTTCGACAGCTGCGGATCGCGTTCAAAAGCATCTTCGGCCAGCTCGAGCAACCAGGATCGGATGACGCTGCCGTGGTTCCAGAGGTGACTCAGCTGAAGAAGGTCGAAGCCGAATGGCGATGCTTTCAAAACCTCGAAACCTTCGGCGTATCCCTGCAGCATTGAGTATTCGATCCCGTTGTGCACCATCTTCGAGTAATGACCGGCGCCTGATGGCCCGACGTAGGCATAGCCATCGGGCGGGGCCAGGGTCTTGAAGATTGGTTCCGCCTGCTGGAACACGGCCTGATTGCCGCCGATCATCAGGCAGAAGCCGACCTTCAGCCCCCAGATCCCACCGCTGACTCCGACATCGAGGAACTCGATCTGTTTGGTGCGCAGATCATCGGCACGCCGGATCGAGTCTTTGTAGTTCGAGTTTCCGCCATCGATGATCACGTCGCCCGGGCCGGCGACGCCCTGCAATCGCTGCAGCGTGTCATCGACCGGTGCGCCCGCCGGGATCATCAACCAGAAGACGCGCGGGCCCTTCAGCTTCTGCCCCAGGTCTTCGAGGCTGCTGCTCGCCGTCGCTCCGTCATTGGCGAGCGCCTTGATGGCGTCGGGTGAGCGGTCGAAGACCGCCACCTGGTGGCCGCCCTGCAGCAGCCGCTGGGTCATCCCCATGCCCATTCGGCCAAGCCCAATCATCCCCAGCTGCATTCAGGCCACCTGAACCGTCGCCCCAACGCTCTGGCCGACCTTCACCAATCCCTGCGCCACATCCCGGACCTGGATGCGCAGCACGCGCCGGCCGTGGTTACGCAGAGCCTGGAAATCGCCGAGCGCCTGGGCTTGCTTCAGCACGCCAAACGAGAACGGCTGGTCCGGAATCTTGATGTCATTCGGATCGTCGCCGACGATCTCGATGAATACCCCGCTGTTGGGGCCGCCCTTGTGCAGCTGCCCGGTCGAGTGCAGATAGCGCGGTCCGTATCCGACCGTCGTCGCCACCCGGTACTTGTCCCGGATGGCAAGGCGGATGGCGTCGAGCGCCTCGTCGTGCCCGGCATTCGGCGGGATGTACGCCAGCAGGGCGACGTAGTCGCCGGCACGGACCTGGCCCAGCAACGCCTGGACCGCCGCGTCGAGTGTCGCCCCCGGTTGCCCGGCCCAGCGAATGCCCTCGCCCACCGTCGGCGGACTGGCCTCGCGCAAGACCTTGGCGGTGAGGTCTTTGGCCTCCTGGACATTCGGCTGGTCGAAGACATTGATGCCGAGGATGGCGCCGGCCACCGCGATCGCATATTCCCAACGGAAGAATTCGGCGCCCAACGCGATCGGATCGCTCATCTTCAGGGTGACGACAGGATGTCCTGCCTGAGCCAACCGCTTCAAGCGGTCGTCCGTCTTATCGTCAGGTAGCGCCAGCCGAACGAAAAGGCGATCCTTTCCATAGACCTCCGGCGAACCAAGCGCCTCGTCGGCGATTGGCACCAGGCCCTTTCCTTCCTTGCCCGTACTTTCGGCGATCAACTGCTCGGCCCACAATCCAAACGTCTGCAAGGGCTCTGGCGCGATGATCGTGATCTTGTCGCGACCAACCTTCGCCGCCTCGGCAAAGACGGCGCCCAGCCACGCCCCTGGATTCTCACCGACCGGGACCGACGCCGAGCAGGCGTGCATCATGGTCGCGGCGCGGTCCAACAGACCGTCGAGGTCGACACCGCCAAGCGCTGCCGGCACCAGGCCGAAATACGAGAGCGCCGAGTAACGACCGCCGATGTCGGCAGGGTTCAAAAAGACCCGCCGGAAGCTTCGCTTGCTGGCGTCGTCCGCCAGCGGCGTTCCGGCATCCGTGATGGCGATGAACTGCCGCGCCTGGCCGCCGGTGCGCTCCCAGAAATAGTGGTAATGCGATTGGGTTTCCAGCGTCGTCCCTGATTTCGAGGCCACGATGAAGACGGTCTTCTTGAGATCGATGGAGGCCTCGAGCGTTGCAATCGCCGCGGGGTCAGTGGTGTCGAGCACGTGCAGGGTCAGTGCGTCGCCTGACGCGGGAAATGTCTGCGCGAAGACCTCTGGCGCCAGGCTGCTCCCGCCCATCCCGAGGACAACGGCGTCCTTGAAGCCGTCGAAAACCAGTTCCTTACGCAGACCGACCAGGTCGGGAATGCGCTCCTCCATCCGATCCGCGACCTGGAGCCATCCGAGCCGGTCCCGGATCTCCTTCTCGACCGAGCCATTCGACTTCCACAAGCCCGCCTCCTTCTCCCCGATCCGGCGCACGACGGCGGCCTTCTCGAGCTGCGCCAGCCGGCTGTTTACTGCCACGTCAAGGGATCCGAGTTGCGCCTCATGGGCACCGACCGCGCCGGCTTTCAATTGCTGCTTTTTGCTGGCGATGCCCTCGAGCAGCTTGTCGATCGAATCGGCGAAGAGCTTGACGCCATCGACCTGAAGGTCATAGGTGACCTTCTCCATGTCGATCCCGATGGCCGCCAGGTCACGCATCAGCTGCTCGGCGCCCCCCACGTTTTCGGTGAGGCTCTGCCGCACCTCGCCATGCTCCTTGAAGGCGCGCAGCGTTTGCTCGGGCATCGTGTTCACCGTCTCGGGGCCGATCAAGTCTTCGACGTACATCACGTCGTTGTAATTGGGGTTCTTCGTGCTGGTGCTGGCCCATAGACAGCGCTGCACCCAGGCCCCATGCTCGCGGAGCGGGGCAAATTCGGGCTCGTTGAAAATCCGCTGGAACGCCTTGTAGGCCAACTTCGCGTTGGCGATGGCGGCCTTTCCATGCAAGCGGTCCAGCCGTTGCCGCTCCCCATCGTTCTTGGCCGCGGCGATCTTCTGATCGAGCAGCTTGTCGACCGCGGTGTCGACCCGGCTGACGAAGAAGCTCGCCACCGAAGCGATGTCCACCGGCTGCCCCTCCTTCAACCGCCGCTGCAGGCCACGGATATAGGCTCGAGCCACCTCCTCGTAGAGGGGGACCGAAAACATCAGTGTGATGTTGATGTTGAGTCCGTCGGCAATGCACTGCTCGATCGCCGGCAGCCCTTCCTTGGTCGCTGGGATCTTGACGAAGATATTCGGCCGCCCCACACGGTCCCAAAGATCGTGTGCCATGTCGATGGTGCCCTGCGTGTCGTAGGCCAGGCGGGGCAGCACCTCGATACTGACGTACCCATCCTTGCGCTTGGTCTGGTCGTAAACCGGCTTCAACACGTCGGCCGCCATCTGAATGTCTTCGACGATCAAGCTGAGCATGATCTCTTCGTCGGATTTGCCGCTGTCGACGAGCTGGCGTAGCGCGTCGTCGTAGTCGCTGCTGCCGCCGATAGCTTTCTCGAAGATCGTCGGGTTGGATGTCATGCCCACCACGGCGTCCTCGTCGATCATTCGCTTGAGCTCGCCGGAGGTCATCAGCGTCCGGCGGATGTAGTCGAGCCACACGCTGGTGCCGGCCTCGTAGAGCTCAAAAAGGGGATTCTTCGCCACGTGCACCTCCTATGGCGCCAACCCAAACGAGCGCCTCTCTCTAATAGGCTCTCATACCCGATTCCACGACGTGCTTGAGACGAGCGAGGGAGTCAGCCGGGCCGCGCTCCAACTGGCGCCCCAGCAGGCGCTCGATCAACCAGCCCCGCCAACCTGGCGGGAGGGTGAAATCTCAACCGTACTGGACGCGGCTCGCTCCATCGACCGGCCGGACGGTGATGTGCTCGTGCATCCTGATGCCGAAGGGAAACTCGGCACGAAACTCGAGGTCGTGCGTTGCCTCGTCCACCCGCTCGACGTCGAACCGAACTTTGAAGCGTAAGCCCATCGCCCCGCTGCTCATTCGGACGACCTGCCCGGGCCGAGCGGGTCCGGGCGGGTCGACGGCTTCGACCCGAGCGTCAGCCCAGGTGTCGTACGTTTTCGGATTGGTCAGCAGTTGCCAGACAGTTTCGGGCGCCGCGGCGATCGTCGCCGCTGGACAGACGAAGAAGCTCGTTTAGGTTCCGACGCCGCTCAGCGTGAAGCGCTGGGCGCCCGCGCTGTCGATGATCGTCACCGTGCCCGAGCGGGCGCCGGTCGCGCGCGGGACGAAGGTCACATTGATCCGGCAACTGGCACCCGGCCCCAGCGTCAAACCGCAGTCGGAGCTCATCTGGAAATCAGGCCCGCTCACGCTCATGTTGGTGATAGATAGGGCGCCATTGCCCGAGTTGAACAGCACCACGGTCTGCGGCACGGTCGGATTGCCGACCCGATCGCCGCCGAAGTTGAGATA
>DASTJZ010000080.1:0-5963 GCA_035716185.1 Candidatus Dormiibacterota bacterium
CTCGCCAAGGTGCGGCGTCGCCATCATCAGGCGGAGCGTGCTCTCGATCGGTCGGCTGGGATCAGAGAGGAAGGTGGCAACGCCGGCTAATGTCTTGTCCTCTTCGGCATAAAGGACGTGGAGGATGGCGCCGACGAGCAATGAGTGGCTCGTCTTTTCCCAGTGGTTACGTCGCTCAATCGAGCCTTCGGGGTCGACCAGGACGTCCGCGATGTTCTGGACGTCGCGAACCTCCTCGGGGCCGCGCCGGACCTCGAGTAGCGGGTTGTACGCCGCCGAGCGCGCGTCCGTCGGATCGAACAGCAGACAATGCGAGAACCGCGACCGCCAACCCGCGGTCAAAGTCCAGTTCTCGCCCTTTATGTCGTGCACGACCACGGAAGAAGGCCAGGAAAGCAGTGTCGGCACGACCAGGCCGACACCCTTGCCGCTGCGCGTCGGCGCAAAGCACAGCACGTGCTCGGGGCCGGCGTGCCGGAGGTGCGCCTTGCCGAGGCGGCCGAGATAGATCCCGGCTGGCTCCAGCAACCCCGCCTCGCGCACCTCCGGCTCCGTCGCCCAGCGTGCCGAGCCATAGGTCGTGACCTGTGCCGACTGCCGTGCGCGACGCACTGAGCCGGCGATCGCAACGACAACGGCCATGACACTGGCCCCCGTGGCCCAGGCGGCGCCTTCGAGAAAGATGGCGGGGGCGTATGCGTCGAAATGGTACCACCACGCGAAGAACAGATACGGTTCGTAGACAGCTACCCCGGCTACGAAGAACCAGGCCGAGCCGAGCGCCGGCTGGAAGCCCAGGCGCATTGCCGCCCATTCGGTGGCGCCCCACAGGCCGGCGAGGACCGCCATCAGCGAAAGCGCCATCTGGCCCCAGAGGATCTTCGTTTCGGTCACCGCCCCCTCGCCGGTGAGATCGAGCGAGATCGAAATAGAAGATCCACAAACCGGCGTGCAATACGCGAGTTCCGCTCGGCAAAGCCCAGCGTAGCCACGCAAAGAAATACATATCCGGTAAGCTTCCGGAGGGCACAAGAACAAGTGTGCGTAGCGACGGCGCGTAAGGAGCGCTGCTGGTCGCTTTATGCTTCGTGTTTGCGACCAATAAAAGCTCGGTGCGTTCAATCCAAAAAGGGACCAACCTTCATAACGTCCAGCTAACGGTGGTGGACTGGATCTTGCGACAGCGATAATCCGCACTGGCCGTTGGACAGTTACTCGCGTGGTGGTTCGCCTCGGGCTAGACTGACCCCCGAAGAGCCCGCGAATGTTTCCAACCTGCTGAGCCCCTGTGAACGGGACGCCTTGTTCCCAACCACAAGTCCATCGCCGATTACCACAACGATAACGGCCGAGCTATCTGCCAGGTCTGCACTCGGTTCGTTGTGCTGCATCCACGAGGGCCTTTTCGCTGAGGCAAGCGTCGCGATCGACGGCAGCAAGTTCAAGGCGGTCAATAATCGGGACAAGAACTTCACGCGTGCCAGGATGCAGTGCTGCATGGCGCAGATCGAGGAGAGCGTCGCACGCTGTCTGCACCAACTCGACAGCGCCGACCGACGGGTGGGCAATCTCGGAGCCCTCGGCGAGCACAAGCTCCGGAAAACAGATCGAAGGAATTTCGTAATCCGTGCCCGATATTCGGAAGCCGCTGAATTGCGACTTCCGGAAGGGAAAGTTCGGTGTGCGAACCATCAGGGGCGAGGCGATGCCGCGGCCGTATTTCCAAGCGAGCATAAAGAGCCTGGAAGCGCTTTTTGAGCAGCACGCGGACGAGACGGGGATACTCGCGGCCCTCTTGGACGAGCTTGAACGGCGGAAGACGCCGAAGGCCATTAACCTCAAAGGCCGGGTAGTGAAGCGGTTGGCGGCGAAAAAGGCAGGTGCCGACGCATCTAACGTTAATCCGACGCCTAGGCCCGGGGGACCAAAACAGCCCGAATTACCCCTCGACGCAACCATGTCGACGACCCGCGAGATCCCTCCGGACTCATCGGTCAACAACAACGGGGCGGCGGACGACCGTGGCCCCAGCAGCGCACCAAATCGTGAAATATCGAAGATCCGCAAGCCAGGTCGTTTGACGGATGTTCCGGATGCTCGTCCGAGCTTCACCAGCAACAAGATCGATTTAAAACTTTCGGCGGACGTTCCTCTCATACAGCGATACGTAAAGTCACTGGAGTTTTTAGTTGCCGACATGCGCCGCAAGAACAGCGGTATGCGGATGGTGACGGTCATCAATCGGCGCAGGATCGCCGTTGATACTGGCGGCTGTGGCTACCAGTTCGTCTTCGATGGAGATGAGTCTCTATTCGAAGGTGCGGCGATCGTCGCTGAAGTGGCCGGTCGCTCCTGCGAAGGTCACATCGCGTCAGTCGCCGAAAACCGGATCACGATTTCACTCAGAGAGGACCTCGGCTCCGAAATCGAGTTTTGCGTTCTTCGGATAGACAACACCGCGATGATCGAGGCGCTTCGAAAGCGCCTCGAAGAAATCGCCAAAAGCGAAGTTACCAATTTCAATTCTGATATTGCTTCGGCCGTTATCAAAAACACCGGCGCCATGCCGTGCTCGGGAAAACCGTGAACCTCGACCCGTACCCCCCGGCCTCGTAGAGGATCGGGGCAGTGCGCCGGCCCTTGGCGAGACTGAAGAAGGGTTGGCTCATCAGATCGCGCTGGTCGCGCATGCTGATGCCGTCATCGGCGAGGGCGACGAACGGATCGAGGCGCGCACGCTCGGAACCGGTGAGCAGGTTCGACATCATCCCGCCGTGCGCTTCGGCGGCAGCACCGTGTCGCTCCCTGGATCCGAGGTCGAGGTTCGGCGGCCCTTATCGACCCAGCGTTCGAGGTCATCGACGCGATAGACGACGCGGCCGCCAATTTTCCGGTAGACTGGACCGGTCCCGTAGATGCGATGCTTCTCCAGTGTTCGACCGGATATCCCGAGCCACCGGGCAGCCTCGGGTGTACGCAGGTGGCGCGGCGGCAGACCGGCCAGGGGATCGGGCATGCTCGTGCTCCATCGCTCGCGCGAGGCCGCGAACGCGCGGCTTTCGCGTTGCCGATCAACATCGGCGCGATCAAGGGGGCTCGGGATGGTCGAAGATGGGTTCGCAGAAACCGACCAGGGACCGACCGGCCGTTTAGCTTTAGCGCAGACGGTGTGCTTGAAGAAGCTCGCGATAGCGACCCGAAACAAAACCGCGGCCGGCCCGAAGCAGGCGACGCAGCTCGCTGCGGTCGGCATGATTCGACCAGATAGCGCTGGAGACTCTGGTGCCGAAGACCATGGCGCCGATCTCGTGCTCGCTGGCACCGACCTGTTGGAGGTCGATAGCCCAGAGCATGTACGTCCTGCGCACCACTTCCTCCGGCGGAACCAGTGCCGATAGCCGAGGTCGCATCGGAAGCCGGGAACGGGCGGCTAGAGCGAGGAAGCGCTCGGCCGCAGCGACGCGGAAGCGCCAGAATGCGTTCGGCTCGATCACGATAGCCAGCGGCGACCCATCCCGCGGCGGCTCCGGGCCAGGCAATAGTAAGCGGTATTCTGTGGCATCGGGGAGACGCAGGATCAGATGGAGGCCGTCATCCGTGGCGAGTGCCGCCAGCTGGCCCGCCCAGTGCAAAGGATCGAAGCGGAGTTGCGAGTTGGTATTGACGGGGGCGACGACGAGGCGCACCAGATCAGCAAGGAGCTCGGATTGCCAGAACAGGACGGCTTCATCGCCGCGGCGGTCCGGGTTCTCTAGGACTTTGCAACCCCCAGTGACGGCCCGAGCCGTCCAGGGGACGCGCAGCCTCCGCTTGGGCTGTGAGCTTGGCCGCATCGGCACGGTAATCGGGGTTGCGGCGCAGAAACTCCCATGCCCAGCCGCTCGGGTCGAGTTGCGTCATGTACCGGTATGCGGCCGGAAGCCGCGTTATATCCAGCTTCCTCATTGGGTTGTAGTCGAGGACGGAGTGAATCGAGGTAGTTCAAAAATCCTGGGTTTGTTTTCCAAAAGTTAAAATGGCAGCCGCAGTTATCAGCCGATAACCGGAGGTGCCGGGAACTCATCACGGAGCGTTGTAACGGCTTCGCGGTTGCGGACCGATGCAACCCGCATATGCCGCGTTTGTCAGCGCGAATCGCCGGATTTTCGCAGCTTTTCGTCGACCAAGATCTGGCGGTAGCCGACGCGGGTCATCCACTGCGCTCGCGCCAGATGGCTTCGATGCGCGCGTTTGGCACGCTTGGGCTCGGTCTCGGGATCAATATGCAATATCGAAAGCGACGCCTCTTCCCACGGTATGCCGTCCGCGTCGGCGTCGAGTAGCTGGATATAAGTGATCAGATGGAGCCGGTCATAGTCGGTCAGTTTGTCGTCAGTGGGTGCCTGATCTAATATTGGCGCGTCTATCCTCGGTTTGGTCAATGTCGCCTCCCCTCGACTGTTGTCCTCACCTGTTCAAGCCCCTCTGTCCGGTTCTCTTGTCTACTGCCGGACCAGCATGAGGCCCTCTCCGCGGCCGGACGATAGGAACACGATGCCTGCGGCCTCGAGCGCTTTCCGCACGGCGTCCCGTGTCGCGTCGCGGACCGAGAGCCGATCGGATTCGAGCCGCTTCAACGCGGTCAGCACGATCAGGGCCTTGTCCGCGAACAGCTCCTGCGTCCAGCCCAAAAGCGCCCGCGCGGCCGCCGCTAGGGGTGCCACGCCCTTGATAGTGTCGCGGTGACCCGTTCCACGAATTCCTCCCTTGCCGAGGCTTATAGCGGATTTTCAACGCGTGCGGGCGACACGGAATCTGGTCCGCGCCGATGGCGGGAAGCCCAGGGAGACAGTCGAGGGCCACAGCCGCGGTAAGATCAGGGCGTGCGCCTCTCGGTCTGATCATCAAAAGAGCGCCCCGGGGCATTGCGGGTTTAGTGGGGGGTGATGGCGCGAAGCGGCCGTGCGGCAAGTGCGTATCCCATCAGCGGACCGCCGGATGGCATGAACGGGTACTGGGGAGGGTCAATGACGGCGAAGGCCCCACCCGGAAGTCCGGGCGGGGCCTTGCCGCCGGGCTCGGTTTACTCGCCGTTGGCCCTGCGGCCGCGGGACCAGATCAGGCTGTAACCCTCGCCGTCCTCGTCCTCGAAGAGGTTGGCGTAGATCGGCGCCGTGAAGCTCGGATCGTCGAGCTTGAGCGAGAGGTACTCGCGGCCCTCGTTGGAGCGCTTCGACCAAGCGGCCCCGATCTCGGCGCGGCCGACAAAGACCCGATGGCTGGGAGCGTTGTCGTTGACCCGGTTGGCCTCGGGACGATGCGGACGCCCTTGGTCTGGACGCTCAGGGTGACGATCTCGCCCTGCAACTCGCCGCCGACCTTCTTGAAGGAGCCGATGTTCGCCATGTCACTTCTCCTTTGGCTGTCTCGAGCCCGCGACCACCGCGGCCTCGATGGCGATCGGAAAGCCGGAGGCGATCGACAACGCACCCGCTTGCGGGCCGAAGCGGAGCGGAGGATGGCGCTGGTGAGACTTTGTTGCCTCGCGAGGAATAGGCCTAGCCTAGGGGAAGAAAGTCGATCCGGCGCCATTGCGGCCCAGGCGATCGAGGCGCAGCCGCGCTTCGGCCAGATCAAGCCAAAGAGAGGCCGCGTGGCTCGCGCGACCCGAACATCGTCCCCGGAAGAAGACGTGGCGGACGTGACATGTCCTGCACAAGAGGCCCAGCATGCCAGGCGAAGAGAAAGAGACCCTGGCGCAGGAAAAGGCGGAGTCGTCCTCCTCCGCTAGGTCACGACGCGCCGCTCCGAGCATCGACGGGTCGTTAGTCCAGCCGACAGATTCCGCCCCGGAGGCAAGGCTGTTCAACGTCCGCGCCGTTACCGATCATGTTCGGGCTCGGCTGATCCTGAAGGCGAATCGAGCTACCAGGGCACGCGGCCGGCTTCGAGTTGGGCGATGATCTTTTCGGTGATTTCTTGAT
>DASTJZ010000081.1:0-2740 GCA_035716185.1 Candidatus Dormiibacterota bacterium
TCCGCTGGGATGCTTCCGGCATCCTGCTCGATACGGTGCCAGTAAACGGCGGTGTCCCGATTAACTGGTTGATCAATCCTGCTACGGGGGATGCGACGCAGCAGGCCAGCGGCTACAACGTTCAGCCGCGCATCACCAAACTGCCGGGCGACCCGTTGCAGAATGGCGGGTTTGCATATATGAACGTACCGGGCGCCGAGTTTCGCGGCCACCAGGTCTATCGGATTGGTAGCCGTGAGCCTGGGACGCGCGAACTGGTGGTCTATGAGACGGCACCCGGGCGGCGGGTCATGATCTACCAGGGAACGCAGGGCGATGCTACGGGCTTCGATCCGGAGTATGGGTTGAGCGATGCTGCCGGCGTCTGGTTCACGGACTACTCCGGCCGAGTTCTCTGGCGTTGGCAACCTGCCACCGGCCTGCATAAAGTCGCACTCGCCGGTCTTCCTGCGCCGCCCGCGGGTCCAAACTCGGGCGTCTACGAAAATCCGGCGGGAGACTGCGTGCCGCTGAAGTAAGTCAGAATGCCGTTGCGACCCGATGCGCCCCCAGCCAGTCGTCCGTGTTGTCTATCTTGTGCCTGCCGACCGCGACGAGCGACGAGAATTCGTCACGGCGACGCGCGCGGCCATCACGCACGTCCAGCGCTGGTGCTGGGAACGCATGGGCAATGGCAAGACGTTTCGCCTGCATGAGCCCGCCGTCGAAGTAAGCCACCTCAAGCACGATTCGCGATGGTATGTCGCCAATCGCCTGAACGCTGATCGCAAACAGTGGTTCTGGCAAAACGTCCTGCATGACGGCTTCGCCGCGATGGGCGCTGGATTTCAGGACCCGCAGAATCGCTGGGTCTTCTATATCGATGTGGAAAATCAGCCGGATCAGGCCGTTGGTGGCAACGCCGGCGTGGCCTTGCTGCCACAGCACGACCTACTGGGACTGATCGGCCGGAACACTTTTCCCGGCGAAGATGCTGTTTGTCGCTGGGTAGGAGGTTTAGGCCATGAGCTCGGCCATGCGTTCGAGCTGCCGCATCCACCCGGCTATGAGACTGGTGCGTTCGATCGATCCCTGATGGGACATGGGTTCCGCGCCTATCCGGACACGTTTCTGAATCCCGATGACATCCAGAGGCTCAACGCGAGCCCATTCTTTAGTTCGATAGATTTCGATGAGCCGATGCCAGACTGCCAGCGGTTGCTCTAGCGGCGCTGGGCGCCCCGGCCGCGACGAGCGCGGCGTCAATCTGGTCGAGGTGCTCCCTGCGATGACTGGCACGTAAGGGATTCAACGGGCTATCGGGATTTTCAGGCCATAACGCGTCCGTAGATAGGTTGGCTACTCGACGGTCCACCTCTTCAGCCATGCGTAGCGCCAGTTCGGCCAGGGTGCGTGGGGCAATCGCGCGGATCAGGGGAAGAGCGGCGTCATTGATCAAATCAACGTTTTCGGGCTCGGCATCCGCCGCTGTGAATGGAACACCGTCTTCGACCTTCTGGGCCAGCAGAAGGGCGCGCGAGTCCCAGTAGGTTATGTGGCCCAGCACATCAGCGACGGTCCATTGTGGATTCACCTGGACGCGCAGCTCGTCCTCACGCAGGCGCGTAACAAGGGCCCGCAAGCGTTCGCGCTGGCGATTGTTCTGGTCGATCCGCGAGCGATCAAGCGGCATGGTTAATGCCTCGAGTGTATCGAGCCGTCAGCGACGAGCCAACAGTAAGATCAATTTCTGATCACCGACAGGAGGCGAAACATGGATCAGGTGCTAACGATCTCGACGACCTGGGGAACGAACGACCCAACCAAGGCGACCATTCCCTTTCATCTGGCCCGCGGTGCGAAGCAAAGTGGTGTCGACGTCCGGATTGTCCTGGCCGGTGATTCGACGGACCTCATTCGCTCGGGTGTAGCCGAGACCGTCCGTGGCAAAGGGGTGCCGCCGCTCACTGAGGTCCTGAACTTCGCGCGCGACAACAAAATCAAAATCCACGTTTGAAAGGGTTGTGCCGAGGCCCGTGGGGTCTCACAAGCTGAGGTCGACGCTGTTGGAGGATCGTGGATTGATCCGCAGGGATGGACTCGCCTGATCATGGAAGGGCGCAACATCGCCTTCTGAGGCGGGTCGACCGCCCAGGTGAATTGAGAAATCGCGGTCTTATCGGCGCTGGACGGCGCGCCAGACCGAAGCCACGATCCACGTCGCCACGACCAACAGCGCCAGCGTGCCGAGCAGGTTGAGCAGCGCCCAGATCATCGCGCGAATACCAAGGCCAAAATCCAAGGCTGGCAGCATGACGAAAACGAACAATATGACGCCAAGGGCGGCACCGATCAGCAGTGGTGCGGGCCGGACCATGAGGCCAGCGTAGGGCCGGCGGGCAGGGGCGTCAAGGCCAGAGTGAGACACATCAACCGAAGTAGGTGGGACACATCACCCGAAGCCGTGGGATACATCAGCCGAAGGCCTAGGTGCAACTCCGCCGAACTACGAAATAGGGGCGGAGAGGATCGAACTCTCGACACCCTGCTTAAAAGGCAGGTGCTCTACCACTGAGCTACACCCCCGCGCCCGATTATAGGTTGGGGTGTTCGCGCAGCCGGGGCGCCTAGAACTTATTAAGGATGTTGAAAACCGGGGTGTATGCCTGATTGATTGCCTGCCAGGTGAGCCAGGCGATGGCAAGCAGAATCCCGATGATCAACACCGCTTCCACCATGTCAATCCAGTGGTGGAGATGGC
>DASTJZ010000082.1:0-36747 GCA_035716185.1 Candidatus Dormiibacterota bacterium
TGCTCATCGACCGGCAACCTGGCCGGATCCGTGGCGGCACACGCGGCGCGCGCCGGACTGCGTGGACTGGTCTTCATTCCCGCCGGCCTCGAGCCTGGCAAGGTGGGCGCTGCCGCTGCCTATGGAGCAACGATCGTCGAAGTGGACGGCACCTACGACGACGTCAACCGGCTCTGCGCCGAGCTCGCCGACCAGTACCGGTGGGCGATCGTCAACGTCAACCTGCGGCCGTTTTACTCGGAAGGCAGCAAGACCCTGGCCTTCGAGGTGGTCGAGCAGCTCGGCTGGCGTGCGCCCGATCACATCGTCGTGCCGGTTGCCGCCGGCTCGCTGCTGGCGAAGACCGCCAAAGCATTCCAGGAGCTGGTGGGAGTCGGGCTGGTCGATCGCGTCGAGACGCGGATCCATGCCGCGCAGGCCGAAGGCTGCGCGCCGGTTGCGACGGCGATCCAACGGGGAGCCGACACCGTGACTCCGGTTCGGCCCAACAGTCTGGCCAAATCGCTGGCCATCGGCAATCCGGCCGACGGCCGCTACGCCACTCGCGCGGTGCGAGCTTCGGGAGGATGGGGCACCGCCTGTGCGGAAGACGCGATCCAGGACGCGATGACGCTGCTGGCCGAGACCGAGGGCATCTTGAGCGAACCTGCCGGCGGCGTCGTGGTGGCCGGGCTGCAAGAGCTCGTCGCCCAGGGTCGTATCCGCCGCGACGAGACGGTGGTGATCTGCATCACCGGCAATGGCCTCAAGACCACCGAGCTCTTCCGTACGGGCGAGGGCCGCCGCCTGCAGCTCGCCAAGGCGAGGCCCGCCGAGTTCGAGCGCGCGCTCGCAACAGTCGGATGAGCACCGCGTCTCCCTCCCCCTTGTGGGGAGGGTCGGGGAGGGGGTCGCTTCGCGTCGGCGTCCTGGGAGCCACAGGCATCGCCGGCCAGCAGGTGCTGGCCGCCCTTCGGGAACATCCCTGGTTTACCGTCGCCGCCGTCGGCACATCGAGCGTTTCTGCGGGCCAGTCCCTCGGCGAGGCGCTGCGCGACCCTTCGGGCGGCAGCCGCTGGTTCGCCGATGGGCTACCCGACTCCCAAATCCTTTCCTTGCGTTGCCTCTCCGACGAGGATCTCCTCGCCCACCCGATCGACCTGCTCTTCAGTGCGGTCTCCAAGGAGGTCGCGCAACAGTGGGAACCACGCTTCGCGGAACGCGTGCCGGTGATCAGCACGGCGTCGGCCTTTCGCTATGAGCCGGATGTGCCCATCCTGATCCCGGGCATCAACGATGCGCATGCCGAGGCGCTCCACGACCAGCGCCGCAAGCGTGGATGGCATGGCTTCATCGCGCCGATTCCGAATTGCACCACGACCGGGCTGGCGGTATCGCTGAAACCGCTCCACGACGCCTTCGGGGTCCGCGCGGTGACGATGACCTCGCTGCAGGCGGTGTCGGGAGCCGGCCGCCAGGGCGGCGTGCTCGCGCTCGACGTGATCGACAACGTCATCCCCTTCATCCCCGGCGAAGAAGAAAAGGTGGCGATCGAGACCAGGAAGATCCTGGGCCACTGGGAGGACCCGGCGCCCTTTGCCGTGTCGTGCACCTGCACCCGGGTGAACGTCCAGGACGGCCACACCGAATCCGTCTTCGTCGGGACGGAGCGGCCCGCCGATGCCGCCGCGGCGACCGCCGCGATGGAGCACTTCGCGGCCGATGGTCTACGCGGCCTGCCTACCGCGCCCGAACGTCTGCTGCGAGTCGATCCTGATCCATTTCGTCCGCAGCCGCGCCGCGACCGTGATGCCGGCGGCGGGATGACGGTGACCATCGGCCGCGTCCGCGACGAGCCGGTCCTCGAGGGCGTCAAATACGTGGTCCTCTCCCACAACACGAAGCTCGGCGCCGGCAAGGGCGCGGTCCTCCTCGCTGAGTGGCTGACACGCGAGGGCTACGTTGACCGAATTTCCTGAAATCGTGGCGAGGCCGATCCTGGTCCAAAAATTCGGGGGGACGTCACTGTCTACTCCAGTGCGCATCACGCGGGCGGCGAAGCGGATCGCCGCCAGTCAGCGCGCCGGCTATGACGTAGTGGCCGTGGCGAGCGCGATGGGTGACACCACGGATCGGCTGCTGAGCCTGGCGTCGCGCGTGGCCAACGAGCCCGCGGCGCGCGAGCTCGATCTGCTGCTCTCCACGGGTGAAGGCGTCTCGGCGCCGCTGGTGTCGATGGCCCTCAGCGAGCTCGGCGTGCCGGCGGTCTCACTCCTCGGCTTCCAGGCCGGCATCCAGACCGACCGCCGCCACGCAAAAGCGCGCATCGTGGGCCTGACCCCAGCGCGAATCGAGCGGGAGCTCGCCGCCGGGCGGGTAGTGGTGGTCGCCGGCTTTCAGGGAATAGGCGACGAGATGGAGGTGACGACGCTCGGCCGGGGCGGCTCCGACACGACCGCGGTAGCGATCGCGGTGGCACTCAAGGCGCAGGCCTGCGAGATCTTCACCGACGTGCGCGGGATCTACACGGCAGACCCGCGCTATGCACCGTCCGCACGTTTGCTGCCTCGAATCGCCTACACCGAGATGCTCGAGCTGGCCAGCGCCGGCGCCCAGGTCATGCATCCGCGGTCGGTCGAGATTGCCGAGGCATACGGCCTGGAGCTGCACGTGCGTTCGAGCTTTAATGCCGGCCCCGGTACCATCATCTGTTCGGAGGAGGCGATCATGGAAGACCGAAACCGGGTGCGCGGCGTTGCCCACGAAGAGCACGTGGCTCGGCTCTCGGTTGTCGGGGTACCGGACCGCCCTGGGATCGCGGCGGCCATCTTCGCCCCACTGTCCGAGGCTGACATCGCCGCCGATGTCATCGTGCAGACCGCCAGCCACGAGGGCGTGACCGACATGTCGTTCACCGTCACCTCTGCCGATGGTCGCGAGGCGCAGCGCATCCTCGAAGGGGTGGCGAAAGAGATCGGAGCGCGCACCGTCCTGGCGCAGAACGGGCTGGCCAAGGTGTCGGTCATCGGCAGTGGCATCCGAGGGCAGCCTGGTGTCGCCGCCACGATGTTCCGCACCCTTTCCGAACGCGGCATCAACATCGAGATGATCTCGACTTCGGAAATCCGGATCACGTGCATCATCGAGGCAGACCGCATCAAGGACGCGGTGGCGGCGCTGCACGAGGCGTTCAAGCTGTCGTGAAGACGGCCACGGTCCGGGTGCCGGCATCGTCGGCCAACCTCGGACCGGGCTTCGACGTCCTGGCCCTGGCGCTCGAGTTGCGCCTGCTGGTCGAGGCTCGCGAGTCGCAACAGAACACCATCGAATGGATCGGGCACGGCGCCGGCGACGTTCCCCTCAACCGCCGCAACCTGATCGTGCGCGCAGCGCAGGAACCCTTTGACGGGTGGAGCCGTCCGCTCGAGGGACTCGACGTTCGCGTCATCAATCAGATCCCGGTCGGTCGCGGCCTCGGCAGCAGCGCCGCCGCCATCGTCGCCGGCATCGTCGTGGGCGCCAGGTTACGTGGCCTGAAGATGTTGCCGCAGCGAGTCCTCGAGCTGGCCCTTCCGCTCGAAGGCCACGGCGACAACCTGGCCGCAGCGTTGTACGGCAGCTTCTGCGTCGCCGCCATCGAGGACGGCGGCGCGCGGGTCCATCGGCTCGACTGGCCGCCCCGCTGGCGCGCGGTCGTCTTTGTTCCGGCTCAGCTATCCCCCACCCACGAGGCGCGGCGCCTGGTCCCGCGCCGGCCCGCTCGCGAAGACGCCGTGTTCAACCTCGGACGGGTTGCGGAATGGGTGCTAGCCGTCCTGCAGCGGGATCGCGGGTTGCTGCGAAGCGCGATGGATGACCGGCTGCATCAACCTGGCCGGACGCGAGCCTATCCCTATCTCGACGACATGATCACCGCCGCCGAGCAGGCCGGCGCCCTCGGAGCCGCGCTGAGCGGCGCGGGCGGTAGCGTCATTGCGATCGTTG
Source organism: Candidatus Dormiibacterota bacterium (assembly GCA_035716185.1). Taxonomy (GTDB): domain Bacteria; phylum Chloroflexota; class Dormibacteria; order CF-121; family CF-121; genus CF-13. The sequence continues at coordinate 3,964 of DASTJZ010000082.1, forward strand.
ACCGCAAGCTCGAGCAGGTCAGGACAGCCATGCGCAGGGCGGCCAGGTCGCTTGATGTTGACGGAACCGTGCTCGCGGTAGACATCGCCGCGGACGGGGCACGGATTGGACTCAGGGCGTCTCGCGCCTGATGTCCGCTTCGAGCATTCGGGCGCGATATTCCACGGTCCGTCGGGCGAATTCCGTGAGTTGGTCGAGCAGCATGAACGATTCGACGACCACCGACGCCGCCGCGGTCGCCCAGGCCATGGCCCGCGGCAGATTCCGATCGATCGAAAACCTGGCGGCGAACGCGCCCGCATAAGCATCCCCGCCACTCGTCGCGCCGCTCGCTGTTACGGGAAACGCCGGCATCCACGAGATGATGCCGTCGCGGATCCCGATCGAGCCGCCGACCCCAAGCTTGATGACGGCTGCCCGAACCCCTCGTCGGGCCAGCATCCGCAGCACCTCGCGGGGCGGCTGCCCCGGCCAGAGCCGCTCCACCTCTCCGCGACCCGGGAGGAAGGCATCGCACTCGCCGGCCAGCTCCAGTACCTCCGTGGCAGGGGCTTGCGTGTGCGCTGAAAGTGATGGGCCGTCGAGCGTAATCAGCGCAGCTCGATGCGTGACAGCGCGCACGATCTCGCGCTGGCGCGCGACCGCCACCCCGCAGACATGGACCGCCCAGTCAGGACCGATGCTGCCCAGCTGGTCGACCGTCGGATCGATCTCCCCATGCAGAGATGCTTCGGTATCAGTGCCGGCTCGAACGCGACTCACGTCGATGCCCGCCCGGGTGATATCGAGGCTCAGCTCGGACGCAAAATCCTGCGCCGTGATGGCGCATACCGCCACCTCGGCTCCTGCCAGCCACGCGCCGACGGCAGAGCGGAGGGCACTGCCGTCGGCACTCGAGGCGGAGGCTGGCATCGAGCGCGCAATAACCGAGAGGCCACCAACTGCGACCACCCCTCGGGAAGGCTTCGACACGATTCCTTCTCGTGCGATTATTCAGGAGGTCGGTTCGGCGAGCAACTAGATTTACTGCAGATTTGGCGATACGCTATGGACCTCGGGCGAGGAGGAACAACACCTAGGCACTTATGCCAATCGGCCTTTATCGGATCGGTGCCGTCAGTCGTCGAACAGGCTTGACTCCGGCCACCCTCCGTCTATGGGAAGAGCAGCATGGGCTCCTCGCGCCGCAGCGCTCCAGTGGCGGGACGCGGCTCTACTCGGAAGCCGATGTCGAGCGCGTGCTGCTCATCAAGACCCTTATCCGTGAGCGCGGCTTCACCCTCGAAGCCATCGCCCGCGTCATCGACGAGCGGGAGCCTCCAGCCGAGTCGGCCGACGGCCAGCTGGCCACTGAGAATGCTTACCTCTGGGAGGCGATAAACCGCGACTACATCGAAGAGGGTCGTCGCATGGCCGCGGTGCATCCCTTGGTGCGGCAGCTCGTACGCGCGGAGTCGGGCCGGCCCGCGATGGTGGCGCTGGTGGCTGGAGCGCGGACACTTGCCGGCGCGAACGCCGCGGCGCTGGGTCTGTATCAAGCGAGCACGAACGCGCTTTCATTCGTCGTGACGCTGGGCGGTGGCAGCGGCATTCTCATGGCGCCCCGACCACCGCTGCCCGTCGTGACTTTTCCCCAAACGTGGCAGCAAGCGCTGGCTGCGCGTGAGGCCTATTCCGACTCCGACCTTCTGCGGCTCGATCTGGGCCAGGACATGAGCCATCGGATCAGCGAGGACCGAACCCGCAGTTTCCACGCCGAGCCGCTGACGATTGGCCAGGAGCTGGTCGGCATCCTCGTCGTCGGCAGCTCCCGACCTGGCGGGTTATCTCGGGAGGCCCGGCAAATCGTCGAGCGGCTGGCGGTACCGGCCGGACCGGCGATCTACTACTACGCCTCCGGCCTGTAATCGTTTTGAAAGGTTTCTGACCATATGCTGCCGGCATCATGGATGCCGTGTCATCTTCCATGCCCGGATTCCGGATTAAGAAGGAGGTGAGAGCATGACGCCAAGCCAACGCCTGATGTTGATCGCCGGAATGGCGGGCGGCATCATCGCCGGCGGCGCCATTGGAGCGACCCTGGCCGGGCCGCTCGCGGCGACGGCCAGCAACAATCCCGCGCCTGCGCCGGGAACACTGCAGCTAACCGCGGCGACGGCCGCCCCGAGCGCGAGCGCCGGTACGTTCAAGTCAAATGAAAATGCAACCCATGAGTCCGGTGAGAGCGCCACGGTCGAGGCCCAGGAGAACTCCGGCCAGCGCCCCGGTGGCCGGTCCGGGACGTTTACGCCGAACGAGAATGCGACCCACGAGCAGGGCGAGAGCGCTGCGCGCGAGGCGCAGGAGAACGCGGGCCAGCGCCCGACCGTTCCCTAACTAGACGAATCTCCCTCCCCCCTGTGGGAGCGTGGAGGGGGTTGGTTGATCCAACCCCCTTCTTGTTGTCGGGACTGTGTGCTTAGGTGCGCGCCGCGGCGGCAGGCTGTGGTGCCAGGCCGAGCTGTTGCAGTCCCCTGGCAACGTCGAAGTACTGTCGCAACGACTTCAACCGCCCCTGATCATCGACTTCCGCGATATCGAGCGCGGGTCCGCTGAGCGTCTTGTTCGTTGCGGGGATCGTATCGCCCGTCGGCAATTGCATCGGACCTTTGTTGGTGCCGGTGAACGTGTACTCGACAACGATGGTATTGCCTTCGGCAATGACTTTGTGGATGTCGATTCGCGCATCCGGAAACGTCTGCCGCATCTGCTTGAAGTATCCGATCATCGCGTCGCGGCCTTTGACCGTGCCGGCCATTGGGCTGACGATCTCGGCATCCTCCCGCACCGTCTTACCCCACTCGTCGATTTTCCCGTAGTTGAACATGTCGATCGACTGCCGTGCGACTTGCTTCGGATCGGCCATCCGTTACCTCCTCTGCCGGTATCCCGGCAGCCGCCATCATGCACCCTGGCCGCGCGACCAGGCAACCTCAGGCTGTGCGGTGCGACCGAGCGGCAAGTTCGCTGAGCACCCGAGCCGCTCCGACCCCGCGTTCCTCCAGGACCAGCATCGAATGAAACCAAAGGTCCGCGACCTCATGGACGAGCGCATCCTCGTCTTCGTGGTCAGCCGCAACCATCACCTCAACGGCTTCTTCACCGAATTTTCGAATGATGGCGGGCCGACCGCCGTTGAAGAGGGTCGCGCTGTACGAGTCGCTCGGTCGCTCGACCCTGCGCGAATGGATCGTCGCTTCGAGTGAGTCGAGGAGCGTCGCCGGTTCGGCGAAACACGACCGGTTTTCGGTATGGCACGCCGGTCCGGCGGGACGCACGCTCAGCAACAGGGCATCGCCATCACAGTCGGCCTGGATCGCCTCCACACGCATGACGTTGCCCGACGTTTCGCCTTTGTGCCAGGGCGACTGCCGGCTGCGGCTCCAGAAGTGCGCTTCGCCGCTTTGAACGGTTCGTGCCAGCGCCTCGCGGTCCATGTAGGCGACCATCAGCACGGTTCCCGTCGCGGCATCCTGGGCAATCGCCACGATCAATCCCTTCTCGTCAAAGGTCAACGCCGTTGGGTCAGGGCTCTTCATCGAACTGGAATGCCGCGGTTCCGTAAATACTGCTTGGTTTCGCTGATCGAGAACCTGCCCTCGTGAAAGATCGAGGCGGCCAGCGCCGCGTCGGCATGCCCCTCGACCAGCACCGCGGCCAGGTCTTGCGGATGGCCCGCGCCGCCAGAGGCTATCACCGGGATGTTGACTGCATCCGCCACTTCGCGAGTCAACGCCAGGTCGTATCCGCGTCGCGTCCCATCTGCATCGATGCTCGTGAGCAGGATCTCGCCCGCACCCCGGCGTTGGGCCTCCTTCGCCCAGGCCACCGCCTCGATGTCGGCTGGCTGGCGTCCGCCATGGGTGTAGACCTGCCAGCCATCGTCAGCCTCGCGCTTCGCGTCGATGGCGACGACGATGCATTGCGACCCATAAACTCGAGCCCCTTCCGTAATGAGTTCCGGACGCTGAACCGCCGCCGTTTGGATCGAGATCTTGTCTGCGCCGGCGCGCAACAGGGCGCGGATCTCATCCACCTCGCGGATGCCGCCGCCGACCGTGAACGGGATGAACACCTCGTACGCGGTCCGCTCCACGATGTCGACGAGCGTTCCCCGCTCCTGGGGCGCCGCATCGATGTCGAGAAATACGACCTCGTCTGCCCCCTGACTGGAATACGCTCGGGCCAGCTCGACGGGATCGCCCTGGTCGCGTAGCTCTCGAAAATGGGTTCCCTTCACGACGCGACCGCCCGCGACGTCCAGGCAGGGGATGATCCGCTTACGCAACATGGGCCGCCCCAACGCCGGCAAAGCGAACGAAGCTCTCCAGGAGTCGCAACCCGGCCTGACCGCTTCGCTCCGGATGGAACTGGACGGCGACGACCTGGTCCGCGGCGATGGCGCTGACAAACGGGCCTCCGTGGCTGGTCTCCGCGATGATCAGGTCGCGGTTCGCCGGAACAACGGCATAGGAGTGAACGAAGTACATCGCCTCGCCGTCCAGCGGCGAGAGGACGGGGTGGGGCCGCGTCACGTCGATGGTGTTCCACCCGACATGCGGCAGCTTCTCCGTCGTCACCATTCGCTCCACGCTTCCGGGAAAGACTCCGAGGCAGGACGCGCCATCTTCAGCGCTGCGCTCGAAGAGGAGCTGCATCCCCAGACAAATCCCGAGGAACGGAACTCCATTGGCGATCGCATCGACAATCTGCGCGGCAAGCTTGCGCTCGCGCAGCCGCGCCATCGCTGGCGCCGCCGCACCAACGCCGGGAAGGATGAGGGCGTCTGCGCTCGCCACGGCCTCTGGCGTGGCCGCAATCCGGACGGGTGTCCCGATCCGCTCGAGCGCGTTTTCAATACTTCGCATGTTTCCCGCGCCGAAGTCGACGATGGTGATCATTTCGTGCTGACGCTGCGCCCGGCCAATATCGGATCGGCCGCGCACGCCTGGTGCAGCGCGCGGGCCAGGGCCTTGAACGTCGCCTCAGCGACATGGTGGTCATCGCGCCCAGACGCCACGACGTGCAGCGTCAGACCGCCGCGGAGGGCAAGCGTTTCCAGAAAGTGCGGCAAGAGACTGGCGGGGAGCGTCCCCAGAGCCGGTCCTCGTAACGGGAGGTCGATGACGGCATAGCCCCGTCCGCCGCCATCGACGGCGACCATGGCGCGAGCCTCGTCGAGCGGAACCGTGGCATCACCAAATCGCACGATGCCGCTTCGATCGCCGAGCGCCTCCCCGATGGTCTCGCCGAGCACCAGCGCCACGTCTTCGACGGTGTGATGGGCATCCACCTCGAGGTCACCGGTGGCGGCGATGTCCAGGTCGAAGCGTCCGTGCACGGCGAGGGCGCGCAACAAATGGTCGAGGAAGGGTAGTCCCGTGGCGACCTCGCCAGCCCCCTGTCCATCGAGGGCGAGCCGTATGGTAACCGCCGTCTCCTTTGTTCTTCGCTGCCGCGACGCCGACCGCGGTCCGCTCATGGGATCAGCTTCTCGATCGGCAGTACCAGGATCGACGTGGCGCCGACCGCCTTGAGTGGACCGAGCAGGGCCCACACCGCATCGGCATCGACGACCGCGTGCACCGCGATCATGGCGGGATCGGCGAGCGGCATGACCGTCGGCGACTGCATGCCCGGGATCACACCCTTGATCAGGTGGAGGGCATCGGCCGGGGCATTCATCATCACGTACTTCTTGCGACGCGCCGCGATGACGCTGGCGAGCATGGTCTGCAGGTGCTGGCGCCGCCGCGCCTTCTCGTCGTTCAATGCGGGGTGGCTGATCAGCAGCGCCTCCGATTCCAGGATGGTCTCGATGGCACGTAGGCCGTTGACCGCCAGCGTGCTGCCAGTCGATACCAGGTCGACGATCGCGTCGGCGACGCCAAGGAGAGGCGTGATCTCGACCGCGCCGCTGATTTCGATCAGCTCCACGGCCACCCTGCGCTCGGCGAAGAAACGGGCGGTCGTCCGGGGATGCGAGGTGGCCACCGGCCGTCCAGCCAGGTCGTCGATACGGTCGAGCGGGCGGTCATCGGGAACGGCGATCTGCAGCGCGCAGTGCCCGAAAGCGAGCGGCATGCACCGGTCGACGGTGCTGGCTTTCTCCGCGACCAGGTTCGAGCCGGTGATACCGACGTCGACGACACCATCGGCCGCGTACTCCGGGATGTCCTCGGCACGCACGAAGAGGAGATCGAGCGGAAAGTTGTCGCAGGGGGCGAAGAGGCGCCGATCGTCCGATTCGAAGCGGTAGCCCGCCTCCCGCAGCAGGATGATCGCCGGTTCGGCCAGCCGGCCTTTGTTTGGCATCGCCAGCCGCAACCGGCCATCTGCGAGGCCACGCTTGGCGTTCATCGCGAGCGCGCCTTTTTCCGCCCGAGCTGAAGCCGGTAGCCGCCGGCCCCGAACCGACGCCAGGTATTGATGCGGGTGATCGTCGCGGTGCTGGCGCCGGTGCGCTCGGCGATCTCGGCATAGTGCACTCCCTTCTCCAGCAAGCGAGCGACCTCCCAGCGGGCTGCCAGCGTATTCAGCTCGGGGATTGTGCATAGATCTCGGAAGAACCGCTCGGCCTGGTCCATCGACTTGAGGCCCACGATGGTGTCGAGCAGATCGCGGATCTGGGGGGTCACCCAGTCGGGCGACGGAGGGTGCCGCTTTAGCATGCTAACATGCTAACACGCTAATACTTCCCGCCATCGACCTGCTCAATGGCGAGCCGGTACGGCTGCACCAGGGCAGGTTCGACAAGGTCAGCCGCTTCGATGAGGACGCGGTCGCACTCGCCCAGCGGTTCGCCGCGGCCGGTGCACGGTGGCTCCACGTCATCGACCTCGATGGCGCGCGCGAAGGTCGCTGGCGCAACCTCGAGGTCATTGCCGAGATCGCGGCTGCGGTGCGTGTCTCGGTCCAGGCTGGGGGAGGGGCGCGCACGATGGCTGGTGTCGAGGCCGCCCTCGAGCGCGGGGTCGCGCGGGTAATTGTTGGCACGGCGGCCATCGAGTCGCCGGAATCATTCGGCCAATGGGCGCACCGATTCGGTGATCACCTGGCGGTCAGTCTGGATACGCGCGGCGAGACCCTGGCCGTCCGCGGCTGGACGGCAGAGTCGGAAGCCGGTCTTCTCGACGTTGCTCAGACGCTCCTCAGTGCGGGCGCACGGCGGTTCATTCACACCAGCATCGAGCGGGACGGCACTTTGAAGGGGGTCGACCTGGCGGGCCTCCGCTGCCTGCAGCCGCTCGGCCTCCCGGTGCTGGTCGCTGGCGGCACCGCCACGCTCGACGATCTCAACGCGCTCAAGGCTGCCGGTGCCGAAGGCGCGATTATCGGTAAGGCCTTGCTCGACGGGACGCTCGATCTATCGTCCGCGCTGCGCGCGACTTAGCTCGCGACCCGAAGCGCTTCCAGGAGCGGTGAGCTGATCAGCACGTCGGCCGTGGCGATATTGGTCGCCAGCGGCACATTGCAGACGTTGCAGATGCGAAGCAGGGTCTGGATGTCGGGATCATGCGGATGCTTGTCCAGCGGATCGACCAGGAAGATGACCGCATCGACGGTACCTTCGACCACCCGGCTCGCGATCTGCACGTCTCCCCCATGCGGCCCCGGCGTCACGCTCTCCACCTCGAGTCCAACCTTATCGCGCAGAAGATCGCCGGTCGCTCCAGTCGCGACCAGCTGATACTCCGCCAGGCGGGCCCGATTGAACGTCGCGAAAGCCACCAGGTCGGCCTTCTTGCCGTCATGCGCGATGACCGCGAGACGCGGCCGATCAGACGTCGGCATCGACGGTAGACCTCCAGCAATTGTTTTCACGGACAACCAAACGTCACGGTATCACGCCCTCGAACCATCCAGTCGAAACAATCTCGAAACGATCAGTGGGTTTGTCGGCACCACGCGGTTGTGAAAATCTGTCGATAGATCAGGTCTTCGCCTGATGCCATGCGCTCGCGTCATCCAGGAAGTTCATGAGCAGCTTATGGCCGTGCTCGGTGAGGATCGCCTCAGGATGGAACTGCACCCCGGCGAGCGGATATCGGCGATGGCGCAAGGCCATCACGGTCGAGTCCTCCGTCCACGCCGTCACCTCGAGCTCGGTCGGCAAATCCGTCCGGTCCACAACGAGCGAGTGGTAGCGGGTTGCGTTGAAGGGACTTGGAAGTCCGCGAAAGACCGAATCCTCCCGATGCAGGACGCGTGAGACTTTGCCGTGCATCACCTGCGAAGCCCGCCTCACCTTTCCGCCGAAGGCCTCGCCCAGGCATTGATGACCGAGACACACACCGAGCGTCGGCAGCGTCGGCCCGAGCTCCAGGAGCAGGTCTTTGCAAATCCCGGCGTCCGCCGGTGTCCCGGGACCGGGAGACAGCACCGCCGCCACCGGCTTTAGCGCCACGACCTCGGCCAGCGTGATCTCGTCATTTCGCCGGACCATGACCGGCTTGCCGAGCTCGCCCAAATATTGCACCAGGTTGTACGTGAAGGAATCGTAGTTGTCGATCACCAGGACGAGGTCGGCGGTCACGCTCACTCGGCCCCGGCCAGCGCCTGAAGCAGGGCGGATGCCTTATTGCGCGTCTCGAGAAACTCTTCCGCCGGGGTGGAATCCGCGACGATGCCTGCCGCGGCCTGGACGGTGGCGCAGCCATCCTTGACCACCATGGTGCGAATCGCGATGCAGGTATCGATGTCACCGGTGAAGCTCAGGTAGCCGATCGCGCCGGCATACACGCCACGGCGCTCGCCTTCGAGCTGGGCGATGATCTCCATGGCTCGGATCTTTGGGGCGCCGGTCACCGTGCCGGCGGGGAAGCAGGCGCGCAGCGCATCCATCGGCGTGCAGTCGGAGCGCAGACGCCCAGTGATGTTCGAGACCAGGTGCATGACGTGCGAGTACCGCTCGACGGTCATCAGCTCGGTCACTTTCACGCTGCCGATTTCGCACACTCGGCCCAGATCATTGCGGCCGAGATCGACCAGCATGACGTGCTCCGCGCGTTCTTTGTCGCTCGAACGAAGCTCGTCCTCCATCCGCTGGTCGGCCACCCCATCCCTGCCGCGACGCCTGGTGCCGGCGATCGGCCGATAGCGTAGATCCCGACCTTGCACCGTGATCAGAATCTCGGGCGAGGTCCCGAGGATCGTGAGCTCAGGCAGGCGCAGGAAATACATGTAAGGCGACGGATTCAGCGCGCGCAGCAGCCGATAGACATCAAGTGGGTCGCCCTGCTGCGCGACCGTGAATCGTTGCGCGACCTGAACCTGGTAGATGTCCCCGGCCAGGATGTATGCTTTCGCCCGCTCGACCGCGTCGAAGAATGCCTGCTGCGACATGCTGCCACGCGGCTCATTCGCGATGGGACGATCGGCCGGTTCGAGCGGGCGCAACTCGACCGGACTCAGCAGCCGGCGAGCCAGGTCATCGATACGGGCTACAGCTTCTCGGTACTGCTCCTCGATCGGCCCATCCTGGGTTCGAACATGGGTGACCAGCTTGAGTCGATGGCGGACGTGATCGAAGCAGGCGAGCGTGTCGGTCACGATGAAGACGCCATCGGGCACCTGCATGGGATCGGCGGTAGGAACCGGAAGACGCTCCAGATAACGCGACGCTTCGTACGCAAAGTAGCCGACCGCACCGCCACAGAATCCTTCGGGAAGCCCCTCGGCCGCCTCGGCCCTGAAGCCTTGGAGATATGTCTCCAGCGCTTTCCACGGATCGGCGCCGGGCAGTTCGCGCTGGCCCTCTCCCTCCTGCACCGTGGCGCGACCGCCCGCAATAGTGATGATCGCCATTGGGTCTGCGGCGACGAAGGAATAGCGGCCAAGGTGTTCCCCACGTTCGACGCTCTCGAGCAGAAACGCCGGTCCATCTGCGCTGAGTGCGGCAAATGCTGTGACTGGCGTCAGCGCGTCCGAGAGCATGTCGCGAAATACCGGGACCATCGGCGCCCGCCGCGCCCGCTCTTTGACCTGATCGAGCGTCAGTGAGACAGCCATGCCGTTCGGTTCATGAGGCAGCAGGATACGGGGCCATCGGCCCAAGGGATCGGACGGCGACCACCGGTTTATCGGCGAGGCCGGCGAGTAGCCGTCCGGCGGATGCCGGTGTCCCTCGAGCCGCGCGGACCAGGTCGGCAAGCACCGCGCTGGCGGCCGCATCGGGGCCGGCCCCGAGGCCAGTCAGCAGGAGCGGTCCCCCCTTGGCGGCGTCGAGTTCAATCGCGTTCATCGGACCGTTGACCTGAGCCATGGGTAAATCGCGAGGGATCAGGCGCGGTCTGACATCGGCATCGATCCGACCCATCTCATTCAGGGTGGCCGCAGCGATCAACTTGACAACGCAGCCGCGGTTGCGAGATTCGGCCAGGCGCGTCTGATCAAGCCCGCGGATGCCGGTTCGTTCGATCTGCGAGACGTCGAGCCAGAGGCGAAAGGCCAGCATCGCCAGGATGGCGAGCTTGGCCGCCGGGTCATGCCCATCGACATCGGCGCTCGGATCGGCTTCCGCCAGTCCACGGCGCTGGGCATCCGCCAGCGCATCCTCATAGCTCGCGCCTGCGGCCATCGTCTCCAGCATCGAGTTGGTGGTGCCGTTGAGAATGCCGGAGATCGAGCGGATTCGCTCGGCCGCAAAGGTTTCGGCAAGAAGTTCCACAATGGGGATCGCGCTCGCCACTGAAGCCTCGAACCGGAGCGGGCCCAGGCGCGCGAGCGACGGACCGTGGGCCGCGATCACCTGCTTGTTCGCCGTGATCACCTGCCGGCCCGCCGTCAGCGCCTTATTTATATAGGTATGGGCGGGCTCGATCCCGCCGATCAGCTCGACGACCGCATCGACCTTGCGGCCGAGTAGCTCCTCGGCGGTGACGAATTCGGCCGGCGCCTGACGTCGCCCGCGATGCGCAACCGCGATGGCTTCCAGGACGATCGGCCGGCCCGCCGCCTCGGCAATCTGGTCGGCATCCTCGGTCAGCCGGCGAACCAGTGCTCCGCCAACATTGCCCATGCCGATGACGCCAACGCGAAACCGTTCGGCCATCTGCGAACGCTAGCATGGCGCGATGGCGATCGGCATCATCGAACGCTACGCACGCTATCTGCCGGTGACCGATGCCACGCCACGGATCACACTCGGTGAGGGCTCGACGCCGTTGATTCGTTCATCGCGAATCGGTCCATCCATCGGCCTGGACCAGCTCTATTTCAAATTTGAGGGACTCAATCCGACGGGGTCCTTCAAGGACCGAGGCATGGCCCTGGCGACCGCCAAGGCGATCGAGTGGGGGGCGCGGACGCTGCTCTGCGCTTCGACCGGCAATACGAGCGCGTCGGCGTCGGCGTACGCCGCTCGCTCCGGCATGCGAGCGGTCGTCGTCGTGCCGGCCGATGGTGTGGCTGCCGGAAAGCTGGCGCAGGCGGTCGCCTATGGCGCGACGATCGCCTTGATCAAGGGCTCGTTCGATACAGCCCTACAGCTCGTGCGGCAGCTGGCCCACGAACCCGGCGTCGCTCTGGTCAATTCGGTCAATCCCGACCGCATCGAGGGCCAGAAGACGGCCGCCTTCGAGATCGTCGAGGACCTGGGCCGAGCGCCGGCCGCGCTCTACATCCCGGTGGGCAACGCCGGAAACATCAGCGCCTACTGGCGCGGCTTCTGCGAACTGCATCAGCGTCAATCGACCTCGCTGCCAACCATGCACGGCGCCCAGGCGGCGGGGGCGGCGCCGCTGGTCACCGGTCAGCCAGTCTCGGAACCACGTACCGTCGCCTCAGCCATCCGCATTGGAAATCCGGCATCCTGGAAAACCGCGATCCAGGCCCGCGATGAATCTCGAGGAACGATCGAGGCAATCAGCGACGCGGAAATCTTGTCGGCCCACCGACGTCTGAGCCAGGAAGAAGGCCTACTCGTCGAGCCCGCCTCTGCGGCGAGCGTGGCGTTGCTGGTCCGGCGAGCAACCAACCATCACGCCGATGGACCCGTTGTGTGTGTCCTCACCGGCCATGGCCTCAAGGACCAGGACGCCATTATCAGGAGCAGCAAGCTTCCCTCGGCCGTCGAGCCCACCCTCGACGCCTTGCAGCCCGTGCTGGGATTCAGCGCAGCGCGCTGACGATCGCGTCGGCCATCGGGGTCGTGCCGACCGGCGATTGACCGTCGGCCGCGATATCGGCAGTGCGCAAACCCGCGGCCAGTACCTGCGACACGGCCCGCTCGATCGACTGCGCCGCCTCCTCCTGGCCCAGCGACCAGCGCAGCAGCAACGCCGAGCTCAGAATGGCGCCGATTGGATTGGCAATTCCCTTGCCGGCGATATCGGGCGCCGATCCGTGGATTGGCTCGTACAGGCCCAGCGTTCCAGCGCCGAGGCTGGCCGACGGCAGCATGCCCAACGCCCCCGCCAGCATGGAGGCCTCATCGGTCAGGATGTCGCCAAACATGTTCTCGGTAACGACCACGTCGAAGGCCTGCGGGCGGCGCAACATGTCCATGGCAAAGGCGTCGACCAGCAGGTGCGAGCAGGCGACGTCCGGATAGCGTCCCGCCACGTCCGTCACGACCGAACGCCACAGCCTTGAACTCTCGAGGACGTTCGCCTTGTCGACCGAGCAGACTTTGTGGCGGCGCGATCGCGCCAACTCAAAGGCGCGAATCGCGACGCGCTCGATCTCGGGGCGGCTGTAGCGCATCGTGTCGACGGCCGCTTCGCCTCGGGCGGTCTCGTAACGCCGTTTTGGCTTGCTGAAATAGAGCCCGCCGGTCAGCTCGCGGACGACCAGGAGGTCGACGTCGCGGGCCCGTTCCGGACGGAGGACCGAGCTCGAGAGCATGGCCGGGTCGACCCGAACGGGCCGGAGGTTTGCGAACAGCCCGAGTCCTTTTCGCAGGCCCAGCAACGCCGACCCCGGCCGGAGTTTGCTCTGGGGCGCGGCGTCATCCCACTTCGGTCCGCCGACCGAGCCGAAGAGCACGGCGTCCGCCGCTTTGCACATCCGCAGCGTCTCCGGGCGCAACGCGATTCCATAGGCATCGACCCCGGCACCGCCGACCAGCTCCTCGACGTAGTCGAGCCGAAGGCCGGCGCGATTGGCGGCCGCGTCGAGAACGCGACGCGCCGCGCTCGTGACCTCGGGCCCAATCCCATCGCCCGCCAGAACGATGATCCGATACGTGCGTTCCGTCGCATCCATGATCGCGACGATTGTAGGTGGCCCTAGCGCGCGATCGGCAGCGTGACGCGGACCTCCGTCCCCTTCCCCACCTCGCTGGTCAGCTCGATCGTGCCGCCATGGGCGGTGACGACATCCTTCGAGATCGCCAGGCCAAGACCGGCGCCCGGCGATCCTGGACCTTTGACGAACCGCTCGAAGACATGGGCGCGCAGATCTTCAGGAATGCCCGACCCGGTATCGCGAACGCTGATCACGACGGCGTCGCCCGCACGCTGGGCAGCGACCGTCACCGCACCGCCCGTTGGTGTGTAGCGGATGGCATTCGACAGCAGGTTCATCAGCACACTCCGAATCCGGACTGGATCGGCATCGATCGACGGCGTGTCAGGTGCTACCTGCGAGGACAGCGTGACACCGGCGCCGTCCGCCATCGCCTGGAACGCCCCGACGGTGCTATTGACCAGAACACCAACCTCAACGGCTTCGCGATGCAGCCGCAGACCACCGACGTCCGCCATCGTCATCGTGCCCAGCGCCTCGACCAGCGTTTCCAGCGATTGCGTCGCATCGAGGATCGGCGTCACATGCGCCTGGTCGCCGGGATACACGCCATCGGAGATGCCTTCGGCCTGACCACGGATCACCGCCAGCGGCGTGCGAAACTCATGCGTCAGGTCCGCGACAAATGCTCGTCGGTTCCGCTCGGTGGCAGCCAGCCGCGCACTCATCGAGTTAAAGCTCCGCGCCAGGGTGCGCACCTCTCGCGGTCCTCGCTCGGGGACTTGAATCCCGTAGTCGCCGGACTCGATCCGGCCTGCGGCGTCGATCAGGTCGCCAACGCCAAGAGCCATTCGCCCAAAACGCCGGCCGGCTCGGCTGACGAAAATCACGAAGCCAACCAGCGCCGCAACGGCGAGGACCCGCTCGATCGGAGTGGATGGGATCAGGCCAACGGCGGTGCCCACCAGCACCACCCCAGCGGTCAGGACCACGGCAATGAGGAGAAAGGCAACGGCCATGAACCAGGCGATCCGCCACATGAAACGTCGTCCCATCCGCCGCCACGGCGGAGCTCCAGTAGGCGGCCAGCTCTCTCCCTGCGGCCACCAGGGTGGTGGCCCCGGGCGGCGCCAGCCGCCCCGTCGCCATGGCGGAGGCCCCCATCCAGGCCCTCCACCCGTCGGTGGCTGATAGCCTTCGGGGCTCATCGGCGCAAATCCGCGAACCGATATCCGACGCCGAACACGGTCTGCAGGTACCGCGGGTTGTGCGGGTCGGGCTCGATTTTCCTCCGCAGATTTTTGACGTGGGCATCGATGGCCCGTTCGTACGATTCGAAGGCAACGCCGTGCACCGCATTGAGGAGCTGCGCGCGGCTGAACACCCTTCCGGGTTGTCGCGCCATGGTCGCCAGCAACTGGAACTCGGTCTGCGTCAGCTCGATCGGTCGACCCGAAACCGTGACCTTCATGCTCGGGACGTTGAGCTCGACATCGGCAACCCTGATCGCATCGCTCGGCTTTTTGGTCGCGTCGCTGCGGCGAAGTACCGAGCGGACCCTGGCGACCAGCTCCTTGGGGCTGAAGGGTTTGGTCACGTAGTCGTCAGCGCCAAGCTCGAGGCCGACCAGCTTGTCGGACTCGTCCGTCCTGGCCGTCAGCATGATGATCGGGACTTCACCGTTCCGGCGGAGCGACCGCGTCACGTCGAGTCCGTCGACCCCGGGAAGCCCGAGATCGAGGATGACCAGGTCGGGCCGCAGTGTCGAAACCGTCCGAAGGGCGCTTGGTCCATCGGACGCGGTCACGACCTTGAAGCCGCCGTGCTCGAGGTAGTCGCGGACCAAGCGCACAATCTGCGGCTCATCGTCCACCACCAGGATCGTCTTCAACAGGGCCATCGTATGCCGAGGGGATGAGGCGGAGTGGGAACCTCCGCCTCAGTTCGGGAGGGGAAAGTCGATCAGACCTGTGCCGGTCCGGCCGGCTCCGCGCCGGGGGCCGCTGGCTGAGCCTTTCCGTGCTCGCGGTCGTGCCACGCCTTCAAGGTCGCCTCGATGAACGGCGGAAGCGTAAAGCCCTGCTGCTGCTCCCCGTGACCCCACGGTTGGTAGCCGCCGAAGCGGCTCCAACGACCGTAGCCGCCAAATCCGGGGCCCATCATCATTCGGCCCATCGCGTAGCGGCGCCAGCGCCGCTTCCGGCCGAGCAGTGCCAGGCCAAGCCCGAGGCCGCCCAGCATCGCCAATTTCCGATTCCTGTCTTTCGTGTCGCTCATTTCGTTCTCCTTCGAATCCATTTGATTTCTGGCCTTATCTTTGACCGCAGCTGTGAACGAGCTGTGAACGCGGACCGAAGAATCCGCGCAGCTGCGACAGGCAGTTGTCGCAACCAGGCTTGACAATGCGCTCAAGCGTTAGGCCGGCGGCCGTGGGACCCGGAGACCACGCGCCGCCGGCCGCGACGCGCCGCACCGGCGGAGAGCCAGCTCAGGGAAGACCGGCGGCGATCCTCATGGCATCCGCTTTCGACAGGCCCGACTCGATTCGATAGGTCACGCCGTTGTGGCTCCAGATGAGCGTACTGGAGGCAAGGCGCAGCGTCTCGGTCTGGTACGTGCCCGGCGAGGCCTTCACGATGACCTCGTGTGGCTGGCCTTCGAGCCACCACGCGGCGTCGCCATGCACCGATGTCTCTTCGAGCCGCGTGTCCGGGCCGATCGTCTTCAGGAGGAAGTCTGGATTGAGGTCGCCACGGAATTCGCTGACGAGCACGCCGAGCCCGGTCTCTCGCACTGCGGGGATGCCCGGCCGCGGTTTGTACGCCAGCGCCACCTCGCCGCCCGGAATCCCGCTCTGGAGATAGACCGCGTCGGGCGTTCCCAGCTCGGGTGGCACCACGATTTTGAAACTCACCCGCGACTGAGCCGCCTCTATCGTCGTTCGCTGTCCGAGGTCAAGGGGTGAGATGGGCGACAGTGAAGGCAGCGGTGAGGGCGCGCGGGTCACGATGACGCCCTCGACATGAAAGAAATGCGCGATCGCATCGCGGCTCGGTGGGTTGATCAGCGCCGCCGCGCCCAGCACGATAAGGAGAACCGCTGCCGCAAGAGCCAGGCGCCAGGGATCACGCCAGAGCTGTCGACGGCGCGACGGCACCACCCGGGGGGAAGCGATTCGGGTGCGCACTACGGCGGCAAGGTTGGGAGTCGGCGGATAGGGGAATGTCGGCGCCAGGTTGCGAAGCGCGCCCTGCAACTCCGCGTCGCTAAATCGGCGAGGATCAGCCATCGCCGCCTCCTGTCGCTGAGCTGAGCCGAAGGTCGGCCGGGAGGGCCGCACGCAATCGCGCAAGAGCCCGCGATAGCCTGGACTTCACGGTTCCGCGAGGGCAGGCCAGCGCCTGCGCCATCTCGGCCTCCGAGAGATCGAAGAAGAGGCGATAGGCGAGGATCAGCCGGTCCTCCTCGCGAAGACTCTGCAGCGTCTGGACGAGGATCGACCGAAATTCACTGGCTTCGGCCTTGGCCTCGGGAGAAGGGCCGGCTTCTCCCGAGGCCCCGGCGACCTGGGCTCGCTCCACAAGAGCGGTCCGGCGGGCCGCGGCGCTGCGCCGGTTGCGCGCCTCGTTGGCGACGATTCGTAGCAGCCAGGGACGAA
This sequence comes from Candidatus Dormiibacterota bacterium, assembly GCA_035716185.1. Lineage (GTDB taxonomy): Bacteria > Chloroflexota > Dormibacteria > CF-121 > CF-121 > CF-13. Next base: position 20,849 of record DASTJZ010000082.1, read on the forward strand.
ACGGCGAGCCCGAGCGGAACCGGCCGAGCGCGTAGTACGCGTTCACGAACGCCTCCTGGGCGGCGTCCTCGGCATCCGCGGCATTCCCGGTGACCTGGTAGGCGACCCGAAACGCCAGCTCCTGGTACTGCTGGACGAGTGCTTCATAGGCATTGACATCGCCGTGCTTCGCGCGGTCGACAAGAGCGGATTCGTCCAGTGGCCGGCCCTCCACCGATCGATTGCTATCCCTTGATACCAGCCACGTCAGCCAGTGGTTCCCTTGCCGTTCCCTGCCAGGAGGAGAACTCCTGGCTCGACCCTTGAAACATTCCACTTGCAAAGTCCGTTGTGGTAGCAGAGTCGAGACACCGATTGTGCCAAGATCAACCCCGGAGGACCATCTCTGAAGGCCGACGACCGGTCATGGTTTGAACCGTTGGTCCGAATCTCGGCACGGCCGGCTGTCCGATTCGCCTACATGCAAGTCCGGGACATCGACATCGCCCAGGAGATCGTGCAGGAGGCATACGCTGAGGCCTGGGCATCAGCAAAAACGCCGGCGACGGAAGCCGAGTTTCGCCGGTGGTTGTACCGGATCATCGCGAACCTCGTCACGGACTACCACCGCCAGCGATCCCGGATGCCCAAAAGACTGGAACCCGCGGCCGTGGCGGATCCGCTCGCGATCGTGGAACGGCGGGCGGGCGACCCCGATTTGCTGGACGCGCTCGAGCGGCTTGGGCTGCGCGAGCGGCGGGCGCTCTATTTGCGCTACTTCGAAGACCTGTCCTTCGCGGACACGGCCCGAATCCTGGGGATGCCGACAATAACGGTGCGCGTGATCGTGCACCGCTCGCTTGGCAAGCTGCGCCGCTGCCTCTCCACCGCGGCGGCGAGCACCGAGGTGGCCGTCTGATGGCTGGCCATCTCGAGCTCGAGCAACGGATTCGCCGGATCGGCTACGAATATGAGGAGGCGGTTCCTCCTACGCCCGACCTGGAGCGGCGGGTCATGGCCCGCATCGCGATTCCGACACGCCGTGAACCAGCCAAGCCGACCCTCCGCCACGATCTCGCGTTGGCCGGGACCCTCATCCTCTTTGTCGCGGCGGTGGCAATCGGGGTCACCGAGCTGCGGACCAACCGGCAGGCGGTGCACACAAACCTGGCGATGCCAACTGCCCAGCCCACCGCTTCCGTTAAGCCAACGCCTTCGCCTCTGGTTCCGGCGGACGATCTCCACATTGCCGGCTTAGCAACCGAGCTGGTAACGCCGCTCGACATCCAGGCGACCGACCAGGGCCTAACCGCCAGGCTGGTCGGCGGGTACGCCGACGCAGCCCGAATCGTGCTCATCTACCACATGGAGGGGGCGACTACGCCGATCACCATCTTTAGGAGCAGCGTGATGGTCGATGACGACCAGGGCCTGGTCAACGGCGGAGGCTCGACCAACTACGCCCGCAGCACAGGAGACGCCATCTCCGTTATCGAGGCGGGACCACATCCGGGAGCGGACGGGTTGGCACACCTCACCATCCAGCTCACGAGCTGGAAGCAGGGCAACGGTCCCGGGCAAGTTCGGGCCAGTTGGAACTTCTCGATCGTCCTGCCGATTTACCCATCGACGCCGGTTCCGGCGCCCAACCAGTTCCAGCTCGGGCGCTGGAAGGCCAACATCGAGGTGCTCGAAGTGACTCCGACCGTGGTTCATCTTCAGGCCGTGATCAACGGCGCCACCCCAGTTGACATCGGCCTATCGACCGTCACCCTTCTCGACCCCGCCGGCAACATCATCGGCCAGGGTTGTGGCGCCGGCATCACCGTGCCCAAAACACAGATCGATTCCCCCAACTCGCCGCTCTATCACAACGCACGCGTCTATTGCGAATTCACGCGGCCCTCGGAGCCTGGGACCTATCGGCTTCGTTTTGCTGGCGGCGGTGGCACGTACACGATTCAGATTCCGATCAAGGCGCCGCTGCCGGCGCGCGCGAAGGGCGTTACTTAGCGATCATTCGTAGCGCAGTGCATCCAGCGGCTGCAGGCGCACCGCGCGCCGGCTCGGTAGCGCTCCACCCACCAGGCTGATCGCGAGCGCGAGACCCAGCCCGAAGGCGATCAGCACGGGCGTGACGATGAAGAGGTCGGGAACGGTGTTGCCCGGATTCTGGTTCTGCACGAATCGGCTGAAGGCGGCGTTGCCCAAGAGCACCGAGCCGAAGGCGAACAGGACGCCGGCGAGCCCGCCCAGGATTCCGACCAACGCACTCTCGACCAGGAAGAGACTGCGGATTGCGCCAGGTTCCGCCCCGAGCGCCTTCATGATACCGATCTCTCGGGTACGTTCGAGCACCGTCATGATCATGGTGTTCGCGATCCCGATCGCGGCCACCAGCAACGCGATCGACCCGACCGCCGCCAGTCCGGCGGTGATGATCGTAAAGACAAGGTGGACCTGGGCCAGCAGGTCGGCTCGATCCTGGACCCGAAAGCGCTGCGACCGGATGGTCTCGGCGATCGCGGAGGTTTGCCGGGCGTCATCGGCGGTGACCAGGGCACTGCTGTACCCCTGGTGATCGATGTACTCGCCGCCGGTGAGCCCGCCGAAGGCCCCGTCGATGGTGGCGCCCAGCTCAGCGGTGACGAAGACAATGCTTGGATTGCTTCCGCGGTCGGCCGGAGTGGCCGTCGCCGTGTCGTCGTAGACGCCGGCGACATGCGCCTGGAAGGTGTGATCCGGGCCGAGCACCGTGAGCGTGTTCCGATCGGTCGCACAGCAAACACTCGATCCCGCGATCAACGACACCGGTTCGCCAACCACGCTGGTCGCGGTTTCACCAGCCTTCTTGACAAAGGACACCGGAAGGAGCACCCCGTCGGCCGGCATCGGGGTCGCGCGGCTGAGCACGCCGCCGCCGGCATCGACCGGAGTGCGGGCACCTGATGGCAGATCGGCCGACGTCCCATCGAGCTGGACCCGGATCGGCGGCGTCTGAAGACTGAGGTCGACCGATGCGACATGCGCGATCGACCGGAGGGACGCGACGGTTGTCGGCGTGATCGGATGTGGCGTGCCGTTGTCCTGCTCCGGAAACACGATGATCTCGGTAAGACTGCCGAACCTCGCTGCCCGATCAACCGCAATGTTCTGAAACCCGTTGCCGGCGGCGACCAGCGCGACGACCGCGGCGGTTCCGATCGCGACCCCGAGCGCGCTGAGAAAGGTGCGAAGCCGGGTGCGCCGCACATTCTGCAGCGCCAGGCCCAGGGTGTCAGACGGCTTCATGCACGCCCTCCTTCTCTGATTCGCCATCGATCACGCGCCCATCCCGCATCCGTACGACTCGGCGGGCATAGCTCGCCACCTGCAGGTCATGCGTGATCAGCAGGACCGTCTGCCCACGAGACCGGTTCAGATCCGCGATGAGGCGCATCACCGTGGTCGCGGTGTTGCTATCCAGGTTGCCGGTCGGCTCGTCGGCGAGCAGCAGGTCGGGGTTCGCGATCAGGGCGCGCGCGATCGCCGCCCGCTGCTTCTCGCCTCCCGATAGCGTGGGCGGTCGGTGCCCGAGCCGGTCCGCCATCCCGATCTCGGTCAGAACCGCTGCTGCCCGCCGTATCCGCTCGCGCTGCCCGACACCCTCGAACATGAGCGGCAGGGCGACGTTCTCGAGGACGGTCAATCGCGGCAGAAGATTGAACGACTGGAAGATAAAGCCGACCGAGCGCCGCCGGTAACGAGCCGCAGCCCGCGCGTCGAGCCGGGCGATGTCCTGCCCGTCGACCACCACCCGCCCCCGGTTGGGACGGTCGAGCGCACCGATGACGTTGAGGAGGGTCGACTTGCCGCTGCCGGACGGGCCCATGACCGCGACGAATTCCGCGTCGCCGACCCGCAGTGAGACGTCGGCGAGCGCTTTGACGCTACTCGACCCCTGACCGTAGACGCGGGTGACGGATTCGAGTGATGTAGCCATGCCCGGAACCCTACCCGGCTGCGGCGCCGGCGGCTAGATCGAGAAGTCACCAAGAACTGGTGTAAAAAATCACCGGCAAAAACCGCACGCCCGCGGTACGCTGATCGCGATGCTGACGCCGCCGCGCCTCATCCGGCGGCTCTTCGTCGCCATCGGGGCGCTCACCTTCATCCCGCTGATGGGGATCGTCGCCTTCCTCCTCGTCGGCCGCGACCTCCCGTCGCGCGCGGTGGCCATCGCGATCTTCGCTGCGCTGATGGGCACCGCGTTCTTGTGGTTCTGGCTGCGGGCGCGAAGCCCGCTGGCTCAGGGCATCTGCGTGCTCCTGGTCACCGCCTTCGCCCTGGCCGCCTCACTATCGCCCGACGTCATGCGCGGCGCCTATTTGCTCTGGCTCTACCCGGCTGCTGTGATCGGCTTCGCTTTCCGGCCGGCACGCGCCGCGCTCACCATCGCGGGTCTTGGCGCGCTCATCGTCCTGGTCGTCTTCGCACCGTTGGCACCTATTGTCCCGGCGGGAGGAATCCTCAGGGCGATCGGTGGCACGGCGCTGCCCGCTCTGGTCTCCCTCGGTCTCGCCGGGTGGGCGTCGATCACCGTGGCCCAGCTGCTTTCCAACAACGCCGACTTGCACGCGGCACGGGAGGAGCTGGCCAGGCTCGCCGTCGAGGAAGAGCGGGCCCGGTTCGCGCGCGATCTCCATGACCTGCTCGGCCACACGCTCTCCCTGATCGTGGTCAAGCTCGAGCTGGCGAACCGCCTGCTGCCGGACCGCCAGCATCCCGCATCTGCCGAGCTTCGCGAGATCGAGCAGCTGGCGCGCGATGCGCTCAAGGACGTGCGCGAGGTCGCCGGCGGATACCGCCAGCCGACGCTCGCCGCTGAGCTCGCTGGCGCAGGGGTCGCACTCGAGGCGGCTGGCATCCGGCTGACGCTCGACAAGCAAGTCTCGATCATGCCGCCAGACCTCGAGGCCACCTGCGCCTGGACCGTGCGCGAAGGCGTAACCAACGTGGTCCGCCACAGCGGTGCGCACGCCTGCACCGTGCGCATCCGCCAGGACGCCGGCCGGCTCGCCGTCGACATCATCGACGACGGCCGCGGCCCCGACTCATCGAAACCCGGCATGGGACTGAACGGGTTGCGCGAGCGGGTCGAGTCACGAGGTGGCTCGCTCGAGTGGAAGGAAGCGCCCAAACGCGGCTTTCAGCTGTCCGCCGTGCTGCCGTTCGAAGCCACGACATGATCCGCGTCTTGCTCGCCGAAGATCAGCAGATGTTTCGCACTGCGATCAGGCGTCTGCTCGAGACGGAGGGCGACATCGCGGTGGTCGCCGAGGTTGCCCGCGGTGATGAGGTGATAGAGGCCGCCCTCACGAGCCGGCCGGACGTCGCTCTCCTTGACATCGAGATGCCGGGCCTGGACGGGCTGAACGCCGCGGCCCAGCTGCAAGCGTCGCTGCCCACCTGCCGATCGCTGATCGTCACCACCTTCGGCCGGCCCGGCTTCCTGCAGCGGGCGCTGGCGAGCGGCGCGTCGGGGTTCGTCCTCAAGGACGCACCCGCGGACGCGTTGGCCTCGGCGATCCGACGCTGTGCGGCCGGTGACAAGGTGATCGACTCCGGGCTGGCGGCCGCAGCGATGAAGCTCGGGCCGAGCCCGCTCACCGGGCGCGAGCGCGAGGTCCTGGTCGCCACCACGGGCGGGGCTAGCATCGAGGAAATCGCCCAGGCGCTCCATCTCTCCGAGGGATCGGTGCGCAACCGCATCTCGAGTGCAATCTCGAAGCTCGATGCCCGCAATCGCGCTGATGCGGTCCGAATCGCGGGCGAAAACGGCTGGCTGTAGGTTACTTGGCGATGCGGAAGTACACGGCGCCGCGGGCGTCCACGTAAGTGAAGTCGTCGGTCTTCACGATACGCATCAAGACGTTTTCACACCCGGGACAGCGCAGGATCAGTCCGGGTGCGTGCACAAACGCCAGCAACTCGCCGATCTGCTCGTGCCGCCCACAATGAGCACACTCGGTCGGCGAGGCGGTCATCTCGGCAGAAAAAACGTCGTGGAGCATGCCGCCGACTGCGTTGCCATCCAGCATCAGCGCGCGGTTCATATCGTCGTCGTTCTGGCTCATCCTTTCCTCCTAAGTTCCGGTCGGTCCGAAGCGTTCGGCGCGAATCCGCTCGGCCGGGACGCCCAGGTCCAGCAGGCTGTTGGCCACCGCCTCCACCAGCAGCGTCGGTCCGCAGAGATAGGCGTGTACGTCGGTCCCGAACGGCTTCATCACCTCGCTCAACATTGCGCGGTCGATCCGGCGCGCATATCCGGTCCATCCCCTGGGTGACTCGCGCGTGTAGGTGTTGATCAGTTCGAAACCCTCGCCGCGAGCATTCAGCTCCTGCAGCTCCGTCGCGTAAAACACGTCGTCCGGCGCCCGGGTGCTGTAGAGCAAACGCGTCGGAGTCGCGTCGCCAGCCGCCACTCGATGCCTGATCATCGCCATCAGCGGTACCACGCCGGATCCGCCCCCGACCAGGAGCAGTGGTCCGCCGAGCCCAATATCCCACACAAAGTAGCCGCCGACCGGTCCGCGCAGTTCGAGATGATCACCCTTGCGGATTACCTCGTGCAGATAGGGCGAGACCTCGCCATCCTTGATGAGCTCGACGGTCAGGTCGATGACGCCTTTGAGCTCAGGCTCCGATGCGACGGAGTAACTCCGCTCCGCCTGGTAGCCATCCGGAGCCGTGAGGCGAACGTCGTAATGCATGCCGGCCTGGTGCGCCATCCACTCGGGCAGCTCGATGGTGAAGGTCTTGGCGCGAGGGGTTTCTTGCTGGATGTCCTTGACGGTCCCGATCTGCCACCGGAGCGGCACAGCCATCAGTCGCCGCTGTAGCGCTCCTCTTTCCAGGGATCGCCGCGCCGGTGGTACCCGAGGGTTTCCCAGAAGCCCAGCTGCTCGTGCTCCTCGACGTGAAAACCCTGCAGCCACTTCGCGCTCTTCCAGAAATAGAGGTGCGGCACCACCAGCCTGACCGGTCCGCCGTGTTCGGGCGGAAGTGGCTTGTCGTAGGCCTGGTAGGCGATGAACGCCTGGTCGTTGATCAGATCGGGGAGGGCCAGGTTCGTCGTGTAGCCGCCATACGAGTACGCCGTGATGAAGGCCGCTTTCGGATCGAGCTGGATAGCGGCGAATACAGTGTCGACGCTGACGCCCTTCCAGGTCACGTCGAGCTTCGTCCACTTGGTGACGCAGCTGATGTCGACGGTATAGGTCTTCGAGGGCAGCTTCAGGAATTCATCCCAGCTCCAGCTGGCCGGCGAGGTGACGAGTCCCTCGACGGTGAAGCGCCACTTGTCGGTCGTGATACGGGGCGTCGGCCCCGCCGACAGTACCGGCCAATCATTGACCAGGTACTGCCCGGGGGGAAGACGCCCCGCCTGTTCTGGTTGTCGGCGTCTGCCGAAGAAGCCCCGGGAAACAAATCCCTCTGCCATGCCTCGCCTCCTCCCAACCAGCGTAGACCAATTCGCCGACCATCGTTGGCGCTGTTATTCCTGGACGCGACTCCACAGGGACAACGCGGCGAAGCGGCGAGTACTCTACGCTGCAGAGGCCGATCACCGGAGGAGGGGAACCAGGTGGCTGACGATCTGACGGTTCTCGACGGTAACACGTTCTTCGTCTCGGATCGAGCCGGCGACGTCGAACCCAGCGAGATGCCGAATGGCTTCTTTCACGGCGACATGCGCCACCTCTCGACCTGGCGGTTGCTGGTCAACGGTCACCCGATCCACGTGCTGACCAGCCGCACGGTCGACTATTACTCCGCTGCCATCTTCGCCACGCTCGCCAGCGTCAGCGTGGGTGAGAACCCTCCCATCTCGATTCGGCGCGACCGCTTCACCGCCGGCGGCGTCCACGAGGACCTGACGGTCGAGAATCACAGCGACCAGCCACAGGCCATCACCATCGAGGTCCACTACGGAACGGATTTCGCCGATCTGTTCGAGGTCAAGGACCACATGCCGAAGCGAGGGCAGCTCCGCACCGCGGTCGACGGCAGCTCCGCGAGGCTGATCTACACTCACAAGGGATTCCGTCGCGACACCATCGTCGGCTTCAGCGACGAATTCCGGGTTGGTGAGCGAAGCGCCCAACTCGAGCTCAAACTGGCACCGCGGGGCAGCTGGCAGACCTGCATCGATATCGCGCCCGTCGTGGATGGGACGGAAAACCGGTTGCACCACGGCGAACGGAGATTCGGCAATCCCCAGCCCAACATGCCGACAACCTTCGACCGGTGGATGGCGGAAGCGCCGCGGCTGATGACCGACAACGACGTGCTGCGCCACACCTACAAGCAGAGCCTGATCGACCTGGCGGCGCTGCGGTTTCGCCCGCTGAAGGACCTCTCCTATTCGCTACCGGCCGCGGGACTCCCCTGGTTCATGGCGCTGTTTGGGCGCGATAGCCTGATCACCGCCTACCAGGCGCTCCCGTTCCAGCCGCATCTCGCCCGCACGACCCTCGAAGCACTATCCGCTCTGCAGGCTGACCGCTTCGACGATTTCCGCGATGCGGAGCCGGGGAAGATCCTCCACGAGCTCCGGGTCGGCGAGTTGACCATGCTGGGCGAGCGCCCACACAGTCCTTACTACGGCACGCACGACGCCACGCCGCTGTTCTTGATCCTGCTCGACGAGTACGAGCGCTGGACCGGGGAGCGCGACTTCGTGCGGAGCCTCAAGCCGGTGGCGATGAAGGCGCTGGACTGGCTCGAGCGCCATGGTGATCGCGACGGCGACGGTTTCCTCGAATACCAGACGCGATCGAAAGAAGGGCTGGTCAACCAGTGCTGGAAAGATTCCTGGAACTCCATCCTCTTCAGCGACGGAACGGTGGCGAAGGGACCGATCGCGACCTGCGAGATCCAGGGCTACGCCTACGACGCGCGCATCCGAACGGCTCGCCTCGCGCGCGAGGTGTGGGATGATTCCGCGCTAGCCGATCGGCTGGAGCGCGAGGCCGCCAGCCTGCGTGAGCGCTTCAATCGCGATTACTGGATCGAGGCCCGCGGCCATTACGCGCTTGCCCTCGACGGCGACAAGCGACCGGTCGATGCCATGACATCGAACGTTGGCCATCTCCTGTGGTCGGGCATCGTGCCGGAGGAACGCGCGGCGCAGATGGCCCAGCGGCTGATGTCGCCGGACATGTTCACCGGCTGGGGCACCCGAACGATGTCGGCTCGCGAAGCTGGGTACAACCCGATCGAGTACCACAACGGTACGGTCTGGCCCCACGACACGGCGTTCGTCGCCGAGGGCTTGCGGCGCTATGGCTACCGTGAAGAAGCCTCGCACCTGGCATTGATGCTGATCCAGGCCGCCGAGGCGTTCGCCTACCGGCTGCCCGAAGTCTTCGCCGGGTTCTCGCGAGGCGAGACCGGAGCGCCGGTCGAGTATCCGACGGCGTCACGGCCCCAAGCCTGGGCCGCCGGGGCACCGCTTTTGGCCTTACGCACCGCGCTCGGTTTCGACGTCGTCGGTGGCCAGTTGCGACGAGACCCGTATTTATCCGAAGGTTGGGGCGAGGTTCGCCTCGAGAACCTGCCAGTTGGTGTTCGATCCGGCGAGACTGCCGCGCCGGTTCTACAATCGGCCCAGACCCGACGAGGAGGAGGCCGCGATGGGTGAACGACGCCGCTGGATCCTGATTGCCGCGGTTCTGGGGTCGGGGATTGTCTTCCTGGATTCGACGGTGGTCAATGTCGCGCTGCCGCGCATCGGCCGGGACCTGCCCCGGATCTTCCTGGGCGTCCTCGAAGGCCAGTCCTACATCTATAACGCCTACCTGCTGACCCTGTGCGCCCTACTTATCCTGGCCGGCGCCCTCACGGATGCCTTCGGCCGGAAACGGATGTTCATCCTGGGACTGGCTGGCTTCGGCGTGACCTCCGTACTCTGCGGCGCGGCCCCAAACATGGAGCTTCTGGTCCTGTTTCGCATCCTCCAGGGCGCGGCTGGCGCCTTCCTGGTGCCGGGCTCGCTGGCCCTGATCACGGCAAACTTCGAGGGCGAGCAGCAGGGGCGCGCCTTCGGGGTGTGGGCCGGGGCATCGGGCGCGACCACCCTTCTCGGTCCGTTCGTGGGCGGGTTCCTGGTTGATGCGATCTCCTGGCGCGCCGCCTTCTTCATCAACGTCCCGCTGATCGCGGTCGCCCTCTGGGCGACCTACGTCCACGTTCCGGAAAGTCGCGATGAGACGGCCAGTCACCACTTCGACTGGATCGGCGCCGTGATCGTCGCGCTGGCCGTCGGCGGCCTCACTTTCGGCGCCATTTTTGGCGCGCAACGCAATTGGCAGGACCCGCTCGGCTTCTACGGGCTCGGGGTCGGCGTCGTCTTTACCGCGATCCTCCCCTTCTGGATGGCCCGCGCCCCGCATCCCCTGATCCCACTGGAATTGTTCAAGTCGCGCAACTTCACCGTGACCAATATCTCGACGCTAGTGATCTACGGCGCGCTCTACGTGATGGGGTACTACGTCGGCCTCTTCCAGCAAGGCACTCTCGGGTGGACGGCCGCGGCTGCTGGCCTTGGCTTTGTCCCCGGCGCGCTGTTCCTGATCTTTGGGTCGTCACGGTTCGGCGCCCTTGCGAGCCGCTATGGCCCTCGCTGGTTCATGGCCGTCGGTCCCGTCATCATGGCCGTCGGCGTCCTGTGGTACGTGCGGATCCCGGCGAACAGCTCGGCCTGGACCCTGCAGCTGAATCACCCCAGCACCATCATTCCGCCGCTGTCATACGTTACCGATTTCCTTCCTGCCGCCCTGCTGTTCGGCATCGGGATCATGATCACCGTGGCTCCGCTGACCACCGCGGTGATGACTTCGGTCCCGTCGCATAACTCGGGTCTCGCGTCGGCCATCAACAACGCGATCTCCCGAGTCGGTCCGCAACTTGCCGGCGCCGTGGTCTTCATCCTGATCACGAACAGCTTCTATAGCACGCTTCAGGCGCGACAGCCCGGGCTCGATGTGACGTCGCCCACCTTCCGCCAGCACGTTAGCCCGCTGAACCCGTCAGGCGTACGGGGTTTGAGCGCGATGGTCAGAACCGCCTCGACCGATGCCCTTCACCTGGCCATGCTGGTTGTCGCCGGGTTGCTGCTCCTCGGGGCGTTGGTGAACGCCATCGGCATTCAGAACCGCCGGGCGCCGGCCGCCGCGAAGGAAGAGGAATGTTCCCCATGTACGCCCGCCGGCACCCTGACCCGGGAGTCGGCCTGATGGCGGTGCGCGACGACGTCGTACTGACGATTGCCGGTTTCGCACTCTTCGCCGACTTCACCGGCCCCCAGCTCGAGGAAATCGTGCATACCTTCGACGAGGCCTGGTTCGGCGAAGGTGAGCGGATCCTGCGCCAGGGCGTGAGTGGCTCGAACTTCTACGTCATCATCGACGGGGTCGCATCCGTGCGCGTGGACGGCGTCGAGCGACGCACGCTCGGCAATGGCGATTTCTTCGGTGAGATCTCCTGCCTGCTCGGCGACGTGCCAGTCGCCGACATTGTCGCCAAACGGCCGCTGCGCTGCCTGGTCCTGTCCTGCCACGAGCTGGAGCCGTTTTTGAGCAAGCACCCGCGACTGACCTTCCGACTGCTGCAAGCCGAGGCGCGGAAGTTGAAGCTCTCAACCGAGTGGTCGAGCTAGCGGCAAAGCCCTTTCCACCCGGCCGCTATCCGCTGGTCGTGGTGGGCAGCGGACCGGGTGCGCTGCAACTGACCTACTCACTCACCCGGCTGGGGATCGAGCATGCCATCATCTCGGACGCTCCGGCCCCGGGAGGGATGTTCAGACGCTGGCCCGTGTTCCAGCGGATGCTGAGCTGGACGAAACCGTTTACCGGCGTCGAGCGGACCTCGCGAGCGTATGAGCGCTTCGACTGGAACAGCCTGATCGGCGACGAGCAAGCGCACCGGGCGATCATGCCCGGCTTGATGGACGGCACCTCCTATTTCCCGTCGCGCCCCGAAATGCAGGCGGGCCTCGAAGCCTTCACGAACCGTACCGGCATTCGGGTCCGCTTCGGCTGTCAGTGGGAATCGACGCGTCGCGAAGCCAATGACTTCGTCCTCACGACATCGGATGGTGAGTATCGGGCCCCCCTGGTGGTCTTCGCCGTCGGCGTGGCGGAGCCGTATCGACCACCGATCCCGGGACTCGATCACGTCCCGACCTATGGCGACCTGCGCCAGGTCGAGAGCTACAAGGACCGACGGGTCTTCATCATCGGCAAACAGAACTCTGGCTTCGAAATTGCGACGGGCCTGCTGCCATGGGCGCGGCAGCTGGTGCTGGCGTCGCCAAGTCCGACAAAGCTCTCGGTCAATACGAAAAGCCTGGTCGGCGTCCGCGCCCGCTACGTGCAACCGTATGAGGATGCGGCCCTGGCCGGAGGGGTGATCATTCTCGACACCACGATCGAAGCCGTCGAGGAGCGTGGTGCCGGCTACCGCGTCCGAACCCGAGATGCGCACGATGGCCGCCAGCTGGTCATGGAGGTGGATGACGTGATTGCCGCGACCGGCTTCGTGACGCCACTCCGCGACCTGCCCGACATCGGCGTGGGAACCTTCGGTCAGAGCCGCCTCCCAGCACAGACACCCTTCTGGGAAAGCGCGACGGTCCAGGGGATCTACTTCGCCGGGACGATTACGCAAGGCGCCGGCGGCCTCAAGAAGAACGGCCTACCGAGCAATTCCGGGGCCGTCCAGGGTCACCGTTACAACGCCCGGGTCCTCGCACGTCACCTGGCCGCGACCAGGTTCGGCGTCCGCGTCCCGCGGCCACGAATCGATGCCGCCAACCTGGTCAGCTGGGCGCTCGAACAATTGAGTCATGCACCCGAGCTCTGGCATCAGCGTGCCTACCTGGCGCGCGTGATACGCCTCGATCGACAGAACGGGATCACGGATGAGGGGATCCTCCCCCTGCAGCATTTCCTCGACACATTCGGGGGCGACGGCGTGGCCCTTACCCTCGAGTCCAAGGGCGAGGGCGACCTCTATCCGGTCGTCTATCGTTGCAAGGATGGTTCGATCAGCGAGCAGGCTATGGATCCGCATCCGCTGCTCGACTACACCGGCACCGAGTACGAACGACAGCTTGCCGCGCTTCTCCAACCACTGACGAGTGGAGTCGGATCCGCAGCATGAGCGATCTTCCGACCGGGACCGTCACCTTCTTCTTCAGTGACATCGAAGGCTCCACCCGGCTGATCCAGCAATTGGGAGCGGACTATCCGCAGGCGCTCCTCGCCCACCATGCGATCCAGCGTCAGGTGTTGGCTGCCAACGGGGGCCACGAACTTCGCACCGAGGGCGATTCGTTCTTCATCGTGTTCGCCAGCGCACTGCAGGCGTGCGCTACGGCCGCGGCGGTTCAGCGACAGCTGGCCGCACACGCCTGGCCGAAGGGCAGCCAGGTTCGGGTGCGGATCGGGTTGCACACCGGCGAGGCAACGCTGCTTGGCAACGAATACCTCGGTATCGACGTTCATCGGGCCGCTCGGGTGGCGTCCGCCGCCCACGGTGGCCAGGTCCTGGTTTCCGACACGACGCGCGTCCTGGCCGAGCAAGCCCTGCCACCAGACCTCCACCTCAAGGATCTTGGCGTTCACCGGCTCAAAGACCTGGCGCGACCCGAACGCCTCTTTCAGCTGAGCATCGACGGCTGTCAGTCCGAGTTTCCCGCGTTGCGGACGCTGGAGTCCACGCCAAACAATCTCCCTACCCAGATGACGAGCTTCATCGGCCGCGACGACCAGGTTCGTGACGCCAAAGAGCTGCTCGAGAAATCACGGCTGCTCACCCTGACCGGTCCGGGTGGGACGGGCAAGACGCGCCTCAGCCTGCGGATTGCGGCCGACTTGCTGGACCGTTTCCCCGATGGCGTCTACTTCGTCCCGCTGGCCGCCATCCATGATCCGGAGCTGGTACCCTCGACCATCGCCCAGGCACTCTCGATCCAGACGTCGGGCAACCGCCGCCCCATCGAGGCGCTGGCGGATTACCTTCACGACAAGCAAGCCCTGCTGATTCTCGACAACTTCGAGCAGCTCATGCCGGCGGCACCGGTCGCGACGCGCTTGCTCGAGGCTGGCCCCAAACTGCGGGTCATCGTCAGCAGCCGGACTGTGCTCCGCGTCTATGGCGAGCAGGAATACCAGGTGCCGCCGTTGGCGATCCCCGATCTCAAGTCGCTTCCCGGACTGGCCGCACTGTCGCAGTTCGAGGGCGTTCGATTGTTCATCGAGCGCGCAATCGCGGTCAAACCCGATTTCCAGGCGACAAATGACAATGCGCCCGCGATCGCCGGCATCTGTCAGCGCGTTGACGGCCTTCCCCTGGCGATCGAGCTGGCCGCCGCGCGGGTCAAGCTGTTCGCCCCGCAAGCGCTCCTCAACCGGCTGGAAAAATCGATGAGTGTGCTGGGCACGGGCGCTCGTGATCTTCCGGGTCGCCAGCAAACACTCCGGGGCGCGATCCAGTGGAGCTACGACCTCCTCGACGCGAATGGCCAGCGTCTGCTGGCGCGGTGTTCGGTCTTTGCCCGGAGTGGAAGCCTCGAGCAGCTCGAGGCTGTTTGCGGGCCTGCGGAGGAAGTCGGCGCCGAGGTCGTCGAGGCGCTCGACCAGCTCGCCGATCAGAGCCTGCTGCGACGCCTCCCCGACTACAGCGAGCCGCGCTTTCTGATGTTGCAAACGATTCGAGAGTTTGCGGCGGACCGACTCACTGAAGTCGGCGAGTCGGAGAGAATTCAGCGACGGCACCTCGAGGCGTTTACGGCGCTCGCGCGCGAGTCCCAAGCGCATTTGTTTGGCGCCGAAGGGCGCGAGTGGCTGGATCGTCTGGAGATCGATCACGACAACGTTCGCGCTGCGCTCGAATGGGCGATCGCGGCCGGCGACGCGCGGGCCGCCATGGAGCTGGCCGCGTCGTTCTGGCGGTACTGGCAAATGCGTGGGCACCTGCATGAAGCTCGTCGCCGCTTGACCGCCGTGCTGGCCATGCCCAATTCCGCCGCATTTCCCAAGGAACGCCTAGCGGCCCTCGAAGCGGCTGGTGGTGTCGCCTACTGGCAGGCCGACATGGAGCAAGCGCAGCGCATCTACACCGAATGCCTCGAGATGACGCGAGTGCTCGGCGACGACCGAGCGGTGGGCAACGCCCTGTACAATGCCGCCTTTCCAAGGATCTTCGCCAGCGCCTCGGCCGAGAGGGCCGAGGCGCTCCGCCTTCTGGCCGAGGCGCTTCTGCTCTTCCGAAAAGTCGCAGACGAAACGGGCGTGGCCCGGGTCTTGTGGGGAACCGGGAATGTCTATTACTTCGGGGGCGATTACGCCGCGGCGCTTCCCATACTTCAAGAATCCGAAGCGCTATGGCGGAAGATCGACGATCGCTTCGGACTGGCATGGTCGCTGCACACGCTGGGGCTCGTCGCGCTCCATATGGGCGATGTCGAGCGTGCCAGGCAGGCTTGGATCGACGCGGTCAGACTCTTTGTGGCCGCTGGCGACGTGTCCGGCTTGATCCTCCAGCTGGACAACTTTTCGGCGCTCGCCCTGCGCAAGCGCGAGTTCGTTCGGGCGGCCAGGCTCTGGGGCGCATCGCGCAACCTTCAGGAGACGAGCGGGACGGGCCTGGTCCGTCTCTCGCGAGGCGATGAAGGCCGAACTGGTCGCGAGGGGCTCAGGGAGGAAGAGGCCGCGACCGCGTGGGCCGATGGCCAGGCGCTTTCACTGGATGAAGCCGTCGCCTACGCCCTCGAGGAAGCGCCGACCAAAATCGCGACGGCGACCTGAACAGAAGGAGGAGTACCAATGCGCGCTGACCTTGTGCCGGGTCGACCCTTTCCCGACCTCCACCTC
>DASTJZ010000083.1:0-17184 GCA_035716185.1 Candidatus Dormiibacterota bacterium
GACTACGACTACGAGCGTTACCCGGAGGTCGGCGAGCATGCCGTAAAAGGCGCCGAGATCCTCAAGGAACGAGGCTGGCCGGAGGAGATCTGGTACGCCGTCCTCTCCCATGCCGACTACGCCAACGCGCCCCGGACGACGCCGATGCAGAAGGTGCTCTACGCCGTCGACGAGCTGGTTGGCTTCGTGGCGGCCGTGGCGCTGGTCCGGCCGACCAAGTCCGTGGCCGAGGTCGACGTGGCGTCCGTCAAGAAGAAGTTCAAGGACAAGGCCTTTGCCCGGGCGGTCCATCGGGAGCAGATCTTCACCGGCGCCGAGCAGCTGGGCGTGAATCTGGACGAGCACATCCAGGTGGTGATCGACGCGCTGAAGGGGAGCGCCGCGGCGGTCGGGCTCGCCGGCACCCCCTCCCCGACTCTCCCCGCAGGGGGGAGGGAGTAATCGCCGCTTAGTTCAGGCGGCCGTCGCGCATCTGTAGCACCCGGTCGGCGCCGGTCAGCATGGCCGGGTCGTGGGTGACGACGACGACGCTGCCCCCACCGCTGAGCCGGTAGTCCGCCAGCAGGTTGACCACGTCGCGGCCGGTCGCCTGGTCGAGAGAGGCGGTTGGCTCATCCGCGAAGACCACGGCAGGGCGGTGGACGAGGGCGCGAGCGACGGCGACCCGCTGCCGTTCACCGATCGACAGCTGGTAAGGCCGCTTCTGGAGCTTGTCGCCCAGCCCTACCCGGCGAAGCAGCTCCTGTGCATAGGCCACCGTCTCATGGTTACGGCGGATGGCACCGACCATCACGTTCTCCAGGGCGCTCAGGTAGTTGATCAGGAAGTGCTGCTGGAAGACGAACCCGAAGCGCTGCCGGCGAAGGCGGATCAAGCCGGACGCCGACAGGGTCTTGTAATCACTCCCATCGAAGCTCACGTCGCCGCGGGTCGGGCGCTTGAGGCCGGACAGGAGGTACATGAGCGAGCTTTTACCCGATCCCGAGGGGCCGATCAGTCCGATGAAGCTTCCCGATTCCAGCGACAGGCTGACGGTATCGACCGCGTGGGCGACGCTGCTCCCGCTCCGGTAGTCGAGGACGAGGTCCTGGGCGCTCAGCATCAGTCCCGCCTCTCGATGATCGAGATCGGATCGAGCCGCAACAGCTGCCAGCCGACGGTGCCCATGCCGAAGAGGAAGACCATCAGCGGAATCGGGAGGGTGTGCAGCAGCAGGACGTTCCAGTCGAAAACATTCATCAGCAAGCCGTGCGGAACGATGAAGCTGGCGTTGAACCAGCTGAGGACGGCAATGCCAAGGCCGACGCCGATCGCCCAGGCCGCGACCGTGACGCCCAGGGATTCCCAGGCCACCCGGAAGATCAAGCCCCAACGGCTGTAGCCGACCGCAGCCAGCAAGCCGAACTCGTTCATCCGCTGGCGGAAGAAAAGATTGTTTAGCAAGCCCACCACCAACGACAGGACGATCGTGACCAGCAGGATCAGAAACCGATTGATCGTGTCGAGGTTCGCGATCAGGCTGTCAATCTTGGCCTTGATATATGGCCAGTCGAACATTCGGAAGGCGCTGTTACCGATCAGCTTCTGCAGCTGATCGTGGACCGCTTGCTCCTGCCCGGCCTGCGGAACCACGACGACGCCTTGATAGCGGCGCTCGAACAGGTAGTGCTGCGTCATGTAGTCGACGGGGATCAGTCCCAGCCGGACCGGACCGCGGACAATGCCGACGACGGTAAACGCATCGGGCAGCTCGTCGAGCTCGTTGATGTTATTGCCAACTTTGCCGCCGACCCAGACCTGGCGGGAGCGCGCGATCTCCTCGGAAAGGACGATTTCGCTGGCATTCGCCTTCGGCAGCCGGCCAGAGACGATGCGATCGCCGTACAGCGAGAGCAGCTGCTGCATGCCGGACTGGTCGACGCCGTAGAGATCGAATTGGGCGTAACCCGCCAGCAAATTGATGTCCAGGTTGGAGTAAGCGTCCTCTTTGACCAGGCTGGTGCCACCGAGATGTTTGGCGCCGTCCACAAGGTGAGCCAGCCCGGGCGTTGGCGCGCCAAACGCGTCGAGGCTCGCCGTCAGCTGGTCGAGTGCGGTTTTGAAGGCGTCGATGGTCGCGCTCGGCGATGGCGGAATTGGAAGATCGGCAAGATTCTGGCCGGCGGTGTTGAGATTGGCCGCATCGCGGTTCATGGCCTGAAGCGATTGCTGCAAACCATTGGCGTCAGACGACGCGCTGCTCGCCGCCGACTGGAGCCGAGCCAGCTGGGCGCTATCGGGCAGCAGCGAGTGAAGCCAGGTCTGATGCTGCTGCAGGTAGCTGATCAGTGGTTGGGGATTGCTCGGGTTCTGGCTCAGCTGCTGCACCAGCTGGTTGAAGGCTTGCTCTTCGGACTGCACTCGTTGGATGCGAACGATCAGGTCGCCAAGCGGGACCAGGTCGCCGCGCAGCCGGGCGGCATAGTAGCGGGCATTGGCGGCGTCGATCTGAAGCTGCTGGACCGCCGGCAGCTGGGCGCGGATTTGCGCCGGCAACGCGACGACGGCGTTGTAGTAGGACGAAATCCCGCCCGGACCATCGAGGGTATCGACCTGGGCCTGCACGTCGTGCAGGCGGTTCAGCGAGTCCTTGAGCGGGTTTGCCAGGTCCTGGTCGCGGGTCGCCCGCGGGGCGACCAGGATCAGCTTCTGATAACTGCCATAGGTGGCGTACGCCGTCTCACGCGCCGACGCCAGTAGCGAGTCGGTGACGACGACGCCGAGGATCGCCAGCGCCAGGATGCCGATGACGGGCAGCACCTTGCGCTTGTTTCGGAGGTAGAAGTGCCACAAAGACAGAGGGTTTTCCATGCACGCTCGATCAATCATAGAAACCTCAACCCCACCCTCCCCCGCAAGCGGGGGGAGGGAGAGTCGGAATGCGACCGTACAATGGGTTCGCTTTGGCCGAGGCCGTCGATTTTTATCGTCTCGATGACCTTCTCAGTGAGGAAGAGCGGCTGGTGCGCTCCACCGTCGGCCGTTTCGTCGATGAGCGCTTCCTGCCGATCATCTCCGAGCACTACGAGCGGGGCACGTTCCCGTTGGAGATCGTTCCCGATCTGGCCCGCCTCGGGGTCTTCGGGATGCACCTGCATGGGTACGGGGCGGCGGGTATGAGCAACGTCATGTACGGCCTTGCCTGCCAGGAGCTCGAGCGCGGTGACAGTGGACTGCGCAGCTTTGTCTCGGTGCAGGGATCGCTCTGCATGTTTCCGATCCACCGCTACGGCTCCGAGGAGCAGAAGCAACGCTGGCTACCGGCGATGGCGAAAGGCGACGTCATCGGCTGCTTTGGACTGACCGAGCCCGAGTTTGGGTCAAACCCCGCCGGCATGGCGGCCCGCGCGCGCCGCGATGGTGAGGACTGGATTCTCAACGGCACCAAGCGCTGGATCACCAACGGCAACCTGGCCGACCTCGCCATCGTGTGGGCGCGGACCGAGCAGGGTATTCGCGGATTCCTGGTCGAGAAAGGCACCAAGGGATTCGCGGCGCGCGAGATCCATCACAAGCTGTCGATGCGCGCCTCGGTGACCTCGGAACTGATTCTCGACGACGTTCGAGTACCGGCCTGCAACGAGCTGCCCGAGGCGCAGGGTCTCAAGGCGCCGCTTTCTTGCTTAAACGAGGCGCGCTACGGCATCGTGTGGGGCTCACTTGGGGCGGCCGTGGCTTGCTATCGCAGTGCGCTGGAATATGCGAAAGCGCGGGTCCAGTTCGACAAACCGATCGGGGCTTATCAGCTCACGCAAGAGAAGCTGGTGAACATGCTCACCGAGATCACCAAGGGCCAACTCCTCGCGTTGCAGCTCGGGCGGTTAAAAGATCAGGGAAAGGCCACAGCCACGCAGATCTCGATGGGGAAGCTCAACAACGTTCGCGAGGCTTTGAAGATCGCTCGCGAGGCGCGCAGCATCCTGGGCGCTAATGGCATCAGCCTCGAGTATCCGGTGATGCGCCACATGAACAACCTGGAGACCGTCTACACCTACGAAGGGACCAACGAGATCCACATGCTCGCCATCGGCGAGGAGATCACCGGCCAGGCCGCCTTTAAATAGTCAGGCGCGCTGCGTTTCCAGAATGAAGACGCGTGGTTCGAGACCGCTTCGCTGCCGGGCGGGCCGACGTCATCGGCGCGGCCTAGGGCCGGATTTCGCGGGGTTTGTTCGTGTAGATCGCGTTCGCCGGTAGAGCCTTCGACCACGCAAGCGAGAACACGTCGTCGACGGTCCACACGCCGATCAGCTTGCCGGCGTCGTGCAGCTCCGCCGCCGTTTCGGGTTCAATCGCCGCCCAGTGCGGGCAGAAGACGTCCGCGTCGGCGTCGTCCATGACTCGCAACACATCGACCGGCCGTGAGGCCTCGAGAACGCCGGTCAGGATCTCGGGCTCCAGCTCGCCGATTCGCTTGATCGATCGATGATCGAATGAGATGACGACCACGTCGTGCACCATCTCGGCGTTCCTGACGGCGGTGACCACCGCGTTCTCGATGCCGGGATATGGCAGCGGCAGGTTCTTGATCTCGATCGCCACCCCAACCTTGCCCTTCGCCACGGCCAGGACCTCATCGAGCGACGGGATTCTCTCACCGGCGAAGCGTGGATCCTTCCAGCTGCCGGCGTCGAATCGCTTTAGCTCGGCCATCGTGTAGTCGCGCACCAGCCCGCTGCCGTTCGTCGTCCGGTCGACGAGATGGTCGTGGATCACGGGGAGGCTGCCATCCTCGGAACGATGCACGTCGAGCTCGATCACGTCGACACCCAGCTCAATGGCGGAGCGAAACGAGGCCAGCGTGTTTTCGGGGTACTCGTACGGATTCCCTCGGTGACCACCGAGCAGAATCCGGCCGCTGCGGAGTTGCGTGGCCAGCGTCTCGGCGCGGGCGATCGTCACCGACCCATCGTACATGCGGGGAATCCCGGATCCCGTGATTCCCCTGTGTGAACCGTCGCGAGATTTTTACATCGGCCCTGAGACGCAAGAAATTCAGATGACGGCCGTGACACCAGCAACGGTTTCGGCATTCGCCGACCGGCTGAGCCATGACCCTACCAAGGATCCAGTCGCTGGTAGTGCGACGGCGGGTGCAGGCACTGGCAATGGTCGTGCTGGTGCCGCTGTTGGCGGTGATCCCGCTCCACCTGTTCATGCCAGCAACCGCTCGGGCGCATGGGGTGGTTGGCCCGGTGCAGGTGGGCATCAGCTTCAGCCCGCGGCGCGCCGCCTATCTCGGCCTCGACTACCAGAAGGCATTCGTCCGGCTGGAGGCGATGCACTTCCGTGTGATCCGCCTCAGCGCCTACTGGGACCAGGTCGACCAGGACGGATACAGTCAGCTCGACTGGCTGATGAATGAGGCGGAACGCGCTCGCCAGCCAGTCGTCCTGACGGTCGGGATGAAGGCCCTGGGCTGGCCGGAGTTCTACATCCCGGACGCCACCAGGTCGACGGAAACGCTCGTCAAGGGGCAGGATATCGCAACGGATGCAACGATTCGCGAAGGCTCGCTGGGATTCGTCGATCAGACGGTGCTCCGCTATCGCGACAACCGGGCGCTGATCGCCTGGCAGGTCGAGAACGAGCCGTTCAATCGGGCCGGCCCCGACCGGCTCTGGATCGATGCCAGCTTCGTCCGCGATGAGATCGCCAGCGTCCGAGGCCTCGATGGCCACCATCGACCCTTGATCGTCAACGCCTTCAGCCATTTCAACGTCGTCTTCGACCAGGCCTCGGCGCGGCAGGGCTTCGACCTCCGCCAGGTGCTGGGCTTCGAGGCGGACAGCGCCGAGCACGATAGTCTCTCGGTGCTCAAACGCGGTGATGTGCTGGGACTCGACGTCTACACCGCGATCGGGTATCAATTCCTCGGCCAGAGTCGCATCAGCCAGGCCGACGCCGACTGGCCGGACCGGCTCGCCCAGGTACGCGAGCTGGCCAAGCGGCAGGGCACCCAGGCCTGGATCACCGAGGCGCAGGCGGAGCCGTGGGAGTCGTCGCCAGATGGCTACACGAAACCGAAGAGCACGAGCCCGCAAGCCATGCGCGCCATCTTCGCCAACCTGAAAGACGCCGGCTACACGACCATTCTGTTCTGGGGCAGCGAGTACTGGTTGTGGCGCCAGGATCACGGCGATTCGCGCTGGGTCGATACCGTGAAGTCGATCCTGCGCGAGGAAAGCAGCGCGCCGGCGATGGCGATCCGGGTCTAGAAGACCGCCCAGTTCACCGTCGAGAGCAAATCGTCGCTGTACTGGGCACCGGGATTCTGCAGGTAGAGATAGCCGATGAGCCGGGCCACGCGCGGCTCCTGATAGTAGTAGCGGCGATGGTCCTCGTATGCGGTCGAGTGGATGGCCTGGCTGCTCTGCCCCTGCGCCGCGCTTTCCTCGGCGGTGAGGATCAGGTCGTAGTTCTGGAGGAATCGCTGAACACGCCCGTCGCGATACTTTTGGAGCCGGTCAGGCGTCTTCAACGCCAGGTTGGTGGTGATGCGTAAGAAGTCCTGGCGCATCGTGGCGAGGGCGCCGGGCGGTGAGGGCGACTGCGTCTCGCGATCCAGGTCCTGGTTGAGGGTCGCCATCGAGCTTGCCACCAGGTCCAGGTATGCCGACTCATCAGGTTGGAGGTCGGTCGGCCGAACGTAGGCCAGCATGACCTGGTCATGTAGAAAATCGATGACCTCGTAACCGGGGTCGCCGGCCCTGGATTTGTCCTGCAAGAAGAAGGCATCGACCGGCGGCGACTGGCGGGCGCTGTAGCGATAGAAGCCGACCCGATGCGATTGGACCTCCTGGAGTTTCGTCTGATGCTCGGCCAGGCAGACGTCGGTGAAGTCGGTGAGGGTGGGCCGGGTGAGGATGAAGAGGCGGGCGTTCGAGTAGCCGGCGACCGCCGGGTCCGCCGTGTCCAGGACGAACGCCTCGTACAGCGTGGCGTCTTGCTTGACGGCGGCCAGCGCTCGAGCCATCGATTGCATCCCGCCGACATCGAGCGGCCGCTGGCCATAGGCATTCATCTCGATCGTGCTGCCGCTCTGCCAGCAATGCAGCGCCTGCAGGCCGGCGCCCAGGTGCGGGCAGGCAACGCTCTGCTCCGTGCTGCGGAACGGCCGGCGGTCGGCCGAGATGCCGGCGAAGGCGAGGAAGACGACGGCAATCGCGACCCCGACGGCGGTGAGCCCCGCGGTCCAGGCTCGCAGGTTTCGTCGGCGGGCCGCTGGAATCAGGCGGCGGCTGAGCAGCAAAAGGAGCGCCGCGGTGGGGATGAACAGCACCGTATAGGAGGCAATTCCAAATACGGTGTCCGCCTGAGCGGTGCATGGCATTCCCGGATAGGCCGCCCCGGCGCGGAGCGGCGCGATCAGCCAGGCGATGACCAGCAGCCCAAGCGGCCAGAGCCAGCCCAGCCACCGCCGCAGGCGGCCGGCGTTAGCGGAGCCCCGCGTCACTGAGCCAGAGAGATGAAGGACTCGCGGCGCCGCGGCAGCATGTAGTGAATCCCGGGCTCGAGCCGTCCCTGCCGGTCGATGCCGCCACTATCGAGAAAGGCGCGAGTGCGGGCATAGGCTTCGTCGATGAGGCGGTCGACCTGGCTGAAATCGGTGCCGGCCGTGCCGAACTCGACGTTGGGAACCAGCA
This sequence comes from Candidatus Dormiibacterota bacterium, assembly GCA_035716185.1. Taxonomy (GTDB): domain Bacteria; phylum Chloroflexota; class Dormibacteria; order CF-121; family CF-121; genus CF-13. The sequence goes on from DASTJZ010000083.1 coordinate 7,686, forward strand.
AGCAAATCTGCGTCGTGTCCGCATAGCGCTGGTATTCCTCCAGCGTTCGCTGCCCCAGCATGATCTGGATGCTCTGGGCCAGGATGCCCGTCAGGGTATTGTTCGGCGGGCGGAGCGGATTCGACGTGCTGTTGTCGATGGCGATGATTTCCGTTGCCCCCAACTGGATGGCCTCGGCCAGCCCGACGTTCTCGGTCACCGCGCCATCGACGAACTCCTCGTTGCCGATCCGGTAGGGATTGAAGAGGCCCGGAATCGCCGACGAGGCCGCGACCGCGTCGGGGACGCTGCCGGTAGTGAAGATTTCTTTTCGGGCTCGGGTCAGGTTGGTGGCGATCACCGCGCAGGGCAAGGTCAGCTGCTCGAACGTGGACGGCAGGTTCATCGCCGCCAGTGTCCGCAGATACCGGCTATCGAAGAAGCTGTTGCGGCTGCGGACATAGCGGTAGGCCATGCGCAGCGGATTTCGATCAAACAGGTCGCGGCTGCGGATGGAGCGCCAAACGCGGGCAAGCTGGTCGATCGTCTCCAGGTCGGGCCTGGCGGCCAGCGCGATGGCGTTGAAGGCACCGGAGCTGCAACCGACCAGTCCATCCGGCTTGATGCCTGCCTCGAGCAGCGCTCGCAGCGCGCCGACGGTACAGGCGCCCCGGCTTCCGCCGCCACCCAGGACGAAGACCAGCCGGTGCGGCTTGACGTCCGAATCCGACGTCGCGGGGCGGCGGCGCCGCCACCAGGAGAGCATGGACGGGGATCGCCAGAATCCAGTTTCCCGCATAGAGATTACGTTCCAGATCCCGATCCGAACATGCGCACGGCTGAGTGTAACGGGTCGGTGGAAGTGGTCCACGAGGCGGCCAGAAGATGATGTACGCTGCGTTGTCTCGTTCAAGAGGACGGCGTCGCGGTGCCCTCCAGCAAGGTCACCTGTTAGTCTTGGAGTATCACGTTTTCTACTTATGCACTGTCCATATCTTGAGCAGATCCTTCGAAAACGGCAGGCATTCCTGAAGGTTTTTCAGGCCGATTGCCACGTCGACCGGCAAGTGCATCGCTTCTGGGGATTGGCCAAGTGGCCGTCGCCGCCCTGCCTCGGAAAGATGGCGACCTGCGCCCTCTACCAGCAGGCCCGCGCGAGTGAAGATCTGCGGCTTCGGCGCCTGATCGACTAGTCCGCGCGACTAACATCGGTTCGTGAGTCCTGACGTCATCGTGATGGGCGCGGGCGCCATCGGGACGTCGATCGCCTATCAGCTGGCCAAGGCTGGAGCTCGGGTGATGATCTTCGACCGCGGGCTGGTGGGTCGCGAGTCGACAGCGGCGTCAGCCGGAATGATCATGGCCCGTCACGGAGGACACTCAGCGGAGGCACTGGTCAGCCTCTCGGTAGAGAGTGCCCGGCTCTTTCCCGCCCTGGCCACCGAGCTCCTGGATCGAACCGGGATGGACATCGGATACCGCCGTGGCGGCAGCCTCGAGGTCGCATTCGACGAGGTCGAGGAGCGGGAACTCCGTGCCGAGCGTGGTCGCGAGGTCGATCAGGGCGCGAACGTCCCCTGGCTCGACGCCCAGGCGGCGCTCGATCTCGAACCTGCGGTGAACCCGGCGATCCTGGGCGCGATCTACCACGCCGACGATCACAATGTGCTGCCGCTAACGCTGGCGCAGGCGCTGGCTCGAGCAGCGGCCGACCTGGGCGCGGTCGTCCGCGAGGGCGCTGCCATCGACCAGCTGGTCATCGAGCGCGATCGGGTTGTCGGGGTCGCCCTTGGCGGCGAGGTGATTCGCGCCGAAGAGATCGTGATTGCCAATGGAGCCTGGGCGGGCGCCTGGTCTCATGTGCTCGGTGTCGCGATCCCGGTGCGCCCGATTCGCGGCCAGATGGTTGCGCTGCACACATCGGGGACGGCGCTTCGGCACATGATCAACAACGCCGATAGCTACGCGCTGACGCGAGCCGACGGCATCACGATCATGGGAACGACGGTCGAGGATGTCGGATTCGACCCGCGACCGACGGCGGCGGCGGTTGCCCGGCTCCTCGAGCAGGCGGCGCGACTGTCCCCGCGGCTGGCGGATGCCACCGTCCTCAGCGCCTGGGCTGGTCTGCGGCCTGGAACATCCGATGCGATGCCGATGATCGGCCGCCTCGGCGACTGGCGCGGGCTGAGCATCGCGACCGGGCACTTCCGCAACGGCATCCTGCTGGCGCCGATCACCGGCGAGCTGATGGCCGACCTGCTGCTTCGCCGAAGCCTGCGACTGCCGCTCGACGCCTTCGATCCCACCCGCTGCAGGGTTCGTGCCGCCTGAGGTTCCCCGCTGGTTCGATCGGCGGGCCGATGGGTTTCGACACGCCGCGGCCGGCGGATTATGGCTGGCGCCGCTGGTTTTCCTCGAGCGGGCGCGATTCGGTCCCGGCTGGTACGGGAAGGTCGTCAGCGCGGATCCCGAGCGGCTGCTTGCCTGGGCGGTGAGCAAGGGCATTCCGCGGCGCGCCCTGCAGGTGAAGTCGCTGCCCGATGTCGACATGCCCAGGGCCGTTCGCCGGCGGCTGCCCGGGTACCACATCGATCTCTGGGGCGCCCGCCTGGCGCTGGCATATTCGCCCGAGATGCTGGCGCGGGTCCGTGATCGCGCCGCTAGTAACGCTCGATGGCCTTCAGACCCGAGCCGGTGATGATCAGCACCGACCCTGCCGGAAGGTTGAGCACTCGCGCGCCCGCGATCGCCGTTGCGGAGGTCGGCTCCATCAACAGTCCGACCGAGGCGGCTTCCCGCCAGGCTCGCTCGATCGCATCTTCGGAGACGGCGATCCAGCGCCCGCCGCTGTAGCGGACCGCGTTGTAGCTGCGCTCGGCGCGGGTTGGCTCGGGGATGCGGATGCCATCGGCGATCGATGGCTGCGGCACGACCGGCGCCGGCCGGCCGATCGTCGCGCCGCGCACCAGTGGGGCGCAGGCTTCCGATTGCACGCCATGGAGCCGGGGCGCTCGCTCGATGCGTCCGGCTGCCACCAGGTCGGCGAATCCCATGGCCAGCCCGATCAGGACGGTGCCCTGCCCAACCGGGGTCAGCACGTCGTGGAGCTGGTCGCCCAGTTCCTCGAAGAGCTCGTAGGCGATGGTCTTGGTGCCTTCGAGAAAGGCGTCGTCGCGAGCGTGGCCGGCGTCGTAGGACTCTTTCGCCGCGGCAAGCGCGGCGGCCGTGACCGCCGACCGCGGTCCGGAGATTTTGATCAGCTCCGCCCCCAGCACCTGGATGGCTCTGGCCTTGGCCGGCACGATACTGTCCGGCGCGAAGATCCGGGCGTGGAGTCCAGCGGCCGCCGCGTAGGCGGCGATGGCGCTGCCGGCATTTCCCGATGAATCCTCGACGACGGTGTGAGCGCCGGCAGCCCGCGCGGCGGTGATGGCCGTCGACGCGCCGCGATCCTTGAAGGATCCGGTTGGCGAGCTGCCCTCGAGCTTGAGCCTGAATTTTCCGTACGGAATGAGCGGTGTCCCGCCCTCGCCGAGGGTCACCGGATCGCCGGCAACCTGCAGGTCCGCGCGGTAGCGCCACAGGCCACGGCCCGACCAGGTATCGACGTGGGTAGTACCCGTCACGACAGGATCTTGGCCAGCGCGGGATCGAGGTAATCGCTGGTCAGCGGGAATGGCTCATAGCTGCTGACGGTTCCGTCCCGGGCGATCAGCACGCTGACCGGCAGCCCACTGCTGTTGAGGGCGACGCCATACGCGTCCGCGGCTTTGCCTTCGGGATCGAGAACAGGAGCCGGCTGCAGATTCATCGATCTCCAGAACGATCGGACTGTCTCGGATGATTCGTTCCCGAAGTCGATGGCGACCACCGAGAGGCCTTCGCTTCGGTGGGCGAGATATTCGTCGCGGATCAACGGCAGCTCATCGCGGCAGGGTACGCACCAGGTCGCCCAGAAGCTGACCAGCACGGGATGGCCCCTGACGCTCGTCAGCGAGACCGTCTGACCATTGACATCTTTGAGCGTAAAGGCTGGCGCCGGCTTGCCGACCTGGACCGAGCCGTGCGGCGCCGGCGTTGGATTGTCCGTCTCGAAGTGCGAGTCGAAGGGCGTGGTCACCGCGACGACCGGAAAGAAGTCATTGAAAACCGTCAGGCGGTTGGAGAAGATCAGGACGCCCATCCCGATCAGGAAGACGGCGGCCACCGCGTTGAGCACCCCATAAGCGCCGCGCACGCGAGCGAGCAAGCGAGTCAGCGCCCCGGATAGCCCCGCGGCGATCAGGAACGGCAGGCCGAGCCCCGCCGAGTAGACGGCCAGCAGCAACGCGCCCTGGGCCGCGGTTCCGGTGCTCCCGGCGCGGAGCAGGATGGCGGCCAGGATCGGGCCAACGCACGGGGTCCAGCCAATGGCGAAGGCGAGCCCGATGACGTAGGCCGCCCAGGGCGTCCGGGGAAGCCGGTGGGCGATGTCGAGCCGCTTTTCGCTCATCAATCCCGGAATCCGACCCCAAACCAGCAGCGCGATCCCGATCAGGACCAGGGCGACCCCGGCGATCTGCAACAACTGCGGCCGGTAGGCGCGCAGGTCGGCACCGATCAAGCCAAAGGATGCGCCCAGCGCCACGAAGGCGGTGGCAAATCCGCCAACGAATAATGCCGCGTTGCCCAGCACCGTCAGCTGTTGCCGGGTGGTCGAGACGGTCCCCGCCGCCGCCGCACCCATGTAGGCGATGTACGCGGGAACCAGCGGCAGCACGCAGGTCGAGGCGAACGAAAGCAACCCGGCGAGGAATGCCAGGGCCAGGTCGAGGATCATTCAGCCAGCTTGGGTTTCTCGGTCGCGAGCTGGCGCACCCAGGCGCGCAAACGCATGGGTGCTTCGTCGGTGCAGCACTCTTTGCGGACCAGCCGCTTCATCTCTGTCTGGAATTCAAAGACCTGCTCGCAGGGCGGGCAGTCGTCGAGGTGCTCCTTGACCTCGCGGACCTCGGTCGGGCTCAGCTCGCGATCGATATAGCCGGAGAGCTGGCGCATGGTCTGTTCGCAGTGGTCGCCCATCAGTGTGCTCCCACCGCGACCGCCCCGGGCTTCGGCCGGCCGGAGTACTCCCATAGCTTCTTTTGCAAGGCCTGGCGGCCACGATGCAGCCGCGACATTACCGTTCCGATCTTGATCTCCAGTATGGACGCAACTTCCTTATAGGAGAAATCCTCGACGTCGACCAGCACGACGACCATCCGCATCGGAACCGGCAATTCCTCGAGGGCGTGCTTCACCTCGTCGCCGAAGCCCCGCTCGACGATGATCTCCTCGGGCGACATCAGGTGCACCGGCATGCCCTCCCGGCGCATCTCTTCGTAGATGGAGAAGTCCGCCCCCGGCTGGTCGATCGGGTCCTCCGGCGCGGGCCGCTGGCGCAGCCGGTTGCGGAAGACGTTGGTCATGATGGTGAAGAGCCAGGCCTTTTCATTGGTCCCCGCCCGGAACCGATTTCGGTAGCGGTAGGCCCGCAAGTATGTTTCCTGCACTAAATCCTCGGCGTCTTCTGGCTTCCTCGTGAGGCGGAGCGCGCTGCGGTACAGCGCATCGACGTGCCGCTCAAAGATCGAAAAGTCGCTACCCATGCCAACGCCTCGCTGGCCAATTCTATTCCGGCGATGTTTCGACCAGATCCCACCTGTGGGGGAGTGAACTCAGGCTCCGGTGCCTGGCGGCGGTGATGGTGGCCCCTGCGGGCCTCGACCTGGACCTCGGCCTCGGCCCCGGCCGCGACGGCGCCGTCGCCGGGTGAAGTCACCCGGCGTATCTCCCGGTTGTCCACCCGGGGGACCTGGGCGATCACCTGAAGAGCTGGGACGGGGATGCTGTCGCGGCGGCCGGGGAGCCCGGGGCTGGCGCTGTGGCGATGCCGGTCGATCCGTTCTTTGTTGTTGCTGACCCTGGGCCGGCGTCGGCCCTCCGGCTGATTGCCCCCGGCCACTGCCGCGCCGCCGGCGGCGTCCCCGGCGGGGTTGATCCGCGGTTTGCGCCGGAGCAGCCGCGGCCACCCGCGGTCGCTCGGTCCGCGGTGGTGGGGCCGCCGGCAGGATGCGCGCAAGACCGCGTGGACGGCGCCTCCGGCTCGGCTGCTCGCGGGGGCGAGCGTCCTGGCTCCTGACTCGATCTTCGAACTCGGCCAGCCACTCTTCCATGGGGCGCTTGATCTGCGGTCGGGGCGCCCGTGGTTCTTCCGGCCACATCCGGGGCCGATCCGGCCGAATCGCTTCCGGCGGCGGGTCGGCGTCGCTCGGCTCGGGCTCGACTGCGACCTCAGGCGGGAGTTCGGACATCTTCGGAAATGTTAACGGGGGCTATCTCGGCCGCTGCGGGCTGCCACTGAACCAGGAAACGACGGCGGAAGCGACGCAGGGCGGCCGCGACCGGCGCACCCAGCAGCAGGAGCAGCACCAGGTTGCCGGCAGCCCGAAAGGCATCGTAGACCAGCGAGGTGGTGAGGTAGAAGGCAGCGAACCGCCGGACAAGGTCTGGCCAGGCAAGGTGGGGGGCCCAGCTGATCGGTGAGGCTGCGCCCAGCAGGAACGGCCATTCCCACAGGTCGAGCAGAATCCCGTAGGCGAACCCCGCGGCGCAGCCATAGATCGCCAGCGGAATCAGGCCGAACCGCAGCCGGCCAAGGTAGCCGGCGCCCATCCCGACCCAGCCCGACGCGAGCATCTGGTAGGGCAGCCATGGACCGAAGCCCGCGGTCAGCACCGCCGAGAGCAAGAGGGTGAGGCTGCCCAGCGCGAAGCCGAAGCTGGGTCCCATGACGTAGCCGCCCACGATGATCAGAAAGAAGATGGGCGAAAAACCGAGCAGCCCGACGACGATCACAAGCCGGAGCGTGGCATCGACGGCGACGAGCGCGGCCAGGACGGCGAGCAAGCGGGTCGACAGCCGATGGGTCTGCAGGGCCATGGCCATCACCGCCAGGGCGGCGCACGCGATCAGCGCCGTGAACAGCACCTCGTTCTGTGGCAGAGTCGAGCCGAGGACGAGCGGCGCGATGAAAATGGTGAGGCCGGCGATGCTGATGCCCAGCAGCGCCACATCATCGACCCGGGAGCGGACCAGGCTCATGGTAGGGGGACCTCGTCGGGGAGCAGCCAACCGCCGCCCAGCAGCTTGTTGATCTGAGTGGCGAAGACCAGCGAATCGCTGAGCACGCTGCGCGGCGAACCGTCGGCGTAGAGCTCGCCGTCGGCCATCATCAAGATTCGATCCGCCGTGCGGGCGACCCACTCGACGTCGTGGGTGGCGACCAGCACGGATGCGCCGGCCTCGGCCCGCATCCGAAGGAAGCTGGTCAATGCCCGCTTGACCGCCGGATCGAGGCCGCGAGTCGGCTCGTCGAGGAGCACGATGTCGGCGGTGGCCGCAACGACGGCGATCGCCAGCTGCTGCCGCTGCCCGGAGCTGAGGTCTCTCGGATAGCGCTGCCGCCATTCCCGAAACGGTGCGGCGGTGGCCGCCGGGAGGCCGTGCAGCTCTTCGTCGACGGTGGCGGCGAAGAGGAGGGCATCGGCGTCTTGCGGAACGTAGGCGGCGCGACCTGCCAGCCGAACCGTGCCCCGCTGCGGGCGAAGCAGGCCGGCGATGACTTTCAGCAGCGTGGTCTTCCCCGAGCCGTTTCGACCCATCAGCGCGGTGACCCGACCACGGTGCAGATCGAGCGACACCGTTTCGATCGCGCGGACCGATCCGTAGACATAGCCGGCGGCGTCGACCCGAGCGACGATCTCACCGGCACCATCGGGGACGGGCTCCGTCGGCGTGGCTCCTAGCAGCGATTGCGCTCGAGTTCGTGCCTCGCGCAGGCTGAGCGTTACGGGGGTCCAACCGGCGCGCAGGGCGAGATCGACGACCGGCGGCCGCGGCTCGCTCTGCGACAGTGCCTCGCGCGGCGCCTGGTCGCGGAGCTGTCCGCCGTCGAGCGTCCAGACGCGGTCGACGAAGGGCGCAATGCGTTCCACGCGATGCTCGGCGATGATGGTCGTCATCCCGAGCTCGGCGACCAGGCGCAACACCACCTGCAGGACGTCCTCGGCCGCTTGCGGGTCGAGCTGCGAGGTGGGTTCATCGAGGACCAGCGCCCTGGGATGCATCACCAGCGCGCTCGCAATCGCGACTCGCTGGCGTTCACCACCCGATAATGTCGCGATCCGGCGCCGGCGCATGCCGTTGATGCCCACCTGGTCGAGGACTTCCTCGATCCGCTTTCGCATCAAGCTTCGCGGTAGGCCGAGATTTTCCAGCCCGAAGGCCAGCTCGGCCTCGACATCATCCAGGACGAACTGCGCATCGGGGTGCTGGAACACGAACCCCACGCGCGCGCCCAGTTCGCGCGGCGGATGCTCGCGCGTGTCGAGGCCGCAGACCACCACCCGACCGGTTAGGGTTCCGCCGGTGCTGTGCGGGACCAGCCCGTTGAGGCAGCGCAGCAAGGTGGACTTCCCGCCGCCCGATGGTCCGCGCAGCAGGATGACTTCGCCAGCTTGCACCGCCGTCGTGATGTTGGCAAAGACCGGCCGATCGGCTTCGGGGTAGCGATAGCCCAGACCGTCAAAGGTGATGAGCGGCATGATCCACGTGGGGAATGGCGGTGATCGCCGCCGGCAGGGCCAGCAGCAAAACCGCGAGGATGCTGAGGGACGACGGCAGCGGAGGCATCAGATGCGTATAGGGGTTGTAGGGCGGCGGGCCAGATCCGATCGTCAGGCCAAGCGCCGTGAGCGCCGCCGCCGTGACCAGCAGGTCGGCGGTTGACCAGCCAAGCGGCCGGTAGCGGGAGCGCTGCCGGCTCCCGTATCCTCGTGCGTCGAGCGACTCGCCATACTGCAGAGCTTGCTCGAGCGTGGTCAGCAGGAGTGGCACCACGAGGAGGGGCGCAGCCCGCCAACCGGTCCGCTGGCCACGAAGCTGCCGCGCCTCGCGGATGGACTGGAACGACGCGATGGTCTTCGGCGCCAGGGCCAGCGAAAGCGCGAAGGCGGTCCCGGCCCGGTAGAGCGGACGGGGCAGCAGCGACAGCAGGTCGGCGCTGCGAACGCTGGACTGCAGAACGCCGAAGACGGCGACGGTCAGCAGCAACGCCAACCCCGAGGAGATGCCGAACACGAGCGCCTCCCAGGTCCAGGGGCCGCCGACGATCGGAATCGGTGGCAGTACGACGATGACATGGTCGCCGAACCGGCTGAGCGCGAGGCTGAAGACGATCGGAAAGACGGCCAGGGCGATGCCAAGACGCAGGTAGAGCGCGCGGCCGCGCCGGTAGGGCAGCCAGGTGTTGACGATGACGAGCAGAAGCAGGCCTTGCATGAACGGATTGCGGTCGATGAAGGCGATGGCAATCGCGGCGAGTGACCACGCGCACCAGGCGAGGGGATGACGGATCATGGTCCGCGTCGCAGAAAATTGACGACGCCCAGGCCAAGCAGCAACGCCGTCGCGCCGGCGAGAAGTAGCCAGGTTCCGA
>DASTJZ010000084.1:0-18438 GCA_035716185.1 Candidatus Dormiibacterota bacterium
AGCCTGCCGACTGATGGGCCACCCGCACGGCGGTCAACTGCATTGGCATCCCGCCGGTGGTGCCACCACTGAAATCCTGACAAGCGAACGGCCCCAGGTTGGTGCTGGTCGACGCCGTGGGCAGCGGCGTCGGCGGCGCAGAGGCTGTGGCCGACGGCGCGGTAATCACATCGACGACCAGGCGTGACGGATCGCTGAGCTCCATCACGCGGACGCATTGCGACGATGACAAACCCATCCCGATGCTGAGCACCCGTTCGAAATTCCCGAGCTGGGCAATTTCGCGAAGCTGAGGAAGCGCCGGCTTCTGGTCGGCGGCCACGCCCTCGATGTTGGTATCACGAAAGACCAGCTTGATGCCTGCGCTGCCATCGAGATGAATGAACTGGCCGCTGGGATCCTTGACAAATGTGGTGCCTTCCTGGCGCGTCAGGTCATAGGATGGGATGCCCCCGCTGAAGTCGAAGACGATGCGATCGAAACCGGGGGTCTCCGAATGATGCGCGACGCGAATGCCGGTCAGCTGTCCTGAAAGTCCAGTCGTTCCCCCAGAGCGGTCAGTGCAGAGGAATGGCTGGGGCGTCGGGCTCGGCGAGGGCTGAACGATGTGCTGAATCGTCGAGGTGAGATCGTTCACGATCAGCTGCGGACTGCGAACCATGAACACGGCAAAAGCCACGAGTACGAGGGCGCCGGCCACGGCGAGCTGCGGCACCAGCCGTGCGCGGCGGCCCGGCGTGATGCCTTCGCGGATCCGGCCGCGGAGCCGCCTGGGAAACTCGCGTGTTTGCTCCGCCTCGGTGTGCAGGTGATCGCGCAACTCCTTCTCGAAGCGATCGCTCATGCGATCTCCTCGGAGCCCGTCAATTCGCGAAGGCGACGCAGGGCGGTCTTGAGACGCGACTTGAGAGTGTCCACGGGAATCTCGAGGGCGCTCGCAGCGTCGTCAACGCTCAGATCCTGGTAGTAATGCAGCGCGATTGCGGCCCGCTGCTCAGGCGTTAGCCGATCCAATGCCTGGGCCAGGTCGAGGTGAGCCTCGCTCGAGACGGCGGGCTGGCTTCCTGCAAGCCGGCCGAAGCGTTCGGTCAATGCCTGGAAGCGATGCCGCCGACGGTAGGCGGAAATGCTCTCGTTCATGGCGATTCTCGTGAGCCAGGGTCCGGGATCCTCGTCGCGCAAACTGCCGATCCGCTGCCAGGCTCTCAAAAAGGTTTCCTGGATGGCATCCTCGGCCAACGCCTCGTCGCGAAGGATCAGGCGGGCCGTTCTCAACAGCTGAAGCCCGTAGCGGTCCACCACCTCTTCAAAAGCGTCGCGATCGCCTTCCCGACATCGCTCGATCACCCGCCCGAGCGCCGGATCCATGAGCATGCAAATCGTAACGACGCCGGGAAGGTTGTGAACGGGTGAGTTTCATTGCCTCCGGAATCGCCGCAGGCCGGCCAGAGCGAGCCCTGCCGCCACCCCGAGAAGCCCGAGGATCGCGATGAGCGGCATGCTGGTCGGCTGGTTCGCTGAGGCCGGGTGGCCGGTGGCGGCAAGGTCCGAGGGTTGAGAAGCCGTTGCCGCTTCGGCGTTTGGAGTGACTGCGCCACTGGTCGCCACCGCATTCGAGGATGGCGTGGTCGCAGGGGTGGCGACGTCGATGACCAACCGGCTCGGCCCGCTCAACTCAATGGCGCGAAAGCAGGCCTGGTCTTTCAGCCCGACGCCGTAGCTGACGACCCGTTCGAAATTGCCAACATTGGCGACTTCCCGGATTTCCGGCAGTTGCGGCTTGAGGTCAGTCGGCAGTCCGTTGGTCGTGTCGCTGCCGCGGAAGACAGTTCGGATTCCGGCAGAGCCGTCGAGCATGGCCGGCTGGCCGCTTGCATCGCGGGTGAACGTTGACGTCGCCTGGCGATGCAATTCATAGGGCGGCACGGCGAGCGAGGTGGCAAAGCCGAACACGAGGCGGTCAAAACCGTCGTGATGCGCGACCCGGATGGATGTGATCGTCCCCGTCACGCCGCTCGTCCCGCCAGACTTATCCGTGCAGGTGAATGCCGGGAGTTCGTCTGCTGATGCCTGGGCGAGGTTGGTCAGCGCCGCGAAGCCTCCCGCGAGCGCGAGCGCCGATAGGGTCGTCGCGACGTGTTGTCGATGAATTGCGAACATTACGTATTCCTCCTATGAGTCCATGCGGACGGCGTGATGGCCGTCCAACCCTTCAGACGCCGCCAGCTGGGCGTGCGGGTGAAGGCTCTTAGGCGGCTTCGACCCGGTTGCGGCCGCGGGCCTTTGCCTGGTAGAGCGCCCGATCGGCTGCCGACATCAGGCTGGTCGGATCGTGGCCGTCCTCGGGGAGCGTTGCCACGCCCAGGCTGATGGTGACGGCTTCGCTGGGACCCAGGAAGTTGGCCCGCTCGGTGATGCCTCGAAGGGTTTCCGACAGGCGAAGCGCGCCCGCCTTGTCGGTGTCGCCCATCAGGACGGCGAACTCTTCGCCGCCGGTGCGAAAGGCGGCATCGGTCGCGCGTTTGGGCACGAGCTGGATGAGCCGGGCGACGTTCTGCAGCGCCCGGTCGCCTTCCTGATGGCCGTGGCGGTCGTTGATCTGTTTAAAGTGGTCGATGTCGATCAGGATCAGGGATAGGCGCTGGCCGGACCGCTGCGCCTGGGCGATCTGTTGCGAGAGCAGGCGATCGAACTCGCGTCGATTGTTGAGCCCGGTCAGGGAGTCGACGCGAGAGAGCGTGTCGATGAACTGATACATGGTCGCGTTCTGAATCGCCATGGCCGCGTGACCGACGACGGTCCGCAAGAAAGCGCCGTCCTCGACTGTGTAGGCGGGACGGCGGCGGGAAATGAGCGCGATGATGCCGATCCTCTGGCCCTGCGCGTCGAGCAGGGGCGCGGCCATGCAGGGCATCTCGCGGTCGAGCCAGAAGGGGAGGATGAGCCCGGCGTCGCCCGCCACGACGGTCGCGACCCAGCGGTCGTTGGGGTTGAGGGAAGAGGGAAAGTCCTCCGCCACCTTGACCGCCAGCTCGTACTGGCCCTGCGGAGCTCGGATCCAGATGGCGACGCCATCGCCGGCGAAGAACCGGCTCAGACCCGCGCTCAGGCGGTCGAGCACGACCGACAGCTGCATCGTCTCGTTGAATTCGGCCATCAGGTCGATCACGGCCCGGGACTGGCCGTAACGGCGCTGTAACTCGCCGTTCTGGTCGAGCAGCTGGCGCTGCCGGGCGAGGACAGGTTCGATCAACGCCCAGAGCCGCGTCAACGCCGCGCGGGCGAGGCGGTCAGGGCTATCGGGAAGGGGCTGTTTCAGGGACTCGGCGGTGAGCTCGCTGATCACGCGAAGCGCCTCACGCTGGGGAGCCGCCCTGCGCTTCGCGAGGTTGTAGCCGGCGATGGCCGCCGTGGCCAGGGCGAGCAGGACGGCCACCAGGCTGGCCGCAATGAGGCCGAAATCGATCGAGGGCACAAGGGTTCAAACGCAGCCCTCACCCTGAAATGGCGCGCCCCCACCCCGAGCCTCCCCCAGAGGGGGACGGAGATTAGACCGCCGGGCTGGGTGGACCCAGGGGCTGCTGCTTGAAGTCGAAGCAGTCGGACATATCGTCGGCCGCCTGGTCCCGGGCGTTGATGGCGGGCAGCCCGAAGGTCGTCTCGCAGAACTTGACGAGGCTGACGTGCGAGTGCTGGACGTGCGAGATATATCCGGCCCTGGCATAGGGACTGAGCACCAGGCAACCCACCCGGCTGCCGTAGCGGAACTGCGTCCCATCCGTCCATTTCTCCACCTCCGGCGGATTGACGTGGTCATACCAACCGCCGTAGTCGTCCCAGGTGATGAAGACGACGGTGCTCCGCCACAGGCCGCCCTTGACGATGGCGTCGACCTGTTGCGCGGTCCATTTCTGGCCGGCGCTCACCGATTCGACGGGGTGCTCGCTCAAGCCGGTCGGGCCGTAAAGCCAGGAGACGGCGGGCAGATTGCCGGCGGCGGCATCCCTGGCGAACTGATCGGCGGTCACGTTATTGGCACTGCCTTTCAGCGCGGTGATGTAGCCCTGCGCGTAGCCGCCGTAGTTTTTCCAGGTCAGGCCTGCCGTCTCGAGGTTGGCGGGCAGCGAGGGAAGGTTGAAGGGTGGCTGCTGCTTGATGGGATCGCGATAGTGCGGGTTGTTGACGATGGGCGAGTCGGCGGCGATCAGCATCAGATGGTTCGGCGTCGACGGTCCGCCGACTTCGGTGAAATATCGATCGCACAGCGTGTATTGCTGGGCGTAGCGCCAGTAGTTGGGGATGTTCGGCTGGTCGTACTGCTCCTTGGTCGCGCTGGTCGCACGCTTGAGCCAGGCCGCATGATCGTGCGGATGGTCCGATGCCGGAGGGTCCGGGGCGAGCGGCAGGCTCGGGTCACCGTCGGCGCCGGGGAAGCGGCCGAAATAGTTGTCGAACGCGTGATTTTCTTTGACGAGGATCACGATATGCTGGATCGGTCCCGACGGTTTCGGCGCCGGTGATGGCGATGGCGCGGGTGATGGTGAGGGCGCGGGTGATGGGGTTGGCGTCGGGGCCGGCTTCGGCCGAGGTTTGGGGGTCGGCTTGCGCTTGCGCGCCGGTGAAGGCCGCGGTTTGCACGCGGACGTGGGCGCGCGCTTCTTGTTTGGTTTCCTCATCCCGCCGCCAGTGTACGGGCGGATCCGCCGGAAAAGTGTTAACGCTCAGGCATGCGTCAATCGATCGATGCCGAGGCGTGACGCAGCGTTTACTGGCGTACGCCGGATTGTAAACAGGTAGCCGCGATTGCGGCCGAGTTGATTGATTCGACCAGCCAGCCACGCTCCGTGACACGCCCGATCTCGGTGAAGTCGCCGGCGTTGTCAGTGAGAAAGCCAACGTAATTCTGGTTGCTCGTGGGAACGACGAAGATCGAGGTCCTGGTCGACTTCAGCCAGCACGCCATGGCCTGGCTTGCCGCGGCGCGATGGCCGGCGTATCGATAGCTCGGAGGGCGATCGTAGAAGGGATCGTAGAGCTGACCAACCAGGTCGCCACCGCGAACCCCTCCGAATCGCACCAGGCTGTAGGTCAGATCAGGCTGATCCGCTGGAATGTTCAGCGTGCCCCAATGATGAGCTTGCTGGTTGTAAAGCCCAGCCAGGTACCTGCCCGAGGCCAGGGTCTCATGCCAGGTTGCTGCGGTCTCGTTGTACGCCGACTGGATCGGGATCCAGGTGAGCTGCGCCGCGATCACGGCGACGGCAGCGCCCACCCAGGCGCCGAACCGGAATGGGTGGCCAGCATAACGGGGGAGTAGGACGAAGATCGCGATGGCGGCGAGCACGGCGCCGAACTCGAGGGAGAAGACCAAGAGCCGCATCCGCCAAACCCAGCCAGACCAGCTCGAGATGAACGGCGTAAAGGCGAGCAGGCCCAGGACAAATGCGGTCGAGCCGAAGCCGTAACAGAGGAGGAGATAGCCGGTGGGCTTTCGCCACAGGGTCCACAAGAGACCGGCACCGCTGGCCAGCAGCAGCACCGCGAAGACGAGCTTGTATTGAACCTGGCTGCTGGTTGCGGGAGCCAACCACCGTCCAGTGCCTTCGACCAGGAATTCCCAGTAGACCGGATAGATCGGGTTTCCCGTGCGGATCAGCAGCAGGTTCATGTAGGCGCCGATGGCAAGCGTCCAACCGATGACGAGCGGCATGCGCCGCACCGAACGGACACGCGGCGGGACCGTGGCGATCAGAAGGCCAAAGGTGGCGAGCCATGCCTCCGCCCGCGCCATGGCCGCCAGCGCCCAGCTGACGCCGGCCAGGAAACCTCGTGACGGGGACCACCAGATGCCGAGCAAGACGAGCGCCACCGCAAGCGGCTCGACCATGCCCAGGGTTTCGGTGAACACCACCGGCGGGGCCAGGGCGGCAAAAACCGTCGCGGCCCAGGCCACTTGATTTCCCCAGTAGCGGCGGCAGAGGTGGAAGAGCAACACCACGCTCAATGTGCCGGCGCCGATGCTCAGCAGACGCGGAATGATGAGGTCGACCGAGCGCGTCAGCCAGAACAGGATCACCAGCATGATCGGATGCAGGACGCCCCAGAAGTACTCGAGCCCCTTGAGATCCCATAAGCGCAGGTCGTGACTGAGGCCCACCTGTTGCGTCAAATAGCCGATCTGCCAGTGGTGATAGGTGTCGGTCATGCCGTCCCCGGCGTTCTGCGGATCGCCGGCGGCGAAGAGGTACAGCAGCCGAGGCGTCAGCGCCAGCAGGGCGATGGCCGCGGTGAGGGCGAATCGACGCGCCATGTGATGGCCCAGCGGCGATGGCGGCGGATTTGGGAGGTCGGCCTCGACCGGATCGCGAGCGATTGGTTGGGTGCTCATTGGCGCGCGCGAATGTATCGCGGTGGCCACGGCGACCTTGCCAGCCCGGTATTGTGAGGGGCGAGAGGCAGTAGCTCCAGGGAGGGGTAGTCATGGCAGACGATGGTTCGCGTGCACAGCCGACCGCAGCGACGACGACGATGCCAACCGGTCCCCTAACCGCCGACGAGCTCCGGACGATTCACGCCTACTGGCGTGCCGCCAACTACCTGTCGGTGGGCCAGATCTATCTCCTCGATAACCCGCTGCTGCGCGAGCCGCTGCAGGTGAAGCACATCAAGCCCCGGCTGCTTGGCCATTGGGGAACGACGCCCGGCCTCAACTTTCTCTACGCCCATATCAATCGGGTGATCAAGGCTCGCGATCTCGACGCCATCTACATCTGTGGGCCGGGGCACGGCGGACCCGGCATGGTGGCGAACGCGTATCTCGAGGGCACCTATACGGAGACGTATCCAGCGGTGACGCGTGACCTCGTGGGGCTGCAGAGGCTGTGCCGGCAGTTCTCGTTCCCGGGTGGCATTCCAAGCCACGATGCGCCGGAAACCCCCGGCTCGATTCATGAAGGTGGCGAGCTGGGCTACGCGCTGACGCATGCGTACGGCGCCGCCTTTGATAATCCTGATTTGAAAGTCTTCTGCGTGGTCGGCGATGGAGAGGCGGAGACCGGCCCGCTGGCCGCCAGCTGGCACTCGAACAAGTTCCTGAATCCGAGCCAGGACGGCGCCGTCATCCCGATCCTGCACCTCAATGGATACAAGATCGCGAACCCCACGGTGCTGGCCAGGATCCCGGAAACGGAGTTGAAGCAGCTCCTCGAGGGCTATGGCCACACTCCCTACTTCATTTCCGGGGACGACCCGATGGAGATGCATCAGCAGATGGCGGCGCTGCTCGATCTCGTCCTGGACGAGGTCGAGGAAATCCAGCGATCGGCGCGCCGGCGCGGATCGCTGAAGCGCCCCGCGTGGCCGATGATCGTGCTGAAGACGCCCAAGGGGTGGACCGGACCAAAGGTCGTCGACGGTCTACCGGTCGAGGGCACCTGGCGCGCGCACCAGGTCCCGGTGGACGACATGACGAACCCCGACCATCTGCGAATCCTCGATGAGTGGCTGCACAGCTATCACGCCGAGGAGCTGTTCGATGCGGACGGCGCGCTGATCGGCGAGCTGGCCAGTTTGCCGCCGAAAGGACCGCGCCGGATGAGCGCCAACCCACATGCGAATGGCGGCGTGCTGATGCAGGAGCTTCGGTTGCCAGACTTCCGCGACTACGCCGTCAACGTCGATCGACCCGGGACGACGTTCGACGAGGCGACGAAGGTGCTGGGCGCCTATCTGCGCGACGTGATCGCCCGCAACCCGCATAACTTCAGGCTGATGGGGCCGGACGAGACCGCCTCGAACCGGCTGAGCGCCGTCTTCGAAACCACCAACCGCGACTGGCTGGCGGAAACGTTGCCGACCGATGATCACCTATCCCCGGACGGCCGGGTGATGGAGGTGCTGAGCGAGCACCTGTGCCAGGGCTGGCTGGAGGGCTACCTGCTGACGGGGCGGCACGGGTTGTTCAACTGCTACGAGGCCTTCACTCACATCGTCGACGCCATGTTCAACCAGCACGCGAAGTGGCTGGAGGTCACCAATCGAATTCCCTGGCGGCGGCCGATCGCGTCGTTCAACTACCTGCTGAGCTCGCACGTGTGGCGGCAGGACCACAATGGCTTCACCCACCAGGATCCGGGCTTCATCGACCTGGTCGTCAACAAGAAAGCGGAGGTGGTGCGCGTCTACCTGGCGCCGGATACGAACTGCCTGCTCTCGATCGCCGATCATTGCTTGCGCAGCCGTCAGTACGTCAACGTGATCGTGGCCGGTAAGCAGCGACAGCTCAACTACCTGTCGATGGACGACGCCATCGTCCACTGCACGCGCGGCATTGGCATCTGGGACTGGGTGAGCAACGACACCGGCGAGCCGGACGTCGTGATGGCCTGCGCCGGCGACATCCCCACGCTGGAAACGCTGGCGGCCACCGACCTGATCC
This sequence comes from Candidatus Dormiibacterota bacterium, assembly GCA_035716185.1. Taxonomy (GTDB): domain Bacteria; phylum Chloroflexota; class Dormibacteria; order CF-121; family CF-121; genus CF-13. Next base: position 8,438 of record DASTJZ010000084.1, read on the forward strand.
GGAAGCATCTGCCGGACCTGAAGGTGCGGGTCGTGAACGTCGTCGACTTGATGAAGCTGCAGCCGGACACCGAGCACCCGCACGGGCTATCGGATCCGGAATTCGATGCGCTGTTCACCTCAAACCGGCCGGTGATCTTTGCCTACCACGGCTACCCCTGGCTGATCCACCGGCTGGCCTACCGGCGGCACAACCACAGCAACTTCCACGTGCGCGGCTACAAGGAGGAAGGCACGACGACGACCCCGTTCGACATGGTGATGCTCAATGACCTCGACCGCTTTCACCTGGTGATGGACGTCATCGACCGGGTGCCGGGATTGGGATCGCGGGCCGGGCACGTCCGGCAGAAGATGGTGGACGAGCGGCTGCGCCATCGCCAGTACACCCGGGATCACGGCGAGGATGAGCCCGACGTGCGCGACTGGACCTGGCCGTACTGAGCGCCCCCACCCCAGCCTCCCCCAGAGGGGGAGGGAAAAAGTCATGCGCGTCCTGGTTCTGAACGTCGGATCCAGCTCGATCAAGGGGAGCGTCGTCGACAGCGGTGACGCCAGCGCGATTGCGAAGACTGAGGTATCCCTGGGAACCGACGCCAGCCAGCGGCGGGGATTCGATCGAACGGTGCGACGACTGCTGGATGCGCTCGAGATCGACGCCGCCGACGGCCAGGTCGACGCGGTCGGCCACCGGGTCGTGCATGGCGGCACCCGCTTTCGCTCGGCGGTGGTGGTGGACGATCGGGTTCTGCGCGGTATCGAGGAGCTGGCCGAATTCGCACCGCTGCACAATCGCGTGGCAGCCCAGGGGATCCGCGCCGCGCGCACGGCGTTACCCGGCCTGGCCCAGGTCGCGGCGTTCGACACGGCCTTTCACACCACCTTGAGCGAGGACCAGTTTGTGTACCCGGTGCCCTGGCGCTGGCATCGCGAATACGGGGTGCGCCGATTCGGCTTTCATGGGCTGTCGGTCGAGTGGTCGATGCGGCGGGCCGCCGAACTGCTGCGGCGGCCGGCGAGTGAGCTGGCGCTGGTTGTCGCCCACCTGGGGAGCGGCTGCTCGGTGACGGCGGTCCTCAATGGTCGCTCGGTGGCGACGTCGATGGGCCTGACGCCGATGGAAGGGCTGATGATGGGCACCCGCTCGGGGTCGATCGATCCCGGCATCCTTCTATATATGTTGCGCACTCGGCGGGCGGGCTGGCGTGAGCTCGAAGAGCAGCTCGACCACGAGTCGGGCCTCGTCGGGGTGGCGGGGCGGCGGGCCGGGATGCGCGAGCTCCTGGTGGCTGGCGCGAGGGGGAACAAGCGAGCGGGCCTGGCGGTGGAGATGTTCATCGGGCGGGCGGCGGCGGGGATCGCGGCGATCGCCACGACGCTGCCGCGGGTCGATGCATTGATCTTCACCGGCGGCATCGGCGAGCACTCGGCGCAGGTGCGAGACGGGATTACCGGCAGGCTGGCGACGTTGACGATCGGCCAGGTGCTGACGATCGAAGCCCGGGAGGATGCGGTGGTGGCACAGCAGGTCGAGGCGCTACTTCATCGATAGCGACCACTCGGCCTTCGTGATGCCGTAGAGGGCAAAGTCCTCGCGGTGATCGCCGACCGGCATGAAGCCGCGCATGACGCCTTCGAACCTGAAGCCAAGCTTTTCCAGAACGCGTCGCATGGCGATGTTGTCCTCGGCTGTGCTCGCTTGCACGCGTTCGCCAACGCCGTGCTCGAACACCCAGTTGGTCAGCAGCCACATGGCCTCGGCGCCATACCCTTTGCCGCGCTTGACCGGATCGTAGATCTGAATTCCGAGCTCGACCACGCCGGGCGGAAGACGCTGTCCAATGCCAAGTCGGGCCTGAACGTCGCCAATCAGCCGGCCGTCGGCCTCGATGCCGAGGTCCAAAGAGCCGCGCAGAAACCGACCCGATGCCAGAATGCGCCGCCGTAGCCGGTTACGGCGTCCGGGCCCGGTCGGGAACGCACTCGGTGCCAAGGCGGCAAGTCCGTTCCAGACCGTCGGCTCATCCGCGGGCCGAAAGCGACGCAGGGCAACACGGTCACCTTTCAGGCGACGAAGGGTTGGATCGCCCCCACCCTGCCCTCCCCCAGAGGGGGAGGGAGATTTCGTCAGCCCTGGCCTTCGTTCAGGGGATGAAGATTTCGTCAGCGTTGGGCAGCGACCGTCTCGGCCGCGGCGTCCACGGCTCGACCACGCATGGCTCGCTGCATGTTGTCTTTGCCCTCGAGGAGGATGCGGCGGATCGGGCCCGGCACGTCCTCCCCGGAAAGGTACTGATCGATGGCCGTGATGGTCTCCTCGCCGACGACCACGGTTGGAAACATCATCCGGCCAATGGCGAGCGCGACTTCGATGTCTCGGTCCTTCCAGACGCTGGGCAGCACCTGGAAGTAACGCGCGGCGTAGGGCTCGAGCAGGCGCCGCTGATCGAAACGGGAAAAGCCGGCCATCGTCGAGCGCAGGGTCGCCAGCGGCAGTGTCCGGTCCTCGATGATCGTCGTCCAGGTCTGTTCTTTCGATTCACTCGTTGGCCGGGACGCGCGGGCGGCCGCCGCGTGCCGCTGTCCTTCGTCGGTGGGGTCGCGTTGCAGCTCGGCGTCGATCAGCCCATCGTCGGCGCCGACGCCGGCAAGCGCGCTGACGATCGCCCAGCGCACATCGGTATCGACCTTGAGGCCGGTGAAAACTTTGATGCCGTCGAGCAGCCCTTTCAAGACCGACACGTGCGCATCGGAGCGCGCGGCTCCGATGAATGAATGCGTCCAGGCGAGCTGCAAATCGGTGCCAGGGCCCGCCGCGTCCAACGCCCGCAGGGCGTGGTCAGCCAGCGTCGTGAGCGCGCTGTCGGCGTTGGTGGGATCGCCATAGACCCAGATCGCCGACGAGGCCTGGCCAAGCAGATCCTGAACGACCCCGATGTCCGTCTCGCCCTGGATGTTGTTGAGGATGAGCGGCAGATAGCGCCGCGCCGGAAGCTCCGCGTCGCGCAGCATGTCCCAGAGCGCGGCCCAGGTGATGGCACGGGCCAGCGGGTCGGTCAACTCCTTGAGGTGCTCGACGGCGGTGGTCAGCGAGTGCTCGTCGAGCCGGATCTTGGCGTAGGTCAGGTCCAGGTCATTGACGAGCAGCAGGTCGGCCAACTTCTCGCCAGCCAGATCGCCCACCGGTGTCTGTTCCTCGACGACATCGAGCTCGACGCGACGGCGCAGGTCGAGCGCCGCAGCCTGCCGGTCATAGAGACCCACGGCCAGGCGATGGGGCCGGATGAAGGGGTGCTCGGGCGGCGCCTCCTGCCGGATGGTAAGCGAACCGATCGTGTCGCTTTGCGATTGGGCGACGGGGCGCAGGGTGTTGAGGCCGGCCGTCTCCAACCACAGCTTCGACCAGGCCTTAAGGTCGCGGCCGGAGCCAGACTCGATGTCGGAGAGGAAGTCGGCGAGCGTGGCATTCGAGTAGGCCCGCTGTTTGACGTAGCGTTGCACGCCGCGCAGGAAGGTGTCCTGACCAACGTAGGCGACCAGCTGGCGGAGGACGCAAGCGCCCTTGTTGTACGTGATCGCGTCGAAATTGAGATAGACCGACTCGATATCGGGAACGTCGGCGGCGATCGGGTGGGTGGTGGGCAGCTGATCCTGGCGGCGGGCGCCGGCTTTGTACTGGTTGGCAAAGGTGACCCATCCATTTTTGAAACGGGTGGCGTCGACCTGACACAACACCGACATGAACGTGGCGAAGCTCTCGTTGAGCCAGAGGTCGTCCCACCAGCGCATCGTGACGAGGTCGCCGAACCACATGTGCGCCATCTCGTGCAGGATGGTGTTGGCGCGATCCTCGCGCACGGCCTCGGTCACCTTCGAGCGGAAGACCATGAACTCGTTGAAGGTGACGGCGCCGACGTTCTCCATGGCCCCGGCGCTGAATTCCGGCACGAAGAGCTGGTCGTATTTCTGGAAGGGGTAGGGATATTTGTAGGCCTCGCCATAGAAATCGAGGCCCTGCTTGGTGATCGTGAAGATCTCCTGCGCATCGAGGTACTGGGCCAACGACTGCCGGCAGAAGATGCCGAGGTCGATGTCGCCGTGGCGGTCGCGGACGCCATGATAGGGGCCGGCGATGATCGCCGTCAGATAGCTCGACATTTTCGGGCTGGCCCCGAAGGTCCAGCGCTTGATATTCTCCCGGCCGGCCACCTGCTGCGCCTGACCCGGATTGTTGGAGACCACGATCCAGTCGCTGGGCGCGAGCACGGTGAAGGTGAAGGTGGCCTTGAGATCGGGCTGGTCGAAACAGGGGAACATGCGGTGCGCATTGAAGGTCTCGAACTGGCTGTGAAGGTAGATCTTGTGGTCGACCGGGTCCTTGAACTTGGAAAGGCCGGCGCCGATATTCCCGTATTCACAGGTACCGATGACGTGCAGCTCATTAGCGTCGCGAAGATTGGACAGGGTGATACGCTCGCCGTTGAAGGCCTGGCGGGGAACCTCTTCGCCGTTCAGCTCGCAGCTGTCGAGCGAGGGGGCCAGGAAGTCGATGAACGATTCCGCCCCCGGCTCTTTGCACAGAAAGTGAATCGTCGCCTCACAAGCGAAGGTATCGGTGTCCTGCGTGAGATCGAGGGAGATCTCGTAAAGGGGGGTCTGGATCAGCTCGGCACGCCGCCGAGCTTCGTCGCGCGTGAGATTATTCGCCGCCATGCACCCCTAGTAATGTAGCGGGTCACTTCAGCGGCGGGCGCGGCCAGATTGCCGAGGCGTTTGGTCAGGCCACGGGCAGAGCCAAGCGCTGCTGAACCGGAGAGGGAGGGGAACTTGCTCGAAGGACTCGCGCTTCGTGGTCAAGCAGCCATTGCTTGACGGGCAGCCCGCCGCCGAAGCCGGTCAGCGAACCGTCGGCACCGATGACGCGGTGGCAGGGCAGCACGATGCACACGGGGTTCGCGCCGTTGGCCGCTCCGACGGCGCGGGATGCGGTCGGAGTACCAAGCGCCGCGGCCTGCCGGCCATAGGTGGTGGTCATGCCGAACGGAATATCGGCAAGCGATCGCCAGGCCGCCAGCTGGAAGCGCGTCCCTTCCAGGTCGAGCGGAAGGTCGAAGCGGACTCGGGTCCCGGCGAAGTATTCGTCGAGTTGATTGGCGGTGCGGCGCAGGATTGGGTGATCGGATTGCGGCCGAGGTCGGACCGGGATGGACGAGCGGCCGACCGGCGAGTCAGGCCACATGATGGCGCGGAGGCCTCGGTCGGAGGCGACCAGCGTCAGCTCGCCCACGGGAGTCCTGTGCCTGGTGCTGTACAGCGAGGTGTTGGTTTGCATGATGTTGAACCTCCTCAATGTTCGCTCAGGGTTGCCCACAGGTGATGGGTGGCATAGCTTCGCCAGGGTTGCCAGCCCGACGCCTGTTCGGTCAGCCCGCGCGTGCTGCCGTCGAGCCCGACGCGCGCGGCGGCTCTTTTGACGCCGAGGTCGGTTGGCAGGAACGTATCGGGATCGCCGAGCGCGCGCATCACGATGTAGCCGGCGGTCCATTCGCCGATGCCCGGGATCGCCAGCAGCTTCCGGTGGACGTCGACGCGATCTGCGCCGGGATCGAGCGACAAAGTTCCACTAGCGATCGCCCGCGCGAGATTGTGGACCGTCGACTGTCGGGCGGCCGGGATGCCAAGGCTGGTGAGGTCAGCGTCGGCCAGCCGCTCGGCCGTCGGAAACAGATGGGTGAGCGATGGATCGCCGATTTTGATGACGTCGCCGTGCGCCGTCACCAATCGCGTGGTGAAGGTGCGCGCCGCACCCAGCGCGACCTGCTGGCCGAGCACGGCCTGGAGCGCAAGTTCGGTGCCGTCGACGGCGCCCGGCGCCCGAAGGCCGGGCCGCTTGCGAACGAGCGCCTTCAAGTGCCGGTCCATCCCGAGCACCTCGCTGACGCTCAGCGGATCGGCGTCGAGGTCGAGTAGCCGGCGACATTGGCGGACCGCGCTGGTCAGATCCGCCAGCGCTTCGAGCTGCAGGGTGCAGCGGATGTGTGAATCGACCGGCTCGAGTGCCACGATGCCGGCGCCAGTCGGGAGGCGCAGGGTTCGGCGGTACGCCGTGTCGGTCGTTTCGGAAACACCGCGAAGGGTGCGGGCGCTGAGCCAGGATAGTAACGATGGCCAGTCGAGCGGCGGGCGATAGGGGAGACGGAGGGTGAGGGGTCCCTTGACGACATCGCCCCGGCGCCGGCCTGTATGCCTGAGCTCGCTGGGGGTGAGCGCGAAGACCTCGCGGACGGTGTCGTTGAACTGGCGAATGCTGGCGAACCCGGCGGCAAAGGCGACGTCCGTGAAGCTCAGGTCGGTGGTCTCGATCAGCGTGCGCGCGGTTTGCGCCCGCTGCGCCCGGGCAATGGCGAGTGGGCCGGCTCCCACCTCGCCGAGCATCAGGCGATCGAGGTGGCGCTCGCTGACCGCAAGCCGCTTCGCCAGCCCGGCGACGCCATCGCGATCGATGATGCCATCCGCGATCAGGCGCATCGCCCGGCCGACAAGATCACCGCGCACATTCCATTCGGGTGAGCCGGGCGACGCATCCGGACGGCAGCGCTTGCAGGCACGGAACCCGGCAAGCTGGGCCGCGGCCGCGGTTGGATAGAAGCGGATGTGTTCGCGCTTGGGGCGCACCGGTGTCGGACAGCTCGGCCGGCAATAAATGCCGGTGGTGGTGACGGCGGTGATGAACCAGCCATCGAAGCGGGCGTCGCGGCTGACGACGGCCCGGTAGCAACGCTCGGAATCGAGGGGTCGGGGGTTCACAAACATCATTCTGAGCGCCTGGGCCGGCTCCTGCTAGCGGAAATCGGACATTCAACGGCAGGCGGTCGCGGCGAACAAATATCCGCGGTGCCGGCCGGTCGGATGGCCCGTAGAATTGACCAGGCAGCGATGGCCTATCAGACCCTTTACCTCAAGTACCGCTCCCAAAAGTTTGGCGAGCTGGTCGGGCAGGACGCGATTGCCCAGACCCTGAAGAACGCGGTGGAGCAAGGCCGCGTCGCCCACGCCTATCTGTTTTCCGGTGTGCGTGGAACGGGGAAGACGTCAACCGCCCGGATCCTGGCCAGGGCGATCAACTGTCTGAACCGCCAGGGTGCCGAGCCCTGCGGGGTCTGCGCGAACTGCGTCGAAATCGGAAGCGGCGCCGCGGTCGACCTGATCGAGATCGACGCCGCCTCGAACCGGGGCATCGATGAAATCCGCGACCTCCGCGAGCGGGTCAAGTACCTGCCCGCCGTGTTGAAGGTGAAGGTCTACATCATCGATGAGGCGCACATGCTGACGACGGAGGCGTTCAATGCGCTGCTGAAGACCCTGGAGGAGCCGCCGGCGCACGTGATGTTCGTGCTGGCGACGACCGAGCCGCACAAGATTCCGCTCACGGTGGCCTCGCGCTGTCAGCGGTTCGACTTCCGGCGAATCGAGACCGGGGCGATCGCCGCCAGGCTGGCGATGATCGTCGAACAAGAGGGGGTCAAGGTCGATCCGCAAAGCCTGGCACTGCTGGCGCGGCTCGCCAAGGGCAGCATGCGCGACGGGATCACGCTGCTCGATCAACTGATCTCGCAGGGCGGCGAAGAATTGACGGTGCAAAAGACGCACGAGCTGCTGGGGCTGGCCGATCCCGATACGCTGGTTGGCCTGCTGGCGGAAATTGTCGAAGGTGACGGCGCCCAAACCCTGGGAGAGCTGCAGCGGTTTTACGACGCCGGCGGCGATGTCCGTCAGCTCGTGCGCGGCTTGCTGGGCGCGATCCGCGAGGCGGCGTTGCTGTCGGTTGGCTACCAGGACGTCGAAGGATTGGGGGGAGCAGCGACGGCCGCGCTGGAGAAGATCGGTCGAGCCGCCGGCCGCAATGCGCTCCTCGGGTTGTGGAAGGGGCTGATGGAGATGGAGCCCGAACTGCGCAAAGGGGCCGACGCCCGCTTGCTGCTGGAGGTCACACTGCTCTCGGCCATGGCCCATCCGGTTGCGGTCACGGTGCCGCCCCGGGCCGGCACTGATGAGGCTGCTGGCGAACGGGTGATCGAGCCCGCCATGGACGCCGAGCCCGCGGTGCTGGGTCCGGACGCGCGCTGGGACGCCCTCAAGCAGAAGCTGCCGAAGCCGGTCGCCAGCCTGCTGACCGACGCTCGGCTGGCGACGGTTTCCGACGGGTTGGTTCGCATCGAGTTCCGCTATCCGGCGCACGCCGATTTGATGGGCGGGGCCAGAAACCGCGAGACCCTGCTGACAGCCGTTCGGGAAATCTTTGGGCCAGAGGCGCGCATCGAGTTGCTCACCGAGCAAAAGAAGACGAGCGCCCCGCCGGCGCCGGTCCGGCCGGCCGCGTCCATCGTCGATGATCCGCTGGTAAAGGACGCGATGAACCGCTTCGACGCGACCAACGTGCGGGTCACACCGCGAGGGAGAGTCTAGGTGGGACAGCAGTTCAAGATGCTCAAGCAGCTGCAGCAGATGCAGGCCCGGGTGCAGAAGGTGCAGGAGGAGCTGGGGGAGAAGACCGTGACGGGAACGGCCGGTGGGGGCATGGTCGAGGTGGTCGCCACCGGGCACCAGAAGGTGCTGTCGGTGACGGTCAAGCCCGAGGTCGTCGATCCGGCCGATGTCGAGATGCTGCAGGACCTGGTCCTGGCTGCGGTGAACGACGCCATGGAGAAGGCGCAGCAGCTGGCGGCGAAGGAGATGGGAGCGGTGACCGCCGGCATGGGCCTGCCACCGGGCCTGATGGGGTAGGGATCGCCCGCTTGGTTCTGGGATGCGCCCGTGGCTGAAATCCCGGCGGCGCTGACCCGCGTGATGGAGGAGCTCGGCCGGCTGCCGGGCATCGGGCCGAAGACGGCCCAGCGCCTATCCTTCTATATATTGCGGGCGCCGCGCGACTCGGTCGAACGGCTGGCCACCGCCCTGGTCGAGGTCAAGGCCCGGATTCGATTTTGCGACGAGTGCTTCTTCATTGCCGAGGGCGAACGCTGCTCGATCTGCCTGTCGCCACGGAGGGATCGGACCGTCCTATGTGTGGTCGAGGAGCCGCTCGATGTTCTGGCGATCGAGCGGACCGGTGAGTATCACGGGTTGTATCACGTCCTGCACGGGGCGTTATCCCCGATCGATGGCGTCGGACCGGCCGAGCTGAAGATCCGGGAGCTGCTCGCCCGGCTGCGCCGGGAGCCGGTCGCCGAGGTGATCCTGGCGACCAATCCCGACATGGAAGGCGAGGCCACGGCCGCCTACCTGGCCGAGCAGCTGACGCCGTTGGGCGTGCGGACGTCGCGACTGGCGCACGGTTTGCCGGTCGGCGGCGAGCTGGAATATGCCGATGAGCTGACGCTGGCGCGGGCGTTCTCCGGCCGGCGGGAGTTCTGATGGCGGCTGGAGACGAGGAGCAGGAAGTCGCCTGGCTGGCTATGCCGGAAAAGGCGCCAGTCATGGACGAGGCCGGCCAGGAGATCGGCCGGACGGAGGAGCTGCTGGGGGACCGGGAGGACGACATCTTTCACGGGATCGTGGTGAAGCTCAGCCGTAGCGGGCACAGGGTCGAGGTGCGCGCCGACCGGATCCCGAAGATTACGACCCAACGTGTCTATACCGACCTGGCGCCGGACGAGCTCGAGCAGCTGCCCGAATATCGGTAAGCCCAGGGGCTAGCCGAGCGGCGGCCTGGCCGGAAATCCCGTCGCGGGCGGTTTACGCCGCTGGCGGGGAGGGTATGATTTGCGGGCGTTCGCACGTTCTTGACAATTGCGCGGTCGGATACGGTATCATTCTCAAGCTGCCCGAGCGGCGGGAGGTGTTCCTGCGCGTTTCTTGGGACCGGCGAGCACCTTAACAATTGAAGAGTGGAACGGACTTCTCCGAGAAGGCCCTTCGAAATGTCGTGGGGACCCTGATTCGATTCTTAAGCCTCAGCCCTGTTGGGTCGAGGTTTTTACGGAGAGTTTGATCCTGGCTCAG
>DASTJZ010000085.1:0-8651 GCA_035716185.1 Candidatus Dormiibacterota bacterium
CCTATCGACGGGATCTCGCCCTGCGCGAGCTCGAGGCCCCAGCGCTTCCATGAGCGAATCACCCCTGGTCGGCATCGTGATGGGCAGCGAATCGGATCGACCGACGATGCAGCGCTGTTGCGAGGTGCTCGACGGCTACGGGGTTGCGTATGAAGTGGTGGTGCGATCGGCGCATCGCGATCCCGAGGGATGCCGGCAATGGGCGACGTCGGCGGAGGAACGTGGCCTCAAGGTGCTGATCGCGGCAGCCGGTGGTGCCGCGCATCTCCCGGGCGTGGTCGCCGCGTGGAGCGTCTTGCCCGTAATCGGCGTGCCGATGTCCGGCGGGGCGCTGGGTGGCCTCGATGCCCTGCTCTCCATGGCTCAGATGCCCGCCGGTATTCCGGTCGCTACGGTGGCCATCGGCGACGCCGGCGCGCGAAACGCGGCCCACCTGGCGATGGCCATCCTCGCGCTGCAGGACCCCACCGCCAGGGACAAGCTGGTTACGCGACGCCAGGCTGCCCGTCAGCCGAAGCCGGCCTGATTCGAACGATTGAGTCGCTTACGGGCTCGTCGATGGCGTCGGCGACGGGTTGGGAGAGGCCGAGGGCGATTCCGACGGACTTGCCGCCGGCGAGCCGCTTGGGCTCGCCCCGGGGCTGCCCGACGCCGATGCGGATGGGCTTGGCGCCGGAAGTACCTGACGCAGCGGCGGCGGAAGGTACGTCACGATCTTCTCGAAGACCGCCGGGCCATTATTGAAGCTCTCGGGAACGGTTCCTTGCGCCTTCGGCGAGATCGGCTGATAGTTTGCCGGCGGTGGCGTCCATGCCGCCACGAGCATGAGCATGGCGGCGGCCATCGCCAGGTAGGCCGTGACGCGGTGGAACGGGCGGCCTCGGGTGCGCACCCATGCCAGGGTCACCAGCCGCTGCATCAGACGACCGAGCATCCATCCCAGTCCAAAGACAGGCAGCGTGAGCAGGATGATTTGCAGCGCTGAGAACAATCCCAAGGCGACCTCGCCATGTTGTAGGGTGGCGCCGGCATGCCCCGATAAGCCGAGGAACGAGGTCCAGGCGGTGCCGACGATCGTCGGCAGGTGCAGCAGGATCATGCCGTAGGCGTAGAGGACGAAGGCCACCGTCAGGATGACCCAGAGCGTTACCACGATGCGGACCCAGTTCTTCAGCACCGTGACCTGGGGATCGGGTTTCCGCCACGGCAGCAGGCTCAAGAGCACCGGCTTCATGCGGGCGAAGATGTCGGGCACGCCGGCCAGGTCGGCGATCATGTAATAGCCATCGAGGCGTAAGAATGGCAGGAACTGGTGGATCATCTCGAACTGCAAGAGGAGGATGACGGCGATCAGCACTTCGAAATGCGTCACCAGGTAGACGCCCAGGGCCGCCAGCATGAAGAGGGCGTTGAAATAGACGCCGCCCAGGTCGGTGCGCAGGCGTCCTCCCTTGCCCAGGCGGTAAGCGTCGGTGACATCGGTGTAGAACGCGGGCCAAACCAGGTAAACGCCGACGCCCATGACGCCTGGTCGGGCACCGCCGTAGCGGCATCCCGTGGCGTGGCCCGATTCGTGGAACGCGGCCGATAGCACGACGAGCCCGAACACGATCAGGAAGAAGACTGGCTCATTGATCAGATTGCGAAGACCCTGGGCGATGCCATGGACGAAGAAAAGCCACCAATCGAGCGCGGCGAACCCGGCGACGGCGCCGATCACGACGATCGGCCAGAACAGAGGATGAAACACCACCGTCACCGCATTGACCCACCCGGGTGGCACGACTGCTGTCTTGAAGTTGAGCGCGAGCAGCGGATTGGGCCGTTGCAGCTTGAGACTGGACCCGTCGGGCGCGGCGAGCACACCAAGCGGACGGAGCTTGCTGTCGACGAGCAAGCGCACGTTGTCTTCGCTGACGCCCTTACCGAACTTCTCGGAGACGGCTTCGGCTATCTGCCCGTAGCCTCGCCGGCCATCGCTGTTCTCGGCAACGAGATACAACAGTCGGGGAAGCTGCAGGACCTGGCCATCGGACCGACGGGCGAGGAAGGGCGCCTCTTTGAATCCGGAATCTCGATACTCGCCGAGCAATTCGATTCCCTCAGCCAGTTTCGGCGGAGGGCCGTCCGCGGCCGATCGGGGAGACTCAGCGCCCGAAGCTGATTGCGCCGTTTGTTCTTCCAGCGTGAACCTCCTCAGTTATGAGAAAGGGGCGGCCGGCAAAGGCCGCCCCTTCCAGATGATCTGCCGTTACGGCACTGGCGGCAGGTTGCTCTGCCCGATCGGCGTGACTTGCTGGGCATTGGCATAAGCCAGCGATCCGTCAGACAGCACATTCGCCGCTATCGCGGCGTTGATCGGAAGCGCCAGGTTGGCGTTGACGAGGGACATCTGCTCCCGATTCGGCAGCTGCTCGGCATCCTGCGCCGCCAGCTCCTCGTTGGAGAGCCCCTGCGACTTTGTGTTCTTCACAGCCATGAAATCCTCCTGACTGAACTACGGAGCCGGCGGCAGGTTGCTCTGCCCGATGGGCGCCACCTGCTGGGCGTTGGCGTAAGCCGCCGAGCCGTCGCTCAACACGTTCAGCGCCAGCGCGGCATTGATCGGAATCGCGAGGTTGGCGTTGACGAGGGACATCTGCTCCCGATTCGGAAGCTGCTCGCCCTTCTGGGCCTCCAGCTCTTCCTTCGAGAGTTTGCCCTTCGTTTCGGGTTTCTTAATCGCCATAGAAACGTCCTCCTTTTTGAACCCTAGACCGGCTGCGGTGGCGCGACGTTCCCCTGCGAGATGGGCGCGTACTGCTGGGCGTTCGCGTAGGCGACCGAGCCGTCGCTCAACACATTGAGCGCCAGCGCGGCGTTGATCGGGGCGGCAATGTTGGCGTTGACCAGGGACATCTGCTCCCGGTCGGGAAGCTGCTCGCCCTGCTGAGCCTCGAGTTCCTCGCTCGTCAGCCCTTTCTTTGCCATGTTCGCAATAACCTCCTTGTAAATTCGTGATCGCTCGTCAGCAGAATCGCTACGGGATGTTGCTTTGTGTGATCGGCGCGTACTGCTGGGCGTTGGCCTCCGCGACGGAGCTGTCCGACAGGACGTTTGCGGCCAGCGCCAGGTTGATGGGAGCGGCGACGTTCGTGTTGATCAGCGACATCTGGTCGCGATCGGGGAGCTGCTGAGCGTCCTGGGCGTCGACTTCCTCTTTCGAGAGTGACTTTGACTGGTTGGTTTGCGGTTTACTCGTGTCCTTCGCCATGGTTCACCTCCTTGTCCTCCGACGCCTCTGTTCGAGACTCGGTCCAGGTCCGGCCGTTCCGTTGAACGATGCGGCTGTAGCTCCCGGCCGAAGCGGTCGAAATCCCGTCATTTCCGGTTGCGATTGTGGCGTTGACATCGGCGACGACGTTGACGCCGCCGCGGCTATAACGGATCAGCTTGTGTATGATCTTCTGCATTGCCTGGCATCATTTTATATGATACGATCGCTAGTATGTCAACGGCCCGTCTTGGGAAGGCGGTGCTTCGTCACGGAGCGTTAAATTCGCCCAACACGCCAAGGAGGTAGATGGAATGGCGACAACGATGAGCATGGCCGAAAGCTCGGTACAGGTCGGAATCCCGCCCGAAAAGGCCCGCGAGAAGTGGAATGAGTGGACCAAGGAAGGCGGTCCTGGCATGAGCCTCAAGCTAGAGGGCAAGTCGCAGGACATTTCGGCGGGCAAACTGCCCGAGGAGCTGCGCAAGGCCGAGGCTGGGACGGCTTACTTCGAGCCCGGCTCGAAGGGCGGCACCGAGGTTCGGATGCAGCTGCGCTACAACCGCGAAGGCCTCGAGAAGGCAGGCCAGGGGCCTGACTGGGTCGAGCAGCGCATCAACCTCTATCTGACTCGTTTCAAGAACTTCGCCGAGGGCCATAAGGCCTAAAGCGGCATCGGGCGCCCCCACCGTGGGAGGCAAGGAAGCCTCCCCACGGTCGGCGGCGAGCCTTTGGAATGAGGAGACCCTAGGTGAAACCGATCCCCAAGCTTCTGATCACGCTGGGGGCGCTCGCCGCGCTAGCTGTACCTGGCGTCAGCGCCCTGCCTGCCTATGCCGGCGGGGATAACGCCGCGGCGGCCGTCAACACCACTGACGGCAAGACTGTCTACCGTATCGCCATCAATGTCACGCGCAACAACACCCGGGTCGTCACGAACACCAACATTGCGCTCGCCTATTCGACGTGCACCGGCTGCAACACCGTGGCGGTCGCGTTTCAGATGGTGCTGGAGACGGCCAATCCCACCGTGGTTGCGCCGACGAATCTGGCAATCGCCGAGAATTTCGGCTGCACCGATTGCACGACCGTCGCCGAGGCCACGCAGGTCGCGGTCATGACTGACGGGCAGGTCCATTTCAGGGCTGCCGGCTACCAGATGCTGGCCTCGATCCGGCGGGACCTGCAGGCGCTCAGGTCTGAGGACCTCACCTTTGACCAACTCGTTGCACAGGTCCAATTCGACGCTAACGAATTCACCTGCCTGGTGAGCCCAACCCAGCAGCTTCCACCCCCTTTCAATTTCAAGTGCTCCGTCTACGACCAGCTCGTCCCCGCTGGCAACCGATAATCCCTGGGCGTGGATAGATGAAGAAGGTCACCTCGCGGCTTAATCTCGACGTTCTCAGATCGCTGCTCAAGCGAGGAGCTATCCCATACGTCATCGCAGCCGCCATTGTTCTCCTTGGCGTGAGCGGTGTCGCCGCGGCCACGGGCACCTTTTCCAGCAGTCCCAGCGCAACCCCAGCGTCGTCGGTATCCGCGGTTTCTTCCCCTACCGGCCAGGTGTCCGGCTTCCAAGCCGCTGGTGGCGGCGACAACATCGTCCAGGTCATCAACCGTACCGATGGAAAGATCAAGATGGATGGCCGGGTCAAGCTGGATAAGATCCCGGGCCCGAACGTCGGGCCTAAGAATGAGGCCTTCGCGTTCAGCTCATGCACCGACTGCGACACCTTGGCAGTGGCGCTCCAGATCGATCTCACGAGGGCCGATTCGCATCACGTTCAACCGTTCAACAAGGCGATGGCCGTTAACTTCCAGTGCACACGCTGCGTCACTGTGGCCCTCGCCTATCAGTACGTCATCCCAGTCGCTGATCCCAATCAGGTTCCATCCGACGTCCGGGAAATGATTCGACAGATGAACGACCAACTCGGCAGCATCAGAAGCCCACACGAAAGCCTGAGCGATGCCGCGAATCAGGTCGAAGCCGTCATCTCACACTTCCAGGAATACGCGGGCGACCTCATCGCGGGCCGGGACCAGGCGACCGATGCGACGACGCCGGGGGCCACGCCGATACCCGCCGAATCTCCATCGGCGGGCGCGACGGTGAGCGCCAGTCCGACCGACTCGTCAACCCCAACGCCGCAGGCGACCGTCAGCCCATCACCGTAGATTTTTAGTCGCAGTCGCTGAATTGGGGGCGAATACAATAACTCGCGTGCCCAGGGTCTTGATTACCGAAACCGTGCTGCGCGATGCGCAGCAGAGCCTCGTACAGGGCCGCCTCAAACTGCAGCACGTGCTGCCGATCGCCAAGACCCTCGACGACATCGGCTACCACGCCCTCGACGCCTGGGGCGGGTGGACCTTCGCGGCCTCGGTGCGCGGGCTCAATGAGGATCCGTGGCAACGACTGCGTGCACTGCGCGGGGTGATCGAGAAAACGCCGCTGCAGATGCTGATCCGCGGGCAGACATTGATCAGCCAGTCGCACCAACCCGACGACGTGGTCCGCGCCTTCATCGAGCAGGCGGTGCACGACGGCATCCGGGTCGTCCGCATGTTCGATCCGCTCAATGATCTGCGCAACCTCGAAGTGCCGATCGAGGCCGCCCGCAAGGCGGGAGCGCGGGTGATCGCTGCGCTGGTTTTCAGCCCCAGCCCGGTCGAGGACGAGGCCTGGCTGGTCCGCTCGGCGAATCGGTTGAAGGCTCTCGGCGCCGACTGGATCGGCATCGAGGACGTCGCCGGGATTCTGGCTCCGGCCACCGCTCGGACGCTGGTCAACGCCCTGGTCGGCGCGACCAAGCTGCCGGTCAGCATCCACACGCACTCGACGACCGGGCTGGCGCCGATTACCTACTACGCTGCCATCGAAGCCGGTGCGAGCGGCGTCGATACCGCCCTCTCCTCCCTGGCATGGGGCGCATCGCAGCCAGCCACCGAGACGATGGTTGCCGCGCTGCACGATGGACCGTACGACACCGGACTCGACCTGAGCCTGATCAGCCAGGCGAGCCGCTACTTCGATGAGATCCACGACGAGTACCTGGAGTTCCAGGACCCAATCGCCTTTCGCAATGACGTCTACGTGCTCGAGCATCAGCTGCCCGCGCCGGTGCTGGCGGTCATCATCCGCACGC
Organism: Candidatus Dormiibacterota bacterium; assembly: GCA_035716185.1. GTDB lineage: Bacteria > Chloroflexota > Dormibacteria > CF-121 > CF-121 > CF-13. Next base: position 6,406 of record DASTJZ010000085.1, read on the forward strand.
TGCGCGAACGCAACGCGCTCGACCGCTACGACCGCCTGATGCAGGAGCTGGTTCATGTCCGGCAGGAGATGGGCTACCCGCCGATGGCGGCCCCGATCAACCGGATCGCCGCCAACCAGGCGTTGTCGAACACACTCAGCGAGAAGCGCTACCAGCACATCGACCAGCCCTTCCGGGACTACGTCAAGGGCTTGTACGGCGCCTCGCCGGCGCCGATCGACCGCGAGGTTCGCAAGCGGGCACTCGGATCCTCGGAGGCGATCACGCTGCGTCCGGCTGACCTGCTGCAGCCGGGGCTGGATCGAGCCCGCCGCGAAATGCGCAAGCAGGGCCTGACCCCGACCGGTGTCGACCAGGTGCTGACCTACATCCTCTTTCCCGAGGAGGCTCCCGCCATACTGCGGCCCAGCCTGCGACGGCCCGAGCCTGCCCCAGCGACGGCGGCGGCCGCAGCGGCACCAGCTGCCGAACCGGCTTCGGCGCCCGCACCCGTTGCCACCGCTCCCGAGCCAGCCGCACCCGCAGAGCCGGCAGCGCGCGAGTTCACCGTCGAGGTGGACGGGGAGCCCTACAAGGTGCGAATCCTGGGTGACGGCGTGGCCGCGGCGCCGACCTCCACACCGCGAGCGGCTACGCCAAGCCCGGCGGCGGCACCGGCGGCTGGTGGTGACGGAGCCATCCAGGCACCGATGCAGGGGATGGTCGTCAAGGTGAAGGTGGGCAAGGGTGACCGGGTGCGGCTCGGCGATGTCGTGGTCGTGCTCGAGGCGATGAAGATGCAGAACGACATCGTTGCCACGGTGGCCGGAACCGTCCGCGAGGTTTTCGCCAAAGAAGGCGCCATCGTCGCGCCCAACGACGTGCTGATGACGATTGGCTAACGTCACCAAGGTCCTGGTCGCCAACCGTGGTGAGATCGCGCTCCGCGTGATGCGCACCTGCCGCGAGATGGGTATCCCTACCGTCGCGGTCTTTGCCGAGCCCGATGCCCGCGCCCCGCATGTCTATTTCGCCGACGAGCGCGTCGCATTGAGCGGGTCGTCGCCGCGCCAGGCCTACCTGGACATCGACCAACTGGTCGCGGCGGCGCGCAGCCACGACGCGGACGCGGTGCATCCAGGCTACGGATTCCTCTCCGAGAATCCGGGCTTCGCCGAGGCGTGCGTCAAGAACGGGCTGACCTTCATCGGCCCATCGGCGGACAGCATGCGGGCCATGGGCGATAAGGTCGAAGCCAGGCGTCGGATGACGGAAGCCGGCGTTCCGGTTGTCCCCGGAACCCCTGCGCTCCAGGACGATCAGGCCGCGCTGAAGGAAGCCGAACGAACCGGCTACCCGGTGCTGGTCAAGGCCTCCGCCGGCGGGGGCGGCATCGGCATGCGCGTGGCGCAGAACGCGCAGGAGCTACCCGCCGCGTTCGAGGCCTGCCGCCGGTCGGCCCAGGCTTCATTTGGGAGTCCGGATGTCTACCTCGAGCGTTACCTGTCGCATCCGCGGCACATCGAAATGCAGGTGCTGGCCGACACCCACGGCACGACGCTCGCCCTGGGCGAACGCGAATGCTCCATCCAGCGCCGGCATCAGAAGCTGCTCGAGGAGACGCCCGCCGTGGGTTTGACGGATGCCCGCCGCAAGGCCATGGGGGAGGCGGCGGTCCAGGCCGCGTCGGCGGTCGGCTATCACAATGCCGGGACCGTCGAGTTCATCGTCTCCGGCGACGACTTCTATTTCCTGGAGATGAACACCCGCTTGCAGGTCGAGCACCCCATCACGGAATCGGTTTTGGGCGTCGACCTGGTGCGCGAGCAGATCCGGGTGGCGCGCGGCGAGCGGCTTCCCGCAAAGGGCTACCCGGCGCCGCGTGGCCATGCGATCGAGTTTCGGATCAACGCCGAGGATCCGCTCCGGAACTTCATGCCGGCGCCTCGCCGGGTGCTTCGCTACGCGCCACCGACCGGCCCGGGCGTACGGGTCGACGGAGGCATCCGGCCGCACCAGGACATCTCGCCCCACTTCGACTCGCTGTTGTTGAAGCTGATCGTCTGGGCCGATGACCGGGAGGCGGCGATCGGTCGAGGCCGGCGGGCGCTCCAGGAGATGGTGCTCACCGGTCCCAAGACCACGGTGCCGTTCCATCGGGCGTTGCTCGACGAACCGGACTTCCTGAACGGCCGGATCTCGACGGGCTTCATCCAGGAGCACCCTGGCCTGCTCGAGCGGACCAGGAAGTTCGACGCCGAGGTCTC
>DASTJZ010000086.1:0-2944 GCA_035716185.1 Candidatus Dormiibacterota bacterium
CGCGCAGCCGATCGGCTTTGCCGAAATTTCGCTCGGCCGCGTCGACGGGCAGCGCATCGACGTCGAATCGCAAACCGTGGCCCGGACGCCGACGGCGAAAGCCGTGACCTCGATCAGCCGCTCGATCTGGCTCGACGGCCAAATCCTGCACTACGAACTCGAGATGGGAATGGAGGGCATTCCGCTCGCCCGACATCTGGTAGCAAGCTTCCAGCGTACCGACTAGAACGTCAGATCCCGACGGTATAGATCTGTTCGCCGGCGCGAACCGGCACCGTCAACCAGTTCTCCCGTGGTGCTAGCGGACACGCCCAGCGCGCATCGTAGGCGCACGATGGGTTGTAGGCGAAGTTGAAATCGATCACGACGCTCGTCGAACCGGCGCTCAGCTCGAAAGAAAGCCCATCCGTGTTCTTTGGCGTGTCGAAGAGGTAGCGCCCGCCGCCATAGGTTTCGCGACCCGACGTGCCATCCCGGAACGGTAGGAATAGTCCGCCGGCGTACGCAACCAGGCTGAAGACCGTAAGCCGGCAAGGCTGGCCCGCGACGTCGAATCGCAATTGCCCGGCTCGACGATAGACGATGACGCCGTCTTCGCCGCCGGTATCGATTTCGACCGTTTCCCCGGGATCCATCGGCTCGAGCTCACAGGAGACCCGCCACATCGGATCGGCATCGAAGTAGCGAAGGCCCTGGAAGCCCACTCGAGCTTCTTCAGAAAGCGGCGACTGGGGATGGGTGCGGAACAGCTGATCGCGCCCACGGCGAAACCGACGCACGACATCGGGTCCGGACAGCCGGTAGAGATCGCCGACACGGCGTCGCCAGTCGGCGAGGTCCAGGTAATGCTGTGGTTCGCGCTGGGTAAGGGTCGAGCTAGTGTCTGTGACCGCGGTCAGCTGCTGAGCTGGGCGCCACGCGCCGCGGGTTGCGGCTCGGGGGCGGCGTCGTCCCGTGCCGCTGCGGGGGCATCGGATGCCGCCGGCAGGCCGTTGGCTTGTGCCGGAGCCTGCGCGCCGTTTGCCGCGGCAAATCCGCCACGCCGGCGGCCGCGACGACGACGGAATTTCCGAGGGGGAGCCTGGACGCCGCCCTCTGATGGCTGGCCTTCTGCTGCCGCATCGGCACCGTTGCTGGCGGCGGGGGCGCCCGGTGTGACCGGCAGCGGTCCGTAGCCTCTGCGGCGTCGACGCCGCCCGGGTACAGCCCCACCTGGTCGCTGACGCCGGCGATCGCCTCGACGACGAGCTCCTGCCGCTTGATCCATCGCATGCAGGGCGCCGATTCCGGCCACGCGCCCTTCGCGCTCGATGTGCTCGAGCAGTGGACGGTACAGGTCCTGACCTTCGCGACCCGTCACCGTCTCGATATCGCCGACGACGACCAGCAACTGCTTGGCGCGAGATATGGCGACGTTCAGCCGCTGCGCCTTTTTCAGGAAGCCGATCCGCTCGGCTTCATTGCTGCGCACCAGGCTGAGGATGACGACGTCGGCCTCTTCGCCCTCGAAGGCATCGACCGTATCAACGGCCAGTCCCGGGAGGGCGACCATGCGCAACTCGCGGCGCAACTGGGTGACCTGGTCCTGGTACATCGCGATCACGGCCACTCGCAGGTGCTCGAGGCCGAGCCGCTGCAGGTGACGGACCACGCGCCCCACCGCCTCGATCTCGGCTCGGTTCGAGAGGCTGCCCGACCCACCTTTCTTTTCCCGACCGCGGATGGTCAGCCAGGTCAGGTTGCGGTTGAAGGGCCAGGGGAGGGGCGAGCGCAGCGCCGCCATTTCCGGAGAGTTGCGCAGCCGGCCATCGTACGATGCCACCGAAACGTAGCTGCCGATGGGGGCCGCCATTCGGTACTGCTCGTCGAGCATGACCAGGTTGGTTTCGGGGACAACCGCCCAGCTGAGCTCGAAGAAGCTGGCGTCGCGCACCATTGCCTTCGCCTCGTCCTCGTCAACCGGGAACGCCGCCGCGCTTTCGTCGAGCACCGGTGGCAGCTGCCGGTGATCACCGACCAGCAACCAGCGCGGGGCCAGGCGCAGCAATGGCAGGGTCTCCGTGAACCGCACCTTGTTCGCCTCGTCCAGGATCAGCCAATCGAACATCTCGGCCTCGCGACAGGCGAGGGCGATCCGATTGACGGTGCCAAACACGACGTGCGCATTGCGCACCTGCGGGTCGTCGGTTTCGACGATGCTCGCCCGGAATTTCGGATCGACTTTCTCGGGCTCGGCGATTCGCACCATGCGGAGCGAGTCGAGCCCCTGCAGCCGTTCCTGAGCATTATCAACGGCAGTATTCGCGTGCGACGTCATCAGGATGCGCACGTTCGGATCGCGCGCCACCAGCTGACGGACGGTTTCGACAATCGATGTCGTCTTTCCAGTTCCGGGCGGCCCCTGGACCAGTTGCATGCTGCCCGGGAACAGGTTGACCGCGCTGCGCACCGCCTGCTGCTGGCTTGGGTTGAGTCGCGCGTCGAACGGCTGCAGCTCGCCCAATCCGGGCGGCAGCACCTCATCGGGAGCGATCAGCAGCGCCGCGACCCGCCGCAGGCTGATGTCGCCGGCAGCAAACCCGTTGAGCGTCCGCTGCTGCACCTCGACGACTGCCGTGATGGGCTGGGGCCGTATGGTTCCGGGGCCCAATGCCCCCTCGTCGCGGAGCTTGACGAGCCAGCGTCGGGCGCCGCCTTCGCCACGCAGCAGGGTGCCTTCGCGTTCCGCCCCATGGCTGGGCCGGATGACGACCCGGTCGCCCTCCTTGAATCCGCCTCTCCGGCTGAGCACGATGAGCGCTCCGGCGCTGCGATCCCCATTGGTGGCGCCGCAGACCGAGCACTTCGCGCCGCTCGGCTGCAGGTTCTCGCATTTGCTGCAGATGACGCCCTCGGTCTCGACCTCATAGGGACGCGCGTCCTGTTCGGCCTGCCAGGCCAGCCA
>DASTJZ010000087.1:0-24977 GCA_035716185.1 Candidatus Dormiibacterota bacterium
CGCGACCGGCCATTTCCTGGTCGCCGACCATCACAAGCCGGGTGCGGTGTACTCAGTTTCGAAGGCCGGCGGGTTTACGCCCAACACGGTCTATACGGGAGTGAGCTCGGACAATCCGACGTTTGAGAACACCCTCGGGACGCTCGACACATCGTCGGGCTACATCACCCCCGTCATCAGCGGGTTCAGTGGTCCGAAGGGCCTGATCTTCATTCCGTAGAGCGCAATTGCCGTACAGGTCGGAGAGGCAAGGCCCGAGGCGTTGCCTCTCTGATCGGGCCGAAGACGATCTACGCGACGACGCTGAGTTCTGCCGGCTCCCCCGCCTCGATCGGATTATTGACCGGATCCTGGCTCCACTCGAACCAGCCGCCGTCGTAGACGGCGACGCGCGGCCAACCCATCAAATGGGCGTAGAACCAGGTCTCGCTGGCACGCCAGCCGGTCCCACAGTAGAACGCCACCCATTTGTCCGGTGTGATGCCCGCCGCCGCCCAGTTCGCTGCGATCTCCGGATAAGGCCGCATCGTGTTGTCCACGTTGCGGTAATGCTGCATGTGGTACGCATCCGAACCACAGTTCCCCCACACGTCGCCGGCGATGCGACCGGCCGGCGTGATGTAGTTGTAGCCGCTCACCCGGCCGACGTGCTCATTCCATGTCCGGACGCTGACGAGCGCGCCGTCGTCCGGATCGGCCAGGATCTGCTTCGCATCCTCGATGTCGAGGATGACCTCGGGATGCTGGGGGATGGGCCGGCCGAACGACGTCACAGGCGTGGGCTTTCGGCGTCGCGTCTCGAGTGGGTTCCCTGCGCGGACCCATGCGTCATACCCACCGTCCAGGATCCGGACGTCGGTAACGCCGGCGTACTGCAAGATCAATGCTGCGCGGCACGCCGCGATCTGTCCGGCACGACGCCCCGGCCATTTTTCGTTCGCGTCGCCCTCCGTGTCGCGCCCGTACAGGATCACCGTCGTGTCGCTGGTGATGCCCAGCGACCGAAGGGCCGCGTCGATCTCCTCCGGTGAGCGGCGGTTCCAGTCGGTCGCGCTCTCGAGCAGGTTGGTGTCGAGGTAGATGGCACCCGGCAGGTGATCCTCCTCGTACTCTTCCGGAACGCCGAAATTCACGTGGAAGAGCAGGTACGGCTGGCGCGGGGCGGCTTCCGGTCGGCCGCCACTGAGCACCTCGCGCAGCCACCCCGGATGAACCAGCCGCTCGTAGCGGAAGAGCCGCTCGACGGGCGCGTTCGGGTCGGTCGTCCACTCATTCCATCCACCGTCGTAATGGCGAACTGAGATGTCGGGCCCAATCAGGCTGGTCCGGAAAGCTAACAGGTCTTCGCGGCTGTAGCCATAGAGGACGACTTCGCGTCCCGGGACGATCCCCTTCGACTCCAGCAGACGCGCAACTTCGGCGCCGTCAACCGAGCTCAGCCATTCGCGCGGAAAGGCCACGGCCCCCGGGATGTGGCCACCGCGCGACTCAGCCTGTAGCCGCCAGCCGTTGTAGGCCGGCAGTGGGCGAACATCGACGATGGTGAGGTTGTCATCGGATAGCTTCCGGCGCAGCTCGGCCATGGATATGGCGCGGCGCCCCGTCTGATTTCGGATGGCGACGAGGTTCTCTTGCGAGGTGAAACCGTCATCGGTTCTGGACACGAGATTGCTCCTCTGGATGATCCTGAAGGTCGAGATCAAGCCGGCTCGCCGGCGACGCCGAGCGAGCCTAGGTACAGGAGCAATGGGACCCGCGGAGTCCCGCTTGAAGCCGTCCCGCTTCGAGCATTGGCGCATTATCTTGAATGTGGGCGTCGAAAGTCAAGCATTCGGATCAACAAAGTCAACAATCTATGTCTGACGATGTGAGGCTAGTGACGGTCCCCGAACGCCACACGGCCGTCGTCGCCTGCACCACGACCTGGCAAGAGTTTCCAACCCTCTGGAAGCGGCTGCTCGACCAGGTCTGGGCGTTCCTGGCCGGCACCGACCTGCGGACCGATGGACACAACATCATGATGTACCGCGACTCAGGCGCTTCTCTCCAGGTCGAGGTGGGTGTCCAGGTGGTGCGGGCTTTCGAATCCAGAGGCCCGGTCGTGGCTTCGATGCTTCCAGCGGGACGGGCGGCGATGGCGGTTCATCGCGGACCTTACGCGGGCCTGGAACAGGCGCATCGCGCGGTTTTAAGCATTGCGCCGACGAGGGCCTACCGCTTACTGGTACGCGGTGGGAGATCTACGGCGACTGGCATACCGATCCCGCGAATCTGGAAACCGAGGTTTACTGGCAGCTCGCCGCCAGCTGACGTCAGTGCCCGGCCTTAAAGGCCTTCTCTCCAGCGCGGATCGGGACCTTGAGCCAGTTCTCTCGCGGAGGTAATGGGCAGCTCCAGGCCTCGTCGTAGGCGCAGTTCGGGTTGTAGGCGTAGTTGAAGTCGATCGTTAGATCGTCTCCATGCGTGTGCAGCTCGAGGTAACGGCCGGCCCCATACGTCTCGTGTCCCGAGGTCGCATCGCGGAACGGGACGAATAACTCGTCGCTGTCCTCGGATGCGTACAGGAATACCTCAGCGGGCTCATCGTCCACCTTGAACCGCACGACGCCGTAGCGCCGGTAGATCTGCTCATCGCCACTGCTGGTCGCCATCGGTACTTCTTCCGGATCCACATTCCGGTCGACGGATGCCCTGATCACCAGTGCTGGGTTTTCCTCGAAATAATTCAGCCCGTGAAAGGACCGCCGCTGCTCCGGCGTCAACGGCGAATGCGGGTCCGTCGCAAACACCCGGTCTTTCTCCGCGCGGAAGTGCTTCAGCTCGTTGGCAGCCATTCGTCAGATTCAACCAAAGAGCGCGTCCGATCTATTCCCTGGCCCGACGACCGTGCCAGACTTGAACCGTGACGATCGAACGCCGATCGCGTCGATTCTCGTCCGAGCGCCTTGGCGCGGGCGCGTTGGTGACCGCGCGGGTCGCCCGAGACGGACTGCATTGGCAGCGGACCGAGGTGTTTGCCTAGGTGTCCGACCGGCCAAACCTCGTGCTGGTCATGCTGGATCAGCTGCGACCCGATTGTCTGGGCGCGTACGGGAGCGCGATTTGCAAATCGCCGCGTTTGGACGCGGTCGCCGCGCAGGGGATGCGCTTCGATCGGGCCTACACGCCAACGGGAATCTGCAGCCCAGCCCGCGCCTCGCTCTTCACTGGCAAGTACGCCCACCGGCATGGGATCTTGAACAACATCCACGGGCCGGACGCGATCGCGACCGACCTGCATCCAGGAGAGACGACCTTCCCATCACTGCTCCGCGACGCGGGCTATCGCACGGCCTACGTCGGAAAGTGGCATGTGGGAAAGCGGCGCGGTCCGCAAGAGGCTGGGTTCACTGATGTCGGCGCCACCGACCGGGATCTCGACCGCGACCTGGCTGCCTATCGGCGCCAGCTTGGCTACGACCCCGACGGTCCGATCTACAGCGTCGACGTTAGCACCGACTATCCTCCGCTCTCGTCGCGAGCCGACCGGCCGTATCTTCCATTTTTTCCCGTCATGGGACGCGAACCATATCCCCTAGAAGCGACGCCCCAGGGCTATTTCCTCGCCAGCGCGATCGGCCTGCTCGAAAAAATCTCAAAGGACACCCGGCCGTTCTTTTGCGTCCTCTCCTTCATCGGACCGCATTGGCCCCATGTGCTGCCGGAGCCGTACTGGTCGATGTATGACGCGGCGGCGATCCCGTCCTGGACGAACTTCGAGGAAGACTTCCAGGACAAGCCGCAGGCGCAGCAGAGCTCGCTCCGGCATTATGGCGTCGACCGTTGGGACTGGAAACGCTGGGCACCGGTGGTCGCGGCTTACTACGGCTCGGTCACCATGCACGACGAGATGGTCGGTCGCTTCATCGACGCGCTCGACCGGATCGGCCATGCCGACAATACCTTGCTCTGCATCACCGCCGACCATGGCGACAGCACCGGCTCACATCGCCTGTTCAACAAAGGGCCCTGGATGTACGAAGAGGTATACCGCCTCCCGTTGCTGGCACGGTGGCCCGGGGTCGTGGCGGCCGGCTCGCATCGATTGGAATACGTCAGCTCGATGGACCTGATGTCGACGATGCTCGAGGCTGCCGGTGTGGCAAAGCCGGAGGGCACCGGCTCCGACTCTGCCAGCCTGATGCCGTTATTACGGGGCGAGGCTGCGCCGCAGTGGCGGCAGGACTTCGTCGCAGAATTCCACGGCGACGAGTTCGGCCTCTACTCGCAGCGCATGTTCCACGGGGGTCGCTACAAATTCGTCTTCAACCCGCATGCGATCGACGAGCTCTATGATCTGCAGGCCGATCCCCACGAGCTGGTCAACCTGGCGGTCGATCCCGGTTACGCGAGTCTCAAGGACGATCTCGAGTCACGCCTCCAGGAGTGGATGCGCCGGACCGAAGATCCGCTCTGGTACCTCTCCTATAACTATCTGGCGTAGCGTCGGCAAGCCCAGGGATACGGTCAAGCCTGCTAGCGCTCCTTCGGCGTCCTGGTAATCGGCTGCAGCAACGGCGGGTCGATCTTCGGAACTCGATCGGCCGTCAGCAGTCCGTTGCGTTCCTGCTCGACATCGGTCAACTGCGTGCAGCACATGCCTTCAACCGGCCCAGGGCTCATGAGCGCCTGGATCAGGTCCCGATAGGTCTCAACAAACCGAGTGCTATCGGGGACCTCCCGGTAGCCCCACCCGGATGACGCCCCGAGCTTGAGCCCGCCAAACTCGCTGACCAGCATCGGCTCGCCTCGGTATCCGTAGCCGGGCAGGTATGAGACGCGGCCGTTGCTCGATGGTGCGAGCGCCGTCTCCAGGCTGCGATACCGCCGCTGCAACTCGTCCGGCGTTCCGTAGTCGTGTAGCGTGCAGAGATCGCTAAGCGCATGCTCCCAACCATCGTTTGACACCACCGGCCTGCTCGCGTCGAGGTCGCGGGTTAGGTGATAGAGCTCGACCAGGAGCGATGCCCGGTTCGCCTGATCGATGCCGTCGAGTCCGAAGCTTTCGTTCGCCGGTACCCAGGCCACCACACATGGATGGCTGCGGTCACGACGCACCGCCGCCGTCCACTCGGCGGTGAGTCGCGCCACGGCGTCGGGTGAGAATTCGTGGAAGCTTGGCATCTCCTCCCACACCAGGAAACCGAGCACATCGGCCCAGTACAGCCAGCGCGGGTCTTCGATCTTCTGGTGCTTGCGAGCACCGTTGAAACCGAGGGCTTTCGCCAGCTCGATGTCGCGCCGAAGGCCGACGTCGCTGGCGGCCGTCATCAGGCCGCCGGGGAAGTACCCCTGGTCGAGCACGAGCCGCTGAACGTAGGGCTCGCCGTTGAGCTGAAAACAGCCGTCGCGGGTTCCGACGGTCCGCAGTCCGAAATAGCTCTCGACGCGATCGGCTTCGGTCCCCCGGGCATCGGAAAGCCTCGCTTCCAGGTCGTAGAGCGTCGGCGACTCCGGTGACCAGGTGGCCACGCGGTCGAGGTTGATCCGACCAGTGCCAGATGCGCCGGACCAGCGGCCGACAACCGTTCCGCCCAGCCTGGCGGTGAGCTGCACCTCCCCCTCGGCCTCAATCGCGACATCGACCGCGCCATGGTCGATGTCGGCCCGCACCTCGAGGCTGCTGACGTGATGCCGCGACAGCGGCTCGAGCCACACGGTCTGCCAGATCCCGGTGGTGGGCGTATAGAAGATTCCCTCTGGCACTGGCTGCCAGGATTGCTTGCCGCGGGGAATGGTTTTGTCCCGCAGCGGATCCTCGGCACGGACCACCAGGACGTTGTCCCCGTCCGCCACCGCCGCGCTGATGTCGGCGCTGAACGGCGTGTGGCCGCCCTCGTGACGGGCGACCTCGACGTCGTTGACCCAGACCGTAGCCCAGTAATCGACCGCACCGAAATGAAGAACCCAGCAGTCAGCCTGGCCGACGCGGAAACGTCGGCGGTACCAGACCACATCCTCGGCCAGATGTCCGATGCCAGACAGCGCCGACTGTGGGCAGAAGGGCACCATGATGCGGCGGTCGAACCGTGCGGGATCGCCGCTGCCGAAGTCCCACTCACCGTTCAGGTTGATCCACGCCGCCCGACGCAGCCGCGGTCGCGGATAGTCAGACCTTGGCGGCGTGACGATTGACAAGGTGTTGAAGCCTCTCTACCATGGGCCACCTAGGGTAGGCGAACGTCCGTCTAATTATTTCTTACGACTTAGGGAGCCAGTCGAACCGGTCGCTAAGGCAGCGGCGGTCGAAAAAGAGGAGGAAGGAGGCAAGTCTATGGATCTCTTCGCGGGTCGTCGATTCTTGCGCTCGCTCACGGTGGGCCTCACGACGGCCGTCTTGCTGGTCAGTTGCGGCGGCAGCAGCAGCACGTCGTCAGGATCATCAACCGACCTAACCGTCTGGGTTGCCTGGGGCGGCCAGGAGCTCAAGGCGTTCAAGGACGTGGTCAAGCCGTTCGAGAGCAAGAACGGCATCACCGTCCACATCACCACGACGCGAAGCGGCGATCTGCAGGAGGCCGATAACGTCGCGGCCGGAACCAGCCTGCCCGATGTCGGCGTGGTGCCGTCGCAAGACAAGGTGAAGGACTGGGCGACCAAGGGAATCATGAAGCCCATGGAAACGTACATGAGTGGCGACGCCCTGAACGCCTATCTCAAGAACACCTATGAGTCCCTGACCAAGCCGCTGAACGGCGACACCGACACGAAAATCTTCGTGGTCGGCGGCAAGCACTACTCAGCCTGGGTCAAGACCCAGCTCAAGGGCATGTTCTGGTACAACCCCAAGGTCTTCACCCAGGGGAGCAATCCCCCGAAGACGCTCGACGATCTGCTCGCCATCCAACCGCCGGCCGGGACCAAGCTCTTCTGCCAGGGCCTCTCCTCGGGTGACGCCTCGGGTTGGCCGGCCGTCGACATGATCGACAACATCGTGATGAAGCAGTCTGGAGAGACCGTCTACAACAACTGGATCGACGGCAAGCAAAAGTGGAGCTCGCCCGAAATCAAGTCCGCCTACCAGACGCTTGGCAAGCTGCTCTCGAACAACAATACCTACGGCGGGTCGAACAACGTGCTGTCGACGGCTTTCAGCGAGGCCCAGCGGCCGCTGTTCACCACCCCGCCCGGATGCATGTTCCTCGAGCAGGCAACCTTCGAAGAAAACTTCATCATCCAGGACAACGCCAGCGCCAAGGCAGGGACCGACTACGACGCGTTCGCCCATCCGAGCATCAACTCCCAGTACGACGGGAACGTCAACTGGTTCGGTGACTCGATGGTGGTCTTCAACGACACGCCGGCCGTCCGCAAGTTCATGGAGTACGTCACCTCGGCTGACGCCCAGCAGATCTGGGTTAACGACGGCGGAACGCTGGCGGCGCTCAAAACCGTCACCAACTATCCGGACCCGATCTTGAAGAAGGCGGCCCAGGCCATCGCAGGCGCCAAGCACCTTCTCGTTACCGCCGGTGACTTCATGCCGGCCGACATGCAGCACGCCTTCCGCGCCTCGATGCTCGACTACGTCAAAGACCCGTCGAAGCTCGACTCGATCCTGGCGCACCTTGACCAGGTCCAGTCGGCGGCCTACAGTTCATAATCTGAGCTGACTGATTGGGGCGGGCTCGGCCCGCCCCAATTACGGGTCCTCGGGGAAAGGGAAGGAGGTAGACGCGGGGTGGAGAAGGTCATCACGGCGGTCGGCGCGACCGTCCTGATTCCGGTGTTCGTGCTTGGCTACATCGTCCTGGGCGAGAAGCTCATCGAACGGCTGAGCGGCCGCCTCCAGGGATTCGTCCGGCCCTACTTCTGGACAGCCCCGGCGATCATCTTTGCCGGCGCCATCATGGTGGTGCCGACGATCCTTACGGCGATCAACAGCTTCCAGAGCCGCGACCTGAGCAAATGGGTCGGATTCGCCAACTACAAGTACTTCTTCACCTTCCCGGATACGCTGATCTCGCTGCGAAACAGCATCTACTGGCTGATCTTCTTCACCTTCTTCGCCGTCGGTTTCGGCCTCCTGCTCGCCATCCTGTTGGATCGGGTTCGCTACGAGAACTGGGCCAAGATCGCCATCTTCCTGCCCTATCCGATCAGCGCCGTGGCGGCATCGATCATCTGGAAGTTCATGTTCGACTACAAGCCGGCCGGCGCCGTACAAACCGGGACCCTCAACGCGGTGCTGGGGACGGTGGGCATCCAGCCCATTGCCTGGCTGGTCAATTCCACCACGAACAACCCGGCCCTGATTTTCATTGGCATCTGGACCCAGGTCGGCTTTGCCATGGTCATCATCTCGGCCTCCTTGAAAGGCATCAGCCCCGAGCTGCTCGAGGCGGCTCGCATCGACGGCGCCAATGAGTTTGCGGTTATCCGCACCATCGTGACTCCGCTGCTGTGGCCGACGGTCACGGTCGTCGGGACCACCATGATCATCTACGCGCTGAAGCAATTCGACATCGTCTACGTCCTGACCTCGGGCGCCTATGACACCAGCACCATCGCCAACCAGATGTTCCTGCAGCTCACCTCTTCTGGCCACCTGGGCCGGGCCGCTGCCGTGGGGGTGGTGCTCTTCCTTGCCATTGTTCCGCTGCTGATCATCAACGTCCGAAGATTCCAGCAGCAGGAGGAGATGCGATGAGCGTTGCGGTACGGACGCCGCCGGCAGCCCCGCCGCGTGAGGTAGCGCGGGCCAACGGATTCTCACAGGGTGTCGATCGGCTCGCCCACAACCTGGGCCGCTTGCCGCTGCACATCATCATTGCGATCTTCGTCGCCGTCTGGCTGGTGCCAACCATCGGGTTGATCATCAACTCCTTTCGATCGGTGCACGACATGGGCGTGTCCGGCTGGTGGACCACGATCTTTCCCCCGCACGGGTTCACCCTGGACAGCTTCCGGCAGGTCCTGCAGATCGAAGGCGTCGCCAGCTCGATCCTGAACAGCCTGCTGATCACCATCCCGGCCACCGTCATCCAGCTGACGGTGGCGACGATGGCGGCCTATGCCTTCGCCTGGATGAACTTCCGCGGCCGGAACCTGATCTTCATCGTGATCGTCGGCTTGATGGTGGTCCCCATCCAGATGATCCTGATCCCCGTTCTCAAGCTCTTTGCCATCCTCGGGATCGCCGGCACGATTCCGGCGGTCTGGATCGCGCACACCGGCATCGGCTTGCCCTTCGAGGTTTTCCTGTTGCGCAACTACATCGGCGGCCTGCCCAAGGAAATCTTCGAGTCCGCCGAGGTGGACGGCGCGGGACACGCGGCGCGGTTCCTGCAGCTGGTCCTGCCGATGACCCTTCCGGCGATCGCCTCCCTGACGATCTTCGTCTTCCTGGGCGTCTGGAACGACCTGCTGGTTGCCCTGAGCTTTCTGGGTGTCAGCCCAACCAACAAGCCATTCACCGTCGTCATCACCACGCTGGTCACGTCGTTCGGCGGAGGCTGGCAGTTCCTCACGGCTGCGGCCGTCATGCAGATGGCGCTGCCGCTGACCGTCTTCATCCTGCTCCAGCGCTTCATGGTGCGCGGGATCACCAGCGGAGCGGTCAAGGGCTAGAGCTCCCCGGTTCGCGCTACGCCGCCAAGCCAGTACGCGCTGGGCCTGGGGGCGCGGGCGAATGTGGCTCGATCGACCGCGACGAGCCCAAACGTCGGCCCATACCCGAGCGACCACTCGAAATTGTCGAGCAGGGTCCAGTAGAGATAGCTGCGGACGTCGATTCCGGCCGCCAGGCACTCGGCCACCTCGCTCAGCGCGGCTTCGACAAACCGGCGCCGCTTGGCGTCATCGGCGGTCGCGATCCCGCTTTCGGTGACCAGGATCGGCGTTCCGTCGGTACTCTTCCAGGCGCGCCGGATGGTGTTGCCCAGTGCCTGCGGGTAGTACTCCTGGCCAAGCTGGGTGATCTCCTCGTTTTCGGCCGGCAGCGCCTTGCCCCATTCCACCCGCGGCCCGCGCAGTCCCTCCGGTCCGAAGCGGTTGCGGGTGTAGGTCTGCACCCCGATGAAGTCGTCGTCACGGGCCAGCTCGAAGAACCGATCGCTCACCCTCGAGTTGAGCTCGACCTGGGTCTCACCCGGCGTTGCCCCGTCCTCGTACTGCAGGTCCGGCAGGGCGAGCGTTACACCGACCGGAATCGCGGCCTCGCGCCGAATCGCCGCCGCGCCAAGCCGGTGCGCTTCGAGGGCGTGCTCCGCCACGCGTCGCGCCCCCTCCAGATCGCCTTTGCGGCCGGGCGGATTGACGCCGAGCACGAAGCCACCCTCCGCCAGGCCTTCTGGCTCGTTGATGGTGCAGGCGTGGGCGATCAGATCGCCAAGCCCAGCGGCGGCCCGTTGGCAATACCGCTCGAACAGCCTGGGAAACGCGTCGAGCAGGAAGCCGCCCTGGGCCTGCAGCCAGCGCGGCAGGGTGAAGTGGTGAAAGGTCACGATGGGCGCGATGCCCAGCTCGCGGCAGGTGGCGAGCACCCGGCGGTAATGCGCGAGCGCCGCGGCTGAGAACTCGCCGGGCGCGGGCTCGATCCGCGCCCACTCGATGCCGAAGCGAAAGGCGTTGAAGCCGAGTCCGGCCATGAGCACGATGTCCTCGCGATAACGGTGATAGAAATCGCAGGAATCCCCGGAGGGCTCGACGCAGGGGGTTCCTTCGGCGTGCTCCCAGTCCCACCAGTCGCTGTTGCTGTTGCCGCCTTCAACCTGGTGCGCAGACGTCGCCGTCCCGAACAAGAAATTGGCTGGAAACCTGGCCATCGCGCCCTTCATTTAAGGGCTTGCCGCGGACGATCGCGAAGGCTAGCGCCGGACGAGTACGGTTGCTACCAGCGCCATCAGGAGAAACGCTGGGATCGCCATGAGGGCCAGCATCATCAACCAGAACAGGTTCTGGCTGTCCGACGCCACCGAGGCATCAGCTGCGACCGCTTGGGCCCGAGCGCTCGGTGCGATCGCCACGGCCTGCGCTGAACCGTTCTGTGTCGGCGGACCGGCGTAGGGCAAACTGCTGCCGTTCTGGTCGCGGGCGACCGAGGGCGTGGTCGCATCGACTGCGGCGGCGATGTCAACCGTTGGTGCCACCGTGGGGGCAGCGCTGGGAGCGTCGGTTGCCGAGGGTGCTGCTGTCGGAGTTGGCGGTGGCGTCGGTGGAGTCGTGGGTGCCGGGGTCGGCGGCGGCGTTGGCTGTGGGGTTGGCCGCGGCGTCGGCGCTGGCGTCGCCGTTGGCAGCGGTGTCGGCGGAGGGTGGTGCCGCGCTGGTTGCTGAGTGGCTGCCAGGGCGGGCGTGCTGGCTGCGATTCTGTCCAGACTCAGGCCGGCCGCGACTGCGACCAGCGTTGCCGCGAGCACCAGCCAGCGCCGACGCGCACCCATGCCTTCCCAGTGCCTCCTGCCCGTCCAGTGCAAAGAATACTGATCGTGGTGACCAAAGGACAGCCAGTGAAGCGGGCAAGGCGCCTACCATTTGGTTGATGCCTGCCGCCGATCGGGTTGCCGTGGTCACCGGAGCGAGTTCGGGCATAGGGGAAGCCACGGCCCGGGCGCTGGCCGGGGCCGTATTCTTTGTCGTGGTCGGCGCCCGCCGTCAGGATCGGGTGACGGCGCTGGCCAGGGAGCTGGGTGGGCGTGGCTTCGAACTCGATGTCCAACAGCTCAACAGCATCGAGACCTTTGTCCGGGCGATCGACCGCGAGTTTCACCAGGTCGAGGTGCTGATCAACAACGCGGGCCTGGCCGCCGGGAAGGCGCCGCTGGCCGAGAGCTCGGACGACGACTGGGTGCAGATGATGGAAACCAACGTGCTGGGCATGCTGCGGATGACGAAGGCGATGCTGCCCCTGCTGCGCCGGGGGCCGCGCGCTCACATCGTCAATCTCGGATCGGTGGCCGGCTTCGAAGTCTACGTGGGGGGCGCTGGCTACGCGGCGAGCAAGCATGCCGTGCACGCCATCACCAAAACGCTCCGGCTGGAGCTGATGGGGGAGCCCATCCGCGTCACCGAGATCATGCCTGGCATGGTGGAGACCGAGTTCAGCGTGGTCCGCTTCCGGGGCGACCGGGAGCGTGCCGCGGGCGAATACCGTGGGATGCAGCCCCTCACCGGGGCCGACGTCGCGGACTGCATCCTCTGGGTGGTCACCCGTCCGCCGAATACGAACATCGACGAGCTGGTGGTCCGGCCCATCGCCCAGGCGACCGCCCGCGACGTGGCCCGGAAGAGCTAGCCTGCCCCGAGACCGGCCTTTTGCACCGCGGTTCCACATATGCACACCACGCTTTGCTTCTCTGAGTGATGGCCGTGGGCATCAGGTGACAATGGCCATGTCACGTCCGCGATTTCCGCCGGCGCCAACGATATTGACGCCGCGGGACGTAACTGATATGATAACGCCGGTATCAAGTAAATCATCAAGGTACCGGAGGAGGTAACGTATGGCAGTCGTCCACGAGCACGATGACGGCGATGGCGGCTCCAGTGCGGCGGTAGTCGCGATTTTCTTGATCGCCCTGATCGTGATTCTGGCGATCCTCTTCTACGGCTTCGCATTCGCGCATTGGTTCGGCTTCGGCGTCAACACCACCATCGTGAATCCGTCCGCCAGCGCTGCCCCATCGATCGGGGCATCGGCGTCCGCAGCGGCGTCAGCGTCGGCGTCGGCGTCTCCGTAAGCGATCCGGACAGGCAACAAGAGACCGGCTTCGTGCCGGTCTTTTTTTATTCCCCTGGCAACCGGAGCCTTGGTGCGACGGATCTGTAACAAGCGTGGCAAGGTTTTGCGCGGAGAATGCAGGGCATGTATTCGACTGTTCTCATCCGCGCTCTCATCGATCGTCTGTTTCGCAGCCAGCGGGGCCAGGGCATGGTGGAGTACGCCCTGATCCTGGTGCTGATCGCCGTCGTCGTGATCGTGGTGTTGATCGCCCTGGGCAACCAGGTGCAGAACGTGTTCTGCAACATCACCTCCGCGATCGGTCAGTAGTCGGCGCGCTACGCTCGTCTCATGACGGCCGGCTGCAGCCTCCTGATCCTTGCTGGAGGCAGCAGCCGCCGCATGGGTCGCGACAAGGCCGCTCTCCCGGTGGGCCGGGTCTCGCTCCTGGAGCACCTGGCCCGACGGCTTTCCCCCGTCGTCGACGAGATCCTGGTGGCCGGTGGTGCCCAGCCGCAACCCATTCCCAGCGTCCGCACGGTGGCGGACGTCTATGGCGGACGGGGTCCCCTGGCCGGCATGCACGCCGGGTTCCTCGAGGCGCGCCAGCCGTCGGTCTGGGTGGTGGCCTGCGACCTGCCCGAGGTGGAACCGCAGCTGGCGCCGCTTATGCTCGGCTACACGACCGATGTCGACGCGGTCGTGCCGCGCCCTTACGGTGAACCCGAAGGGGTATGCGCCATCTATCGCCGCGAGCTCGCCCCTCGCATCGAGGCCTTGTTAAAGGCTGGGCAGCAGAGCGTGAAGCAACTGCTGACCAGCATTCGGGTTCGCTACCTCGAGGCGGAGGAGTTGCGGGCCGTCGATCCGGAGCTGGGCTCCTTCCGCAACCTCAACACGCCGGCCGATTACCAGGCCTGGATCAGCTCGCGCTGAAGTTCGCCAGCTGACGCTCGAGCTCGGCAGGCTCGGTGGTCGGCGTCTGGCAGGTAAACCCCTCGCAGAGATAGGCGGTCGGCCGGTCCCCCAGCATGCCGCGGTCGGCCAGCAGGGGGATGCGATGCCCGTTGTTCTCCGGCGGACCGAGGGCGAGCAATCGATTGGGCAGGTATCGATGGCGCGCGACGTCGATCAGCTGGCTGGTCGCTAGATCCGTCCGAGGACCAACGATGGCCAGCTCGACGGGGCGGCCGAGGTCGAAGTCGAGGGCAGCCAGCAAGCGGCCAAACGCGAGCGGCGCCCTGGCCGCGGTCGGCGCCAGCTGTTCGAGGACCTGTTCCGCGATCGCGACCCACCCGCTCTCTCCGAGCAACCGTCCGGCGCGCAGCAGCACGTCGACCGCCATGGATGTTCCCGACGGCACGGCATTGTCGGTGACGTCCTGCGGTCGCACGATCAGGGGTTGCTGGTCTGTCGCCGTGTCGAAGAATGCGCCGCGGCCTTCGTCCCAGAACGCGCTCAGCATTTCGGCGACCAGGCCGCGGCTCTCATCGAGCCAGATGGGATCGAAGGTCGCCTCGTATAGGGCGAGCAGCCCATCGGCCACCGCCGCCTGATCCTCGAGATAGCCGGGCAGCACGGCGCGGCCATCCTTGTAGCTGCGCTGCATCCGCCCGCCGTGGCGCATGTTGTCGAGCAGGAATCGCGCGTTGCGTTCGGCGATCGCCACGTAGTCGGCCCGGCTCAGGCCCCGTCCGGCCTCGGCAAACGCGCGCAGCATCAGGCCATTCCAGCCGGCGATCACCTTCTCGTCGCGATGCGGTCGGACCCGCTGCTCCCGAACGGCCAGCAGGCGATGCCGCACCGGTTCCAGCAGCTCGGTCGCGTCGGTCGCCACCGGGTGGAGGATGCTGCCGCCCTCGAAATTCCCCTGCGCCGATACGTCGAAGGCGGCCGCCAGCCGGCTTCCCTGCTCCTTGCCGAGGGCGTCCCCGAGCTCAGCTGGCGTCCAGACGTAGAACTTTCCTTCCTCGCCCTCGCTATCGGCGTCGAGACTGGAATAAAAGCCGCCCTCGGGTGCGGTCAGCTCGCGTTGCACAAAGGCCAGCGTCTCCTCGACGATGCGACGGAAGGCCGCCTCGCCCGTCACCTGCCAGGCATCGAGGTAGGCGCGCGGCAACAAGGCATTGTCGTAGAGCATCTTTTCGAAGTGGGGGACGAGCCAGCGCTCGTCGACGCTATAGCGGTGAAAGCCGCCGCCCAGCTGGTCGTACATCCCGCCGGCGGCCATCGACGTCAGCGTGTGCTTCGCCATCGACAGGGCCTCTTCTTTATGCGTGCGCGCGTGGGTGCGCAGCAAAAACTCGATCAGCATCGGCTGCGGAAATTTCGGCGCGCCGCCGAACCCGCCGTGGGTTGGGTCGTAGTCGCGCCCCAGCCGTGCATAGGCTTCATCGAGCAGCGCCGGGCCCAGGCTGCCGGCAGCCAGCGGAATCGCCGGCCGCTGAAGAAACGTCCGTACCTGCTCGGCGGTGGCCTCGACTTCCTGCGGGCGAGATGAAAATGCCTCGGCGACCGCGGTCAGGACGCGGCGGAAGGACGGCATGCCATAGCGATCGGTCGCCGGAAAGTAGGTCCCGGCGAAGAATGGGGTGCCATCGGGAAGGAGGAACACGGTCATCGGCCAGCCGCCCGAGCCGGTCATCGCCTGCACGGCCCGCATATAGACCTGGTCGAGGTCCGGTCGTTCTTCGCGATCGACCTTGATCGAAACAAAGTGGTCGTTGATCAGGGCTGCGGCCGCGGGATCTTCGAACGACTCGCGCGCCATCACGTGGCACCAGTGACAGGCGCTGTAGCCGATGCTGAGCAGGATCGGTTTACGCTCGCGCCGCGCTTTTGCCAGCGCTTCTTCCCCCCATGGATACCAGTCCACCGGGTTTTCCGCGTGTTCCAGCAGATATGGACTGGTCTCAAACGCCAGCCGGTTGGGCATCCCACCACTCTAGCCGCGGCCCTCGGCCGAACGGCCGCGTCAATAGGCCGGTTGGACTACTGAACCGCAACGAACGGTCCCTAGCATGCAAACCATGCCCGCAGCGGCAGTGGTTCGCAGGGGACGATCCGCTTCGATGGGGATGCTGCTCGCAGTCGGCGGCGGCCTGGCCCTTTACCAGATGACGTCGCTGGTGCTTGGCCCCGGGGGGATCCGGCAGTTACCGCTGTCGCTGAACCTCCCGTCGGCGGACGTCCTGGAGCTCCCGGCAACGGCGTCGAACGGCAGCTTGGCCGTCGGAACGCTCGCGACGCCGATGGCCGCCACGCCGGCGCCCTCGCATTCTCCGGTTTACCCAGCCGGCCGTTCGGCAAGAGCCGCGGCAGCCTCGACCACAAAGGGGCCAGCCCCGGCGGCCACCGCGACGCCTCGGCCAAAGCCGCCGGTGCGGCCGACGCCGACGGTCCCGCCCGTGCCAGACTCCGGCAGCGACTAACTATCATGACGCCGATGAGCGGAGCCTTAGATTGGCTCGCCGTCGGAGACATCGCGGAAGAGCAGGGCGCGGATCATCAGCTCTTGCTCGGTGGCGCCGCCGCCCGGCTTACCGCCCATGCCGCCGGGTTGAAAGCGCAGACGGCCCTGGTCGCCAAGCTCGGCGACGACGATGCCGGCCGCCGGATCCGCGCCGCGCTGACGCGACTCAAGGTCGACCTCCACTGGCTTCGGGCCACGTCGGACATGCGAACCACGGTCTGGAACGACCCCGACGGCCTGCCACAACAGCGTCGGGTCGACCGGGGCGCCGACCTCGCACTCAGGCTGGACGAGCTGCCCAGCCGGGCGGTGCGCGCCACCATCACCGTGGTCTCGGGATACAGCCTCTCGGTCGAGCCGGCGCGGTCGGCCGTCCTCGGCGCGCTCACCAGTGCCGCGGCGCGCGGCGGCCGGTCGGCGCTGTTGCTGGAGGCGGATCTGTTGTGGTGGACGAACGCGCGCATGACCAGGCGAGTGCTCGAGCCGGCCCTCGCCGCGGCGGAATCGGTCGCGCTGCGCGCCGAAGATGCCCGCGTCCTGTTTGGCCCCGTCGCCGCCCGCCAGGCGCTGCGCTCGCTGGCGGAGCTGGGTCCCCGCATCATCTATCTGGCGGAGGACGATGGTAGCGTCCTGCTGCGCGAGGGCAGTCGCATTCACAGCCTTCCGCCCACTGAGGGAGCACCCAAAGACCGCTTTGCCGGCCCGGCGGCGTTCTGGGTCGGGCTGGCTCATCGCGTCGCGCCGCAGAAGGCCGCGGCCGATTCGATTCGCTACGCGTCAGCGGTTCGGCGTCCCGGGCTCAGGCTGTAACGCCAGGGTGGCGCGGCTGGAGCAGGCTGGCGACGGCCGGTTGGTGCGGCAACACCTCGCCGTTGCTCTGCCATGGGGCGGGCGTGGCGAGGCTGGATCATGACCGTCACCGCCCTGGCGGTGCTGCTGCCGTCCGCCGCCGCCGTCCCGTCGCCGCCGCAGCCGGCGGTCAGCGTGTCGTTCTTTGTCGAACCGGCCGCGGTGGAAGTGTCGCCTAGCCCTTCGCCAACGCCGACAGGTGCGGTTGAATCTTCGTCCACGCGATAGGGTGCGTGGGAATCCCGGCCTGGCTCAGATAGCGATCGCGTAAGCCGCTCAGGTCGGGATAGCCGTGCACAAAGTAGATGGCGCGGATGCCGGCGCTGATCAGCAGCTTGACGCATTCGATGCAGGGGAAGTTGGTGCAAAAGATGTCCGCCCCCGAGGTCGAGGCGCCGCGGTACGCGCTCTGTGCCAGCGCGTTGGCCTCGGCGTGGGCGCAATATTTCAGCGACAGGTCGGCGCCGCTGATGCCACCCACACAGGGACAGGGTTTGGGAAATTCTTCTGGGTGCCAGGTGCCCTTCGGCGTTCCGTTGTAACCGGTCGCGATCACCTGTCCATCGCGGACGATGACGCAGCCAACTTTTCGACTCAGGCAGGTGGAGCGCAAGGCCGCCGCAAAGGCCAGGATCATCGCATACGCCTCTTTGTCTGGCCGGGGAATCTCTTTCGCCGCATGCGCGTCGATCGCGTCGACGTTCGGAGCGGCGCGGCGGGCGCGACGGGCCGCTGGCCGGGACGGCCTCGTGGTCACCGATCGATGTTATCTAACTCGCTTTCAGAATCCGGGTGATCGTCGTCCCGCAGTGGGCGCAGGTGCCGATCCGTGCCCAGTGTCCCGAGCGCAGCGCGGTCCTGCTCGCGCCCAGGTCGACCGCCGAATGGCACTGGTAGCAGAACGTCAGCTGAGCAGGGGTGCGAGAGGTGTGGGCGACCGCCGGATTGGTGTAGCGCAGCGAGAGGATATTCCCTGGCTCGTGCATCTCTCTAATCCTCGTAACGTGCAGTATTCACCCGCTTGTTCGCGTTGAGAGGCCACGATCCCGTAACGCTTTCTCATCCAGCTTTCACGATTACGAGAGACCTTTCGAGAGACCGGACTTGACGCAGGCTCGAGCAGAACCGCCTAATAGGGTGGGAGGTCGGGCGTGGCCGCGCGCCCGGTGGAAGCATGAATCACTCGGGCGCCACACGGGTGACCCATGGCGTGACGATCCGTCGCTGGCACTGGGTCGTGCTGGCGGCGGTGGTCCTGGTCGTCACCCTGGTGGCGAGCGTCGCGCTCTACCTGGCGCCGCTCTTCCCCTTGCTCGAAAGCCACGACATCCCCGTTCCGCGTGGCGTTCCGACGCCGGTGACCACGCCACCGCCGCTCGACTCGGGCAAGCGGATCAATGTGCTGTTGCTGGGCAGCGACAACGACCAGAAATTCGCGGCGAACGCCGTGTTGTCGCAAACGATGATCGTGGTCTCCATCGATCCTGGCCATCACCAGGTGACGCTACTCTCACTGCCGCGAGACCTGTGGGTGCCGATTCCCGGTCACGCCAGCGCGAAGATCGACCTGGCCTACGCCGAGGGTGGGGCCGCGCTGGCGCGGGCGACGGTGGAAAAGAATTTCCGGATCCCGATCCATTACTACGCCTGGGTCGGCTTGAACGGCCTGGTCCGGGTGGTCGACCGTGTCGGCGGCGTCGATGTCGACGTCCTCCACCCCGTGCTGGACGACAACTACCCGAACGATCTCAGCGGCAGCGGCTATGGGACCGAGCGGGTCTACCTGGCGGCCGGCCCACAACATCTGGACGGGCGTCACACCCTGCAGTACGTGCGCTCCCGGCATGGTGATCTGCTCAGCGATTTCGGTCGCTCCATCCGGCAGCAACAGGTGCTCCTCGCCCTGCAGCAGCGGATGGCGGGCATGGATCTCGTCAGCGCGCTCCCGGCCTTCGCCCGGGATCTCAATGGCCACGTCAAGACGGACCTCGACCTGGTTCGTCTCACCCAGCTCGCTATCTTCATGCGCGGGCTCCACGCCGGCGATGTTCGCCAGGCATTCGTCACCTCCTATGTGCACGACGCCGTCTCCCCCGATGGGCAGCAAATCCTGGTCGCCGATTGGCCGGCCCTCAACGCCTATCTCCGGCAGCTGTTCGGAGCAGACCTGCTGTCATGAAGCGCTGGGTGGTGATGGCGATCACGGGGTTCACGCTGCTGACGAGCGCGTGCACCTCGAGCTCGCCGCTACCACGTGATCCCGGGAAAGTCGTGCTCCCGCCGAAGCACGTCTCGGTCAGCGGCCGGCTGTATGCGACGAAGCGACGCGCCCTCTACCGCTTCTCCGGCACGCGCCTGATCGCCTTGCTGGCCGGGATCCAGGTCAAGGATCCCGCCGTAACCGCCGATGGGTCGCGGCTCGCCTTCGCCCAGCTGCAAGACCAGAGTTCGACGATCGTCGTGGCCGACGCGTCCGGGAACAACCGGCAGACGATCACCGCCGTCTCGGCGCCCGAGGGCGCGCTGTGGGCGTTTGCGCCGGCCTTCTCCGCCGATGGCCAGCAGATTGCCTACCTCACCGACCGGGGAAAGCTGGCCTCGAATCCGCAGAACCTCCAGCCTAATGACCTGGCCGTCTGGGTTTACGCCAGCGCCAGCGGACAGTCACGGCGGCTGGTCGCGCCGGCCGCCTACACCGGCGGCGACAGTGACGAGGTGTTTCGGCCGGGCGCGCCCGACCAGATGATTTACACCACCTATCTCTATGGTGGCCAGCCGCTGCTGCCGGTTGCCCGCCTGACCTGGCTCTCGACCCGAACCCGGGCCAGGGTTTACCTGTCTCCCGACGGGGCTCGCAATTTCGAGCCCGCCGTGTCACCGGACGGCCGCTTCCTCGCCTTCATCCGCGCCGGCGCGGGCTCCGATGACCTCTACATCATGCCGCTCGCTCCCAGCTATGCCGGTCAACCCAATCCGTTCCCGGCCGACGCCGCCGTCCTGATGCAAGCCGGCGTGGTGTCGCAACCGGTGTGGGCGCCGGACGGGAATTCCGTCGCGTTCCTGATGCTCTCGAATGGCAGCTTCGACCTCTTCATCCTGCCGGTCAGCACCGTGGGCGCGATTCACGCCACTGGACCGGCCCAGGCCATCACCCACGGCAGCTATCTCGACGCGGATTCGCGCCTGGCCTGGTCCCCCTAAAACAGAAAACCGCGGGCGCCAGGTAGTGCGCCCGCGGTCAGCACTACCTGGTCAGGCGCGAGTCGGCGTGGCGGCCGGGCGAGCGACCCGCGTCTCCTGCGGACCGCCGGCCTTCTCCCAGATCTGATCGACCTGGTCGATCAGGTCCAACCACTTCTGGGCATCGGCGAGATCAACGGAAGCCTTCGCCTTGGAGCCCTGCGAGACCGCTTGCTTGAGCACCTCTTTCAGCTGGGGAAACTTCGCGTCGTGCTTTTCGGGCTTGTACCAGTCGCTCCAGAGCACGTCCAGATGGTGCTTGGCAAGCTCGGCCCGTTCTTCCTTGATGTGGATGGCGCGGGCGCGGTAGACCTCGTCTTTCGAGTCGTTGTACTTCTTGATGATGTTGTAAACCGACTCGGCTTCGATCCGGGCTTGCTCGGGGTCGTAGATGCCGCAGGGGAGATCGCAGTGGGCCCAAACCGTCCGGGTGGGCCGCATCCACTCCATCATTTTCATCGTGCCAAATCCTCCTATTACGATGAATCGCAGATCCTGAAATCAGTCTACCCGCTGCGTGTGAGCGGTGACAGCATGGAACCCGGATTGCGCGATGGTGCGCTGGTCATCGCACATCCGGTTGACTCGCGGACCTACCTGCGGGTGGGCGACGTCGTCGTGGCTCGCCGCCCGGACCGACCCGACCTCGACATCATCAAGCGGATCCACGCCATCGATGCGGCGGGACAGGTGTTCCTGACCGGAGACAACCTGTCGCGCAGCACCGAATCCGTGGATTTCGGATGGGTGCCTCGGGACCATATCCGCGCCCTCGTGCGCTGGCGCTACTGGCCGCTCCCACCCAGACGCGTTTAGCCGGATCGCTCGGCCAATGCCGACCCGGCCCGCTCGAGCCGGGCCAGCACGCGGTCCTTGCCCAGGCGCGCCATCGATTCGATCAAGGGTGGCGTCACGGTCCGGCCGGTGATCGCGACCCGCAGCACCATGAAGAGGTCGCGCGCCGACCAGCCGAGGTGTTCGGCTAGCTCGCGCAAGGCCGGCTCGATGCCCTCCGCGGTCCAGTCCGGCAGATCTCGCAAGGTCGACGCCGCTCGGTCGAGCGCCGTCGTCGCCGCTGCCGGATCCTTCCCCTTGGGGGTCAGCTGCTCGACCGGCACCGGATCGGGGTCCCGAAAGAAGAAGCGCAGCATCTCGGGCGCCTCGTTGAGGGTGCGCAGCCGCTCCTGCACCAGGGGCATCAGCGGCTTGAGATCCTCTACCGACGCCTCGGGCAATTTCGGAGCCAGCCGCGCAGCGAGCTCATCAGCGGGCAGCCGCCGGATCAATTGGCCGTTGAGCCACTCCAACCGTTCCAGGTTGGCGATCGCTGGGCTGGTCTGAATTTTCTCCAGTGAAAATTTCGCGATCAGCTGCTCGATCGTCAGGATGTCCTCCTCGGTGCCGGGCGACCAGCCGAGAAAGGCGATGAAGTTGTCGACCGCTTCGGGGAGATAGCCGGCGTCGCGATACTCGAGCACATCCTTTGCCCCGTGGCGTTTGGCCAGCGGTTTCTTGTCCGGGCCGAGCACCAACGGCACGTGGGCGAAGGCCGGCGGTAACCAGTGGAAGGCCTGGAAGAGCAGCAGGTGCTTTGGCGCCGAGGGCAGCCAGCCATCGCCGCGGATGACGTGGCTGATCCGGGTCTCGTGGTCGTCGACGGCGAAGGCCAGGTGGTAGGTCGGAAAACCGTCGGATTTCAAGAGCACGTGGTCATCGAGGGTGTCGTTGCGAAACGTGACCGTCCCCATGACCAGGTCGTGGAAGACGGTGCTGCCCTCCAACGGGATCGCCTGGCGGACGACGAAGCCCTCGCCGGCCGCGGCGCGCCGATCCGATTCCTCGCGCGGGATGGCGCGGCAGCGCCGGTCGTACCGTTCCGGTTCGTGACGGGCGCGCTGCTCGGCGCGCATCTGTTCCAACCGCTGCGGCGTGCAGAAGCAGCGATAGGCGGCTCCCGATTCGAGCAAGACCTGAGCCGCCTGCTGGTAGGCCGCCTTGCGCTCCGACTGGACAACTGGTGGCTCGTCCCAGGTCATGCCCAGCCAACCAAGCCCTTCTTCGATTGACGCCTGGCTTCCTGGCTTGAGTCGCGCGCGGTCGGTGTCTTCGATCCGCAGCAGGAACTGCCCGTTCTGCTGGCGGGCGAAGAGATAGTTGAAGAGGGCCGTTCGGGCACCGCCGAGATGCAGCGCGCCCGTCGGACTGGGCGCGTAGCGAACCCGAACCGGTGAGCGAGTTTCGGCCATCCGACCAATCCTAGGTCAGGGGTTCAGGGAGATCCTTCATGGCGAGAATTTGGCCGGTTCTTCGTCACATGGGTGTGCCCAGATACGCGCTTGGCTGCATCAAGGACCCCTACGACCATCGGGACTACTCCGTCTCCCAATTCCTGACGGCCAGGCCGCTCCCGGAGCAGTTCGATCATGCTCCGCAATTGCCCCCGGTGTTCGACCAGGGAGCGGCTGGAACATGCGTGGCGTGCGCCACGGCCTACTACGACAAGACCTTTCAAGAAGGTCTCCGACATCACTGGACCCTGGACGACCGCCAGCACGAGTTCTCACCCCTCTACATCTATAGTCAGCGCCGCAAGCAGCCGGTCGATGAGGGGATGACGATCCGCGAGGCGATGAAGATCATCCAGGAACAGGGCGTCTGCAGCCTGGCCTGCATGCCCTATGACGTTCAGCGCATCAACGTGCCGCCCACGCCCGAGCAACGGACCGCGGCGGCACCCTACAAGGCGAGGAGTTACGCGCGCATCAACACGATCGGGGAGATGGAAGCCTACCTGCTCACGAATTGTTTCGTGGCCGGCGTGATGGTCCACGAGCGCTTCATGGATGCCCCGGGCGGCATCATCCCAATGCCCGAGCCGGGTTGCGAGTACCTTGGCGGCCACGCGATCTGCATCGTTGGCTTCGACCGTCGCAACCGGATGTTCAAGTTCGCCAATAGCTGGGGCGCCCAATGGGGCGACCGAGGCTTCGGCCACATCGGCTACGCCACCCTCCAGGCGCTCTTGATGGACGCCTGGGGCATGGTCGACGCCCCCGATCGGGCAGTCTGAGCCAGGGAATGCCCCATTATCGGTATCACCTTTCCTATTCACGCCGTTGACATTAGCTTGGAAAGGCGCTAGCTTTTAGCGCAGAATAAATAGGCCGATCCGTGACGGCCGTATCACAGAACGTAGCCAGGCGGGTATGGGGGGAAGGCCTGGCGGGAGGGAAACATCGTGACAGCCGATGGGTCGATTATTCGCGACGCAATCTATCTCGACGACGAATCGGAAGTTCTCATTTCGAAATCGACGTGGGGCCTCAAAGTATCGGGCTTGATCTTTGCCGGTCTGCTGATCGTCGGGAGGACGGCCACGATGAGCAACCTCTCCTGGTTGCCGGTTCACCAGGCTAGCGGCACGACGCCGGTCACGAGTCCGGCCAAGCCTTCTCAGCCGGCGCCGATCCAGCTACGCGGCGCCGATCCAGCCCTGATCAGCAAACCGAGTGCGGCCGATGAGGTTCGGACATTCTCGGCGGGATCGACGAGCGGTGACGAGGAACACGGTTCGACCTCGGCTGGCAGCGGCCACGGACACGGCGAGAGCAAGAGCGGCGGCCACGACCACCCGGGAGGCGGCGCCAAAGCGAGCGGCTCGAGTAAGGCGAGCTCCGGGAACGGGGCAAAGGCGAGCGCGAAAGCCAGCACTTCGAACAGCGCGAAGGCCAGTACGGCCGCCGGCGGTGGAACCAGCGGCCATAAAGAGGTTGGCGAGTGCAACAGCGACGTCCAGGGCGATGCCAGCAGCAACAACCACACCGGAGCTAAGGGCCGCGGCGCGGGCGGCGATGACCGGCATCCCAAGACATGCGGAACCGAGAAGCACGCCGAACAGGTGGCAAGCGGCTCCGCCGAAAGCCCGGGCGCGCCAAGTGAAGGTTCGGCAGCCGGAGGCGGCTCGGCGAGCGCCGTAACCGGACAGACCGCCGCGGGCGTCTCTGGCACGGGGCAGTCAGCGGGGTCAGCCGCGGTTGGCTCGACCAGCGCGGTCACCGGTCAAACCGCGGCTGGGGGGTCCGGAACGGGCCAATCGGCCGGATCAGCCGGATCGGCCAATGTCAGCGGCGCGTCAGCCAACCTCAGCGCCGGGTCAGCGAACGTGAGTGGCCCGTCAGCCAACGTAAGCGCCGGGTCAGCGAACGTGAGTGGCGCATCAGCCAACGTCAGCGGCGTGTCGGCTAATGTCAGCGGTGCATCCGTCAGCGTATCGGTTGGTGGCAGTCGGCACATGGAGGAAATGACTGGCCAGGCTCGCGCCGGCGGTCAAGGCGGTGCCGGTGGAGCGGGCGGAGCCGGTGGCGCGGGGGCAGCCGGTGGAGCCGGGGGTGCGGGCGGCGTCGGCGGAGCCGGTGCGGGCGCTGGGACTGTTGGTGCCGGCGGTGGCGCCAATGCCAGCGGGACGGCTGGTGCCGGCACTTCGGCCGCCGCCAACCAGGCCGGCTCATTGGCGAATACTGGAGGCGGTCCAGCGAACCATAGCTCGAGCGATGTGGGCTTGCTTGCCGGATTCCTGGCAATCCTTGCCGCGGGCTACCTGAAGCGTCGGGAGATTTTTGGGAGATTCCTCCGCTAGCAACTGGTCGAAGGCCGTCGGGTTGGATGGAACAGCCCGACGGCTTCTTTTTGCCCTCCGATCGTCAAGGAGCGTGGCATGCT
>DASTJZ010000088.1:0-19315 GCA_035716185.1 Candidatus Dormiibacterota bacterium
CTATCGGATCCGCTCCGCCCCGCGGTCGATCGTGTACCACAAGCATCACGGCTCGGCGCAACGACTCGACGATGTGCGAAAAGCCGTGCTGTACGACCGGAACCCCCTGTACACCATCTACAAGAACTACGACGATGAGCATTTGGCGGCGATCTTGCCGGCCGCCCTGCTGCTGACGACGGAGAAGGCAACGCTGCTCAGCAATCCGAATCGGGCGTCCTACGCATTGCCGGTCGATGGTGCAGGCGAGAGCCCCCGACCGGCCCTCCCCCAGAGTCCCGACGCAATCCGGGACAAGTTGCGGCGGAACGTGCGCGAGCGGGGATTGGCCGGCACCGCCCGTCGCGTCCCGCCCGCGATTGCGCGGAGGGCTGGGGCCTTGAGCGCGCGCGTCCGCCGCCGGCTCGCCGGTCGGCTCAGTCCGGACCACGACGTCGCCACCGTGCCGCGCTCGGCCATATCGGCGCTGCTCGCCGTCGAGCAGTTTGGGCGGCATCTGCCGGCGTTGCAGCGCAAACGTGCCGCCGTCCAGGCGCTCCGGCGCCGATCCGACGCCGAGATCCTGAAGCTCTTCTGTCTGCCACTGCATCCGCAAACGACCGTGGACGGCTTCGCGGACTATCACCGGCTGGTGATGCGGACCCTCGGGCTCGACCGCTGGGTGAGCGTCGACTGAAGGTTCTTTTCCTCACGCACGAGCCTCTGATGGAGGCAATTGCCGGCCCCAGCATCCGGGTCTGGGAGCTCAGCCACGTGCTCGCTCGCGCCGGGCATCAGGTCACCATCGGCACGCCCAACAAGAGTCCCCGCACCTCGAGCGCGCTCGAAATCCGCAGTTTCGGCGGCGGCGCGATGGCGGACCTGGTTAAGGCCCACGACATCACGGTTGGCTTTGGCTATCTGCTGCGCGAATACCCGGTGATCCGGAAGTTGGCGCCATATCTGGTGATGGATATCTACGACCCGTTCGTTCTCGAGATGCTCCACCAGTACGAGGAGCTGGTCCATGACGATCAGATGCTCATCCATCAGCGAGCGGTCGACGTGGTCCTCGAGCAGCTGCAGCTCGCCGACTTCATGATTTGCGCCAGCGACCGGCAGCGCGACTACTGGCTGGGCGCGCTCTCGGTCGCCAACCGGGTCAATCCATACACGTCGGCGGCCGATCCGACGCTTCGATCGCTGATCGACGTCGTGCCATTCGGACTGCCCGCCACTCCGCCGGTGCAGACACGTTCCGCCATCAAGGGGGCGGTCGCCGGCATTGGCGCCGACGATGTCGTCGTGCTCTGGTGGGGCGGCATCTGGAACTGGTTCGACCCTCTCACCGCGATCGACGCGGTGGCGCGCCTGACCAGCGAAATTCCCACGCTCAAGCTCTATATGGCGGGCCAGCAGCATCCCAATCCCAAGAATCCGCGGATGGTGATGGCGCGTCGAGCCAACGAGCGGGCCGCAGAGCTCGGCCTCCTGAATCGGTCGGTCTTTTTCAACCGGGGCTGGATCCCGTATGAGCAGCGCATGGATTACCTCTGCGATGCCGATATCGGGATCAGCCTGCATCGCGAGCACTCGGAAACGCGGGTCGCGTTTCGCACCAGGTTTCTCGACTACTTCTGGGCCAACCTGCCGATTGTGGCCACGGTCGGCGACGTCCTCTGCGACGCGGCCGTCGCCGCAGGGGCCGGTGTCGCGGTCCCCGATGGCGACGTCGATGCTGTCGCCAGTGCGCTCCGCGAGCTCGCGCTCAAGCCCGAGCGGCGTCGGAGGATGAGTTTGCAGGCGCGTAAGCTGGCCGGCGAATACAGCTGGGAGCAGGTCGCCGGACCCTTGCTCCGGTTCTGCGCGCTCCCGTATCGGGCGGCCGACGCCGGAAAGGACGACGTCAGGTTCCCCCGGATCAAACCCGCGAACGCGATCGAGCTGGTCCGTTCCGCGTATCGCCGCGAGGGCGTCCCCGGGGTCGCGCGCCGGGCCGGACGGGTGCTGGCCGCTCGAACCCATCGCCTCCAGGCCTTTGGTTCGCGGGCGCTCGAGACCTGGCGGGTGGACGGCTGGAGAGGCGTGGCGGAGAAAGCCAACAAACGCCTGCGGCGCTTGACGCGAACGTGACGCCCGGGCTGGTGTCGGTCATCATCCTGAACTGGAACGGCGCGAAATTTCTCGGGGCTTGCCTTGCCGCCGTTCGGGCACAGGACTACCGGCCACTCGAAATCATCGTCGTCGATAATGCGTCGACTGACCGCTCGGCCGACGGGCTGGGCCCGGACGTTCGGCTCGTGCGCAACCGGACCAACCTTGGCTTTGCCGCCGGCTACAACGGCGTGCTCGCTCAGGCCGCCGGAGAGTTTGTCCTGCTGCTCAACTACGACGCGCTGATCGAGCCCGGTTATGTCCGGATCCTGGTGGAGGACCAACGTCGCGACCCGGGGCTCGGGTCGGCCAGCGGCAAGCTGCGTCGCCCCGCGCGCCCAGGTGAGACGCCGCTGATCGACTCCGCGGGACACGTCATGTATCGCAATGTCTGGCCTGCCAACCGAGCCGAGGACGAGCCCGACCAGCCGGCGGTCAATCTGTCGCAGGAAGTCTTCGGCGTGTGCGCCGCGGCGGCGCTGTATCGCACGGCGATGTTGCAGGATGTCATGGTCGACGGCGAGGTCTTCGACTCGGCATTCTTTGCCTACCTGGAGGACGCCGACCTCGATTGGCGCGCCCGCTTACGAGGCTGGCGCAGCTGGTACGACCCACGGGCGGTGGCCATCCATCAGCGCGGTGGCTCGGGCGCCTGGTTCTCCACCCGGATTCAGCGGCACATCTTGAAGAACCGATTGCTCATGATCATCAAGAACGACAGCGGCTGGTCATTCTGGGGCCGCGCCCCGGCAATCGTGGCCTTCACGGCGGCCAAGGGCTTGCAACTGCTGCTCAACCGGCCGGCGGCCCTGCTCGGGTTTGCCGATGTCGTTCGGTTGCTTCCGCGCACGTTGCGCCAGCGGCGCCTGATCCAGTCGCGGCGCAAGGTGCCGCCGGCGTCTATCGATCCCTGGCTGCAGCCGTATCCCTACCTGCGTAAATTGCGCAGCGGCCGGCTGGGCCGCGCCCGGCGCCCGCCCGTCCGGGAATCCTAGTGGACGTCTCCGCCGTTATCGTCACGGCGCAGACCCGGGACCTGGTGCTCAGCTGCCTGCGCCACCTGATGCCAGAGCTGCGGGATCTCGACCACGAAGTCTTCGTGGTCGACAACGCCTCGACGGATGGGAGCGTGGACGCCATCCGGCGGGAGTTTCCGCAGGTGACCGTGATCGCGAATGCGGAGAACCGGGGCTTCTCGCGAGCCAACAACCAGGCCTTGCGCCTGGCGCGCGGCGAGCAGATCCTGCTGCTCAATCCGGATACCGAGATTCAGCCCGGGGCACTGGCCACGATGCGCCAGGCGTTGCGCACGCTGCCGCAGGCCGCGGTCATCGGGCCGAAGATCGTGCGACCGGACGGCCGCCTCGACCTCGCCTGCCGGCGATCGTTTCCATCGCCGACGGTGGCCATGGCGCGGTTGACCGGTCTGAGCCGGCTGTTCCCCCGGTTTCGCCCGCTGGCGCGCTACAACCTGACCTACGCCGATCCGGATCAGCCGGCGCAGATCGACTGCGGCACCGCCGCCGCCATGCTCGTCGACGCCAGGCGATTTGCCGAGATCGGCTTCTTCGACGAAGACTTCTTCATGTACGGTGACGACCTCGACCTGTGCTTTCGCCTCAAGGAGCACGGCGGTCTCTTCTATTACGTGCCGTCCGCAATGGTCATCCACATCAAAGGGGCCAGCAGCCGGCAGCGACCCAAGCCGATGCTTCGGGAATTCCACAAGTCGATGTGGCTGTTCTACCGCAAGCACTACGCGCATGGCTGGGGGATGCTGCTGGCACCGGCGGTCTGGGCCGGAATCGGGCTGCGCCATCGCTTCGTGCTGGGATGGAACGCGCTCAGGGGCCGGCAGATCGTGAGCCCGTGAGGTCGTCCTGGCCATCGGGCGCGGCGGGGGCCGGCGCCGGTTCCGCCCGACGCTCGAGCGTGAGTTCGCGAAGCGCGCGGTTTTCGGCCATCAAACGGCGCACCAGTCGCTCGTACTGCGCCACCTGCCGCGCCGGCGGATCTCGTCGACGGCGAAATCGTGTCGCCCAGGGCGTGATGTAGGAGGCGTCGTAGTCGACGTCTCGATACATGTCCTCGCGGGCAAACAACTCGGCCCAGAACTCGGGTGGCTGGACGTTGAAGTGGGTCGCCTCCCGGTAGTCGTCGGGTGTGGACGAAAAGAGAACGTCGTCCGAATGCCGGGCGATGTTCTGGACGGCGCGCGGCGCGTCGGCGGCGGGCAGATGCTCGAGCACCTCGATGCAGACGATCAGATCGAATCGCCGGGGGAACGGTTGCGTGACCGACGCCTGCCGGCAGAAGGGCCGGATGTCGGCGCGCGCCTGGCTCAGCCCGTATTCCGAGACATCGATGCCGAAGGCGTCCACTCCCTGATCGCGCAACGCCTCGACGAGGAATCCCATGGCACATCCGGCATCGAGCACGGTGGCGGATGCGATGTCGGCCACGATGCGATCGGCGATGGCCTTGAAGAAGCCCAGCCAGTGCTCATCGCGCTGGTAGGGGCGGCCGCAGCCCTCGGTGAAGTAGCGACGATCGTAGAGCTCGGCGATCTCGGTGATGGCTCCAGCTTACGGCCCCGTAAGATTCGACAGACAGTGCCGACTTATCAGGCCGATGCCGTCGTGCTGCGGCGGCTCGATTACGGTGAAGCTGATCGGATCCTGACGCTGCTCACGCGCGAGCACGGCAAGCTGTCAGCGATCGCCAAGGGCTCGCGCCGGGCGAAGGCGCGCGCTGCCAACGGTCTCGATTTGTTTGTGCGCTCGCAGATGATGCTGGCGAAGGGCCACAGCCTGGACGTCGTCGCCCAGGCCGAGCGGCGCGGCGACGTTCGCCATATCAGCGGCGACCTGCAGCGGACCGCCTACGCCTGCCTGGTTGCCGAAGTTGCGGACAAGGTGCTGGAAGAACGCCACCCGGTGGATGACGTCTTCGAGCTGGTGGTCACCACGATCGAGCGGCTGAATGCCCCGTCGCGATCGGCTCGGGTGGAGAGCGCCTGGTTCGTGATGCGGATCCTCGACCTGCTGGGTTACCAGCCGCAACTCCTGGACTGCCCGGGGTGCAACCAGCCCTTGCCGGAAGCCGCCGGCTGGTTCTCGCCGTTGCTGGGCGGCGTGCTGTGCCGGCAGTGCGGCGCCCATGAGCAAAGTGGCTCGCCGGTGTCGGTCAACGGGCTGAAAGTGCTGCGGCTGATGGCCGCCGGCGACGGCGCGCTCTACGACCGGCTGCGGCTTTCGACCGAGCTGCTGCGTGAGGTCGAAGCGGCCCTCGAGGCCCAGCTCGAATATCACCTCGATCGCCAGCTCAAGAGTCTCGAATTCATCCGGGGGATAAGAGGCTGATGGCGACGGCGTCACCGAAAAGCGCCCACCCCAACCCTCCCGAAGAGGGGGAGGGAATCGTGCAGGGGCCGGCGAATGTCATGGAGAAGCTGGTGTCCCTGGCGAAGCGGCGCGGGTTCTTCTTCCAGTCGAGCGAGATCTACGGCGGGATCCAGGGCGTCTATGACTCGGGGCCGCTCGGGGTGGCGCTGCGCAACAACATCAAACGCGCCTGGTGGCGGACGATGGTCGAACTGCGCGACGACGTCGTCGGCATCGACGCCGGCATCATCATGAACCCCAGGGTCTGGGAAGCATCGGGCCATGTTCAGAATTTCACCGACCCGCTGGTCGAGTGCAAGAAGTGTCACCAGCGCTTCCGCGCTGACCAGGTGCGTGGCTCACGGCACGAGGAGGACGGCGGCGAGTTCACCGAGGCCCGCCAGTTCAACCTGATGTTCAAGACCTTCGTCGGCCCCGCGGAGAACTCGAGCACCCAGGTCTATCTGCGGCCCGAAACCGCGCAGGGCATCTTCGTCAATTTCGCCAACGTGCTGAACTCCACGCGATTGCGGCCGCCTTTCGGCATCGCGCAGATCGGCAAGGCGTTTCGCAACGAGATCACGCCGGGCAACTCGATCTTTCGGCTGCGGGAGTTCGAGCAGATGGAGCTCGAATACTTCGTGCCGCCGGCCGACGAGCTCAAGTGGCTCGACCACTGGAAGGACGAGCGGCTGAACTGGTACCTGTCGCTGGGCATCCGCCGCGAACATCTCCGGCTGCGGCCGCATGGGAAAGACGAGCTGGCCCACTACGCGCGCGGCGCCTTTGACGTCGAGTACGAGTTTCCGTTCGGCTGGTCAGAACTCGAGGGGATCGCGGCCCGCGGCGACTTCGACCTGGCGGCGCATCAGAAGGCCTCCGGTCGGGACCTGTCCTATTTCGACGATATCCGGCGCGAGCGCTACATCCCGCACGTGGTGGAACCGTCCGCGGGCGTCGACCGAACGATGCTGACGCTGATGATCGACGCCTACCACGAGGAAGAAGTGCGCGGCGAACAGCGGGTCGTGCTGCGCTTCGACCCCAGGGTCGCCCCCATCCAGGTGGCGATCCTGCCGCTGTCGCGCAAGGAGCCCTTGCTCAGCACGGCGCAGCGGGTCGAGCACGAGCTCCGTCCTTACTTTCGAACCGAATATGACGACACCCAGTCGATCGGCAAGCGCTATCGGCGTCAGGACGAAATCGGGACGCCCTACGCGATCACGATCGACTTCGAGACCACCAACGACCAGGCGGCCACCATCCGCGCCCGCGACGCCATGACGCAGGAGCGGATACCGCTGGCGCGGTTGCGGGAGGCACTGGGCGAGCGTCTCCACGCGGGCAAGGAGGCGTGAGGGTTGGAGATCGATGTCCAGCCCACCAGGCTCGAAGGCGTCCTGCTGATCGACACGAAGTTCTTCCGCGACGAGCGAGGATTCTTCATCGAGAGCTATCACAAGCAGCGCTTTGCCGAGCAGGGGATCACGGCCGAGTTCGTCCAGGACAACCATTCGGGCTCGCGGCAGGGCGTTCTCCGGGGCCTGCACTACCAGGACTCGACGGCGCCGATGGGCAAGCTGGTCCGCTGTACCGCCGGCCGAGTGCAGGACGTGGCGGTCGACCTGCGGGTTGGTTCGCCCACGTGTGGGCAATGGGTCGACGTGGAGCTGAGCGCCGAGAACATGCGCCAGATCTGGATTCCGCCGGGGTTTGGCCATGGTTTCGTTACGCTGTCCGAGTACGCGGAAGTGCAATACAAATGCAGCGGCTTTTACGCGCCGCAAACCGAGGGGGTGGTGGCCTGGAATGATCCCGACCTGGCCATCGACTGGAAGGTTCGCGAACCGCAGCTCTCCGGACGCGACGCCAGGGGGATGAGCTTCGAGGCATACCTGGAGCGACCCGCGTTTCGTTATTCCCTCCGAGCCGTCCGTTCGTGAGGCGCGTTCTGATCACGGGCGGGCGAGGCCAGCTGGCCTATGACCTGCAACGGCGCTGGCACGAACGCCATCCCGGCGACGAGCTGACGGCGCTCAATCATGCCGAGCTCGACGTGACGAGTGCCGACGCGGTCAGCCAGGGGTTGCAGGCGCGCCGCCCAGGGTTGGTGATCAATTGCGCCGCCTATAACCTGGTCGACGAAGCCGAGAGCCAGCCGGAGAAGGCTCTTCTCGTGAATGGCATCGGGGCCCGGAACGTGGCGCTGGCCTGCCGCGCGGTCGACGCGGCGCTCGTCCACGTGAGCACCGACTACGTGTTCAGCGGAGGGACGAAGCCGCATGTCGAGGACGAGCCGCTGGATCCGCCCAACGTCTACGCGGTGAGTAAAGCCGCCGGCGAGATGCTGGTCCGGCTGACCTGGGCTCGCCACTTCATCGTCCGCAGCAGCGGCCTCTACGGCGTGGCTGGATCGTCCGGGAAGGGCGGCAACTTCGTCGAGACGATGCTGAAACTGGCCGGGCAGGGAAAACCCATCCGGGTGGTCAACGACCAGGTCCTGACGCCGACGTCGACCTGGGCGCTTGCCGATCAGATCGCGCTGCTGGCGACCACCGATGCGTACGGCACCTACCACGCCACCTGCCAGGGCGAGTGCAGCTGGTTCGATTTCGCCGCCGAAATCTTCCGCGAGGCAGGACTCAAGCCGAAGCTGGAGGCAACGACCTCGGCGGAGCGCGTCACGCCGGCGACGCGGCCGCGTTACTCGGTGCTGGAAAATCGGAACCTGGGCCGGCTCGGGATCGACGTCATGCCCCACTGGAAGGCGGCGCTTTACGTGTACTTGGCAGAGCGCGCGGCCCCCACCCTGGGAAAACTGGCGTGAAAGCGCTGATCCTGAGTGGAGGCAAAGGCACGCGACTGCGGCCGATCACGCATACCGGCGCCAAGCAGCTCGTGCCGGTGGCCAACAAACCTATCCTCTTTTATGCGATCGAGGGCGTCGTCAACGCCGGGATCACGGAGATTGGCATGGTGGTCGGCGACACGGAAGCGGAAATCCGCGATGCGGTGGGCGATGGCAAGAAGTGGGGAGCTCGCGTTACGTACATCCGGCAAACGGCGCCCCTCGGGCTGGCCCACGCCGTGAAGGAGTCCGAGGCGTTTCTCGGGACGGAGCCGTTTGTCATGTACCTGGGCGACAATCTGGTGCCGGATGGCATCGACGCGTTCGTCAAAGAATTCAGGGAGCGCCAGCCCGATGCCATGATCCTGCTCGCGCCGGTCCAGGCACCGGAACGGTTTGGCGTGGCCGAATTGCAGGATGGCCGGGTCGTCCGGCTGGTGGAGAAACCCAAGCAGCCGAAGTCCGACCTGGCGCTGGTTGGGGTGTATCTGTTTACGCCCAGGATCTTCGAGGCGGTGCACGCGATCCAGCCGTCGCCACGCGGCGAGCTCGAGATCACCGACGCGATCCAGTGGCTGCTCGACCACGGCGCGCACGTGCAGCCGCACGTGATCGATGGCTGGTGGAAGGACACCGGGCGGCTGGAGGACATGCTGGAAGCCAACCGGATCGTGCTCGATGGGCTGGACGCGCGCTGCGATGGAACGATCAACGGCGACTCGAAGGTGATCGGAAAGGTCGTCATCGAAAAAGGCGCCGTGATCGACAACAGCGTCGTGCGGGGGCCGGCGATCATCGGCGAGGGCGCCAAAATCATCAATTCCTATGTGGGGCCGTTTACATCCATCTACAAGGGGGTCGAGATCCGCAACAGCGAGATCGAGCACTCGATCGTGCTCGAGGGCAGCCGCATCCTGGACGTGGGCGTCCGGATCGAGGACAGCCTGATCGGTAAGGACGTCAACATCCGGCGCCGCGAGACCATGCCCAAGGCGCTGCAGTTCATGCTGGGCGATCATTCCGAGGTGGAGCTGACCTGATGGCGCTGCGCATCCGGCGCCTGCTCGTCACCGGCGGGGCCGGGTTCATCGGTTCCGCGTTCGTTCGGCAGCGGCTGCGGGCCGATCCCGAGATCGAGATCACCGTGCTCGACAAGCTCACCTACGCGGGCAGCGAAGAAAACCTGGCTGAGGTCGCCGGCGATCCGCGGATGCGCTTCGTCCAGGGGGACATCTGCGACCCCGTCGCGGTCAAGCAATTGGCGGCGCAGGTCGATGCCATCGTCAACTTCGCGGCCGAGTCGCACGTCGATCGTTCACTGCTCGATGCCGGCGCATTCGTCCAGACCGATGTGTATGGGACGTACGTCTTGCTGGAGGCCGCCCGCGAATTCCGGCATCAACGCTTCCTCCAGGTGAGCACGGACGAGGTCTACGGCGAGGTGACGGAGGGGCGAAGCAAGGAGGATGATCCGCTCAGGCCGCGCAGCCCGTACGCCGCCAGCAAGGCGGGCGCCGAAATGCTGGTGCAGGCCTACCACAACAGCTTCGGCCTGCCGGTGCTCGTTACGCGGGGCTCGAACACCTTCGGGCCGTACCAGTTTCCGGAGAAGATCATTCCCCTCTTTATCACGAATGCGCTCCAGGGGCTGCCGCTCCCGATCTATGGCCACGGCACCGCCGTCCGCGACTACTTATATGTGGATGACCACGCCAGCGGAATCGCCCGGGTGCTGTGGAAAGGCGAGCCGGGGAAGGCCTACAACATCGGCGCCGGCAATGAGGTCAACGGCGTCCGGGTCGCGGACACCATCCTCGAGCTTGCCGGAAAGCCGAGCTCGCTGAAGCATTTCGTCAAGGATCGACCCGGGCACGACTATCGATATGCGCTGGACACCCGGCGGCTGCGACCGCTGGGCTGGGAGCCGATCACCGACTTCCGCCGCGGCATGGAGCTGACCGTCAACTGGTACCGCACCAACGAAGCGTGGTGGCAGCGCCGGAAGTCGGCCGAGTTCTGGGACTACTACCGGAAGAATTACCGCGGTCTGCCGGCCGACGCGGTTCCGAGCTAGCGCCCAGAGCTCCGCCAATTCGGTATCCTTCCCCAACGTGATTCCTCGGGGGGCAAGGGCCGCGCTCGTCGCGGCCTCGATGCTGGCGGCCGGTTTGTGGCCACAGGCGCTGGTCAGCGCGGGCCCCACCCTGCCCTCCGCCAGCGCTGGAGGGAAATTCGCAGCGCCCACCCTGCCCTCCCCCAGAGGGGGAGGGAGTCTGTCCAAACCTGGACCGAAAAGCGTGCGCCACAGGATCAACACGCTTGATCCGGCCATCCGGCAGAGCGCCGGTATCTCGCCGGCTCCGCGCACCCGCGCGAACAGTTCGGTCCTGCCGTCCGGCGTGCTGTCGGCAGGAACCTGGGCCCCGCTGGGACCGGCGCCGATCGCCGACGTCAAGGTCCAAAACGGTGCCAATCCAACCAGCGATTTCGGACCAACTTCCGGCCGCATCACGAGCCTGGTGACGGATCCGACGAAGGCATCGACCGTCTATGCCGGGACCGCCGGCGGTGGCGTCTGGAAGAGCACGGATGGCGGGACGACCTGGGACATCGCCATTACCATGGACAACGGATCGTCGCTGGCGATCGGTTCAATCGCCATCGACGCGGCCGGTACCACGATCTATGCCGCGACCGGCGAAGACAACGCGAGTGGCGACTCGCAGTACGGCGCGGGAATCCTGAAGAGCACGGACGCGGGCGTGACCTGGACGACCGTCGGCACGGGGTATGCGTTTGCGACCGGCAGCCACATCGGCGGCATCGCCGTCGATCGCAACACGAGCGGGACCACCGAGACCGTCATCATCGCCAGCGATACCGGGCTGAACGACGGAGTTTCGAGCGGCCTGTGGATCTCGCACGATTCTGGAGCGAGCTGGGGACGCATCACGTTTCCAAGCAACGGGTCGGGGCCGACGCCCCTCACCGGTAAGACCGCCTCGGGCGACTTCATTGAGGTTGTGCAGGACCCAACCTCGGTGAGCAAATTCTGGGCGGTGGCCAGCGACTTTTGCAGCACCGAGACCGGCGACATCTATACGAGCAGCGATAGTGGGGCGACCTGGAATGCCGCGTACCGGAGCAGCGCAAATGGGCCGGTGGGGCGGATCGCGATCGGGGTGGGGCCGAGTAACACCGCGTACGGTGCAGCCGCCACCTGCAGCAACTTCGGTCAGCTTGCCGGAATCATCAAATCATCCGACGGCGGAACGAGCTGGGCCCCCGTCGGCGGCGGAGGCCTTTTCGACTATATGACCTTCACCGGCACCTCGCAGGGGCAGGGCTGGTACGACGACGTCGTCGGGGTCGATCCCACCAACGCCAACAACGCCTACTTCGGTGGCATCACGCTCGTCGCAACCGCCGATGGCGGCGGCACCTTCTCGGACATCGGCCAACCGTACAGCGGCGGCAGCATCCATCCAGACTTTCACGCGCTCGCCTTCACCAACGACAGCACGTTCTACGCCGGCAACGACGGCGGTGTCTGGCACACCACCGACCTGGGCGCGACCTGGAGCAACCGCAACGGGAACCTGAATACGACCCAGTTCTATACGGGGGTGTCGCCCGACGGCACCCATGTCGTCGGCGGCGCCCAGGACAACGGGACCGCGGGCAAACTCCCGGGATCGCCGGTGGCCGCGCCCGCCTGGCAGGAGTACCTGGATGGCGACGGCGGCTATACGTTGCTGGATCCAACCCCAGGCTCGACCACGATCTACGCCAGCACGGCGGGCGGTCCGCTCTGGAAGGGCAGCTATCAGCCGCCCGCCAGTCCCGACCCTAACTGGCCTTACGACACGTTCACCGATGCCAGCCCCTGTCCGCAGCCACCGACGCCCCCGGCGCCGCTGCAATGCAGCGAGCCGACCGCCTTTATCGCTCCCGTGCTGATGGATCAGACGAATCCGTCCCGGCTGCTGGCCGCGACGACCAGGGTCTACCAGACGACGACCGGTGGGGTTCCCGCCGGCAGCAGCTGGAGCGCGATCAGCAATTCCCTGGCGACCGCAACGCCGCCCGCCGGCCACCAGGACTTCATCGCCACGATGGTGATGGGCACCAGCAACACCACCAACAACATTGTGTTGGGCGGCAGCCACTACGGCGCGCTATGGATGAGCCTCAACACCACCGGCGGGGCGGCCAGCTGGAAAAACATCAATGGCACCGCACCGAACGCGCTGCCGGCCTTCGACCTGACCAAGCACATTCCGGGGCACCCCTGGATCTCCGGGATCGCCTTCAACGAGAGCACCCCAACCGAGATCTGGGTCACGATCGACGGCATCAACATCGGCCACGTCTGGCACTCGACGGATGGCGGAACGACGTGGGCGAACATCGACGGCACCGGGCCGACCGGGATCGCGCCCGGCCTGGGCGTCAACGGCATCATCTATGACCCGACGCCGACGGCGACCGTCTTCGTCGCGACCGACCTCGGGGTCGTCGCCTGCCAGACCTGCGGCGGCTTGACGGCGACCGGCGGCTGGCAGACGCTCGCGACGGGGCTGCCGCATGTCGAGGTCGATGGCCTGAGCGAAAACGCCAACCACAACCAGCTGGTGGCCTGGACGCAC
The DNA here is from genome assembly GCA_035716185.1 of Candidatus Dormiibacterota bacterium. Lineage (GTDB taxonomy): Bacteria > Chloroflexota > Dormibacteria > CF-121 > CF-121 > CF-13. Next base: position 13,014 of record DASTJZ010000088.1, read on the forward strand.
GGCCGCGGCGCCTGGATGGTGCCCCTTGGGCCGGCGCTCGACGTATCGCCGACGCAACTGACCTTCACGGTCGGGGAGGGAGGCAGCGCACCGCCATCGCAGACCGTCACCGTGAAGAACGACGGCGTTGGGACGCTGACGTGGACCGCTGCCTCGACCACGAATCCACCCGGCCAGACCTGGTTGCAGCCGCCGAGTCCGGCCGCCGGCAGCGATCCCTCGGGCCGGTCGACGACGGTGACAATCAGCGTCGTGACCACGGGCCTTGCAGCCGGCACCTACCAGGGCACGGTGTCGTTCACCAGCAACGGTGGTTCGGCCTCGGTCGCGGTAACCCTGGTGGTTCCGCCGTTCCCCGGCCAGTACCGGCCGGTGACTCCCTATCGGGTGGTGGATACGCGCTACGGCCCAGGCCAACGACCACAACTGGGCACAGGGGAGGTGATGTCCGTGCAGATCGCCGGCAGCGGTGGGCCGGGGGGTGTCCCCGCCATGAATTCGGCGACGCCGCCCGCGGGGGTCGTTGTCAACGTCACGGTCAGGAATCCAACCGCGCCCAGTTACCTGACGGTCTATCCGACAAACGTCTCGCGACCGACGGTGTCGAACCTCAATTTCGTCGCCGGGCAAACCATCCCCAACCTGGTCGAGGTGGCCCTGGGCAGTGATGGCGCCGTCAACGCATTCAACTTCCAGGGCAGTACCGATGTGATCATGGACGTCGAGGGTTGGGTCACCTCGCAGGGGACGGTGACGGACGGCTCGGGGCTGTTCCATCCAGTGGTGCCCTATCGGATCATGGACACGCGGCGGAACACCAAAGTCGGGACGATCGGGACGCTGAGTGGGGGCCAGAGCGTCACCCTCCAGGTGACGGGGACCGGTGGCGCAAACGGCGTGCCGTCAACCGGCGTGTCCGGGGTGGTGCTCAACGTGACCGCCGCCAGCGCGAGCGCGCCCGGATATCTGACGGTCTATCCCAGCGACGCGACGATGCGGCCGACGGCGTCCAACGTGAACTTCGTCGCCGGGCAGCTGGTGCCCAATCGGGTGCAGGTGAAAGTCAGCGCCACCGGATCGGTCAGCATCTATAACTTCCAGGGCAACACGGACGTGATCGTCGACGTCAACGGCTGGTTCACCGACAGCACCGCGTCACCATCGAGTAGTGGGCAGTTCAGCGGCATCCCACCGGGGCGCATCCTCGACACGAGGTACGGCCCCGGGCAGCGACCGCCACTGGGCGGCAACCAGACGCTCGTCCTGCAGGTGGCGGGCCAGGGCGGGGTGCCCGCCATGAACGCGGCCGTGCCTCCGCGCGGCGTCGTGCTCAACATCACGGTGGCGAATGGCAGCGCGCCCGGCTACCTGACCGTCTATCCGACCGATGCCTCGGCCAGACCCCTGGCATCGGACCTGAACTGGCCGAATAACACCACCGTCCCCAACCTGGTGGTGGTCCGGCTGGCGGCCGACGTCAGCATCACGATCTATAACTTCCAGGGCAGCACCGACGTGATCGTGGACGTTTTCGGCTGGTACCAGTAGTGCCCTAAGCGCCGAAACCCCTTGCCCCTAGAGGCAACCACGGCTGCCTAGCCATTCGTACCGATAGTCCTTGCCCGGTCGCACCCGGTCACGGACACTGAACCGGTGCGCCTGACACGGTCCCCGCGCGTCTTCAACGTGATCTGGCGGGCCGGTGCGGGCGCCGTCGCGGCCGGCCTTCTGACGCTGGCCGGGATGTCCAGCGGAGTTCCAGCCTCGGCGGCCTCGCTCAACGTGCAGATCGCGTCCACCAACGAGTGGCAGGAAGTCGTCGGTCCGGGCTTTACCACCGTGCACCTGGTGGGCGAGGTGGTCAACCAGGATGCGCTGGACGCCGGGGTGATCCGGCTTCACTACAAGCTCTACGACATTCATGGCGCGTTTATCCACGACGAGTCGTTCCTGACCAGCGACGCGGGCGGGGCCGCCGTGCTGGCGGGAAAAACCTCGACGGCCGAGCGAACGTCGTACAACTACAGCTTTCCAAAGCCGGCCAATTACGGATATGCGCTGCGCGACCCGACCACGCCCATCACCGCCGCGTTTTCGCAAACGCCACCGGATCACGACTTTGCGTTCTCTCCAAATCCGCCGCAGCCGTGCGATTCGATGCATCCGGACCCCAACGACCTGTGCGGCGTGGTGCAAAACCTGAATCCCGCCACGGTGCTGAATGTTCGGGTCATCCTGACCTTCAGGTCGTCGATCAACCCCAGCAGCACGGTTGATTCGGAAAGCCTCTTTCTCCAGAACAGTTCCGATAGCAGCCTGCAGCCGAAAGGCACGACCGGAGACAGCGCCCCGTTCGAAATCGTTCGCCCGGATGGTGCGCCGGCGTACGGGTCGATCATTCCGCAGGCCGAGTCGACCACGACGCCGCCAACAGCGCCGACCGGTGTAGTCGCCACCGCCGCCCCGGGGCAGGCCAGCGTCAGCTGGGTGCCGCCGGCCAGCGATGGTGGAAGCTCCCTGACCAGCTACACGGTCACCTCATCGCCGGGCAATGTCAGCACCTCCGTCCTGGCGCCCACGACGTCCGCGACGGTCACCGGACTCAGCAATGGAACGACCTATACGTTCACGGTGGTCGCGTCGAATTTGATCGGGCCCAGCCATGCCTCGGCGCCATCCAATCCCGTGACGCCGGCGACGGTGCCGGACCCACCCAGCGGGGTGACGGCGGCAGCAGGCATCACCAGCGCATCGGTGAGCTGGGCTGCGCCGGCATCCAACGGCGGGTCACCGGTCACCATGTACACCGTCACCTCGAATCCCGAAGCCAAGACCGTCACCGTCGACGGCAGCACGTTGAGCGCGACCATTTCCGGGCTGGCCGGCGGACAGGACTACACCTTCACGGTGGTGGCGACGAACGCCATCGGGAACAGTCAGCCATCGCAAGCATCGGCACCCGTGTTCGTGCCGTCTCCGCCGCCGCCCAATCAGCCGACCGCGGTCACTGCCTCGGCCGGACTGGGGTACGGCACCGTGAACTGGACGGCGCCAGCCCCGAATGCCGGTGGCGCCATCACCGGCTACACCGTCACCGCATCGCCGGGGAACGCGACCGTCAACGCCGGTCCAGCGGCAACCTCAGTCATCGTCGGAGGCCTGGCGAACGGCTCGTATACGTTCACGGTGGTGGCCAGCAACATCAATGGCCCGGGCCTACCATCGGCACCGTCCAACGCCGTGACCGTGGCGAATCTCGGCGGCCAGTTCCATCCGCTCACACCCGCGCGGATCCTCGACACCCGCGACGTCAACATCCCGGTCGGCGAGGGGCAGTCGCGCGACGTGGCGGTTCTCGGTCTGGGTGGCGTACCGAAGGACGGGGTCTCGGCCGTCGTCATCAATGTCACGGTCACGGACCCGACCGCATCGAGTTATCTCACCGTGTATCCATCGGGCCAGCCTCCGCCGACCGCATCGAATCTCAATTTCGTTGCCGGGCAGAGCATTCCAAATCTCGTCATCGCCACCCTTGGCGACAACGGCGGCATCGCCGTGTACAACCATACTGGGAGCGTCCAGGTCGTCATGGACGTGCAGGGCTGGATTTCCACGCCGCAGACGACCAGCGGAACCAGCGGGCTTTTCCGCTCGCTGCCACCCATGCGCCTGATGGATACCCGCACCGGACAGGGAGGATCGCACCGCCTCGGCCAGGGACAGACCGTTACGCTGCAGGTCGCGGGCGCGGGCGGTGTTCCGACCACTGGCGTCTCCGCGGTCGTGCTCAATGTGACCGCTATCGGTCCCAGCGCTCCGGGTTATCTCTCGGTTCTCCCGGGTGGACCTCCACTGACCCAGTCGCCCGGGACGTCGTCCGTGAACTTCAGCGCGGGCCAGCTGATTCCCAACCGCGTGATCGTGCCGCTATCCGGTGGGCAGATTCGCATTTACAACTTTCAGGGTGGAGTCGATGTGGTGGTCGACGTCAACGGCTGGTTCACCGACGGTTCGGATCCGAGCGCGATCCTGGGGCAGTACACGGCGATGGCCCCGACGCGCATTCTCGACACGCGCGATCCAAGCAACAACGCGAACCACCTCGGGCCGCTGACCTCGGGAGACACCCTGATCCTGCCGGTGACGGCGCAGGGTAGATGCCCAGCGGGCAGCTCGAGTGCCGTGCTCAATGTCACCGTCACGGACACCACCGCGGGCAGCTTCCTGCGGGTCTATCCGAGCGATGCGCTCGCCGGCACCTCCGACCTCAACTGGACGGCCGGGACCGTCATTCCCAACCTGGTGATGGTTCGCCTGAGTGGCGCGGATGGGACCGTGGCGATCTACAACCTTGCCGGGTCGGCGGACGTGATCGCCGATCTCACCGGATGCTTTAACTAGCCAATTTCGTCACACGACCGCGCTTGGATTGACTATTCGGTAAAGCCGGGCGTTGTGGCCGATGCGCCGCCGTTGTTCCTCTCATGGGAGGAGCTTCGAAGTCGCTCTTCATCGCGGGCCTGCTGGCCAGCGCGATCGTGCTGGCGGCGGCCCCCGCGTCGGCGCTGACCCCCACCGGCAGCTCGACGCAGCAGACGCTGATCAACCAGGATCGCGCCGGACAGGGCTTGGCGCCCCTGGCCTGGAGTCCGTGCCTGGCGGCGATCGCGGTGCAGAATGCGCAGCGCCTGGTTCGCCAGGGATATCTGTCGCACACGAACGGGCCACAGCTGGACATGGCGTGCGGGATCAACGCCAGCCAGGCGGGTGAGAACATCGCCTATCTGTCGAGCGGCGTCGACGACGCCAGCGCGAACACGATGTTCCTGAACAGCCCGACGCATCGGGCGAACATCATGGGCCCCTACGGCTACGTGGGAACGTCATGGGCGGTGGCGCCGAATGGCTACGGCTACCTCGCCGTGGAGTTTCTCGGCGCATCGTCGGCTGTCATTCCCTCGGGGTTTCATCCGCTGCCGCCGGCCCGCATCCTCGATACGCGCGACGGCACTGGTGGAGTGCCGGTGTCTCCGCTCGGACCCGGTGGGGCGTTGACCGTGCAGGTCGCGGGGCGGGGCGGCGTTCCGTCGACGGGGGTCTCGGCCGTCGTCCTGAATGTCACGGTGGCGGACACCACAAGCGCGAGCTACCTGACCCTCTATCCGCCCGAAGACCCGCGGCCGGGATCGTCCAATCTCAACTGGGTGGGGGGACAGATCGTTCCGAACCTGGTGCAAATCGGGCTGGCGGGATCGGGTCAGCTGACGGCCTATAACTTCGCCGGATCAACCGACGTCATCTTCGACGTCGCCGGCTACGTCCCGACCACCACCATCACGCCCGGGCCGGACGGCCTGTATACGCCGCTGGTGCCCGCTCGGCTGCTGGATACGCGCGACGGCACGGGTGGAACATCAGGGCCGCTGGGCACCGGTTCGATCATCAGCGTCCAGGTCAGCGGACGCGGCGGCGTTCCCGCCACCGGTGTCAGCGCCGTCGTCCTGAATCTCACGGCGACGGACGTCACCAGCCCGGGTTATGTGACGGCATTCCCCACGGGGATCGCCCGGCCGCTGGCCTCGAACCTCAACGTGATGCCGGGCCAAACGGTGCCCAACCGCGCCATCGTCAAGCTCGGCGCGAACGGCCAGATCAGCTTCTACAACATGCAGGCCAATCTCGACCTGATCGCCGATGTCGGTGGCTGGTTCGGCGACGGCACCGTGCCGGCAGCCGGCCTCAATGTCTTTACCGGGGTGACGCCCGCGCGGATCCTCGATACCCGCGATGGCACGGGCGGCTACCACGGGCCGCTCGGGCAGGGCGCATCGATCTCGCTGCCAGTTGCCGGTTTCGGTGGGATTCCGGAGATGTCGTCGGCGACGCCGCCTGCCGCGGTGGTGCTGAATGTTACGGTCACCAACCCGACCGCGTCTAGCTACCTGCGGGTGTATCCGAGTGATGCCAACCCGATCCCGACCACATCGGATCTGAACTGGCCGCCTTCCACCACCGTGCCGAACCTGGTTATCGTCAAACCGGGGGCCGATGGGCGGGTCATCATCTATAACTTCCAGGGCTCGACCGACGTTATCGTCGATGCCCTTGGCTGGTACGGCTGATAGTTGGCGGGTTTGCTTTTCTGTCGGAACGCCCGATAAGATGCCGCGAATGCGGCACCAAATCTGGTTCCGATTGTCGCTGACCGTCGCCCTCGCGCTGCTCGCGGCGACTTTTAGTGCCATCAGCCAGCCCCTGACGTCGGCAGCGGCCGCCAGCCGGCCGGTCGCGGACCCGGCGAT
>DASTJZ010000089.1:0-3396 GCA_035716185.1 Candidatus Dormiibacterota bacterium
CGAGACGGTGGGAGACAGCCGGAATGTTCGAGCCACAGGCGTCAGCGTTACGATGAACGCGCCGTGGACCACTTATGGGAACACGATCGTCGATCCCTGCGATTTGAAGATCCCCGTTGGCGCCACCGTTACTTTCCGGGCCGAAAATGTAGTCCTCGCGGCCGGGACCATCGGAACCACGCGGGTCCTGCTGAACACGGCGAAAAACAATCCGGCTGTTGCGAACCCGCGGATCGGCAAGGGACTGATACTGCATCCCTCGTTTCCGATGATCGGCGTGTTCGATCGGCAGATCAATCTACTCCAGGGCCTGGACAGCGCGACCTTCGTCGATGCATTCGGGGTGGTGCCGGGGTTCATATTCGAGACCATGGGGGGGCTGCCTGCCTACGGCGCGGTGCTGATCCCGGGAGGCGGCGAGCAGGTCTATGAAAACATCGCCAACTTCAACGTCTCTGCGGGATTCGGCGTGATGCTGGTTGATACTCCCTCGGACGATAATTGCATTACCTTGAACGACCGGGGAGACCCGGTGCTGACCTATGCCCTGAGTGAAGCGGACAAGAAGCGCTTTCGCACCGGAGTGGCAGTGGGGATCCGGATGATGTTTCTGGCGGGCGCGAAGAAGGTCATAATCCCGTCGAACGAGAATTTACTCGGCGACAAGGATTTCGACCCAATGCGCGGCGTTTACCTCACGGATATCAACCAGGCCGATCTGGTCGAACAGCACCTCAACTTCATTCCGAACCGCACCGTCCTCACGGCCGCGCACATACAGGCCGCCGATAAGATCGGTCCGTCACCGGACATCGCCGTCGTATCGACACGGCAGCGGGTGTGGAATGTGATTACCGGCGAGGAAATACCCAATCTGTACGTGATGGACAGCAGCATTTTCCCGACATCGGTCGGGGCGAACCCGATGCAGTCGATCTACACCTTCGCTAAGATTTTTTCGGCGCGGTTCCTTCACGGCATGGACGAGGTACACCACTCGCCGATGCGGGTCAGCGCAGACGCACATGCGCGACTGGTCGCCAGCCGCGCTGCCGCTGCGGTCACTGAAGGATGAAATGAAGCCGTGCCTTTGCGAGTTTGGCGGGCTCGGGCCGCCTCGGTCAAAGCGAGTGACGCGCAATTCTCCCGCACAGGGGAATCCGTCAATGCCGTGGCGATGACGCGCAGACCAGTGCTCGTCACTGGGTCCGCTAGCCCCCATGCGTCGCCGCGCCCGTCTCCCGTCCGATGTGAGCAAGATCAACCTGGTGTTCTCGATCCCGCCCGAACGGCCGATGCCGAATATCTAGCCCGAAGTTTTTACTTCGATTGGACACATGTCATTGACATCACGGAGAAAATTCTCGCTGGCGTGCTGTGTTACTGGCTACAGCTTGGTCGGATCAACATCGAGCAGGGTGAAGGCTTGGGCCTGGATTGGGGTCGGGGTAGCGACCAGGGTAAAGCTGTAAGCCTGGTTGAGAGTGGTGGTCACCGCGTTGAGGGTGCAGGTGGCGAGATCGCGCAGCAGGCTTTGGAAGCTGTGAACCGGGCCGCCATTGGCGGTGAGTTTGCTGGCGCGCTTGCGCAGCGCCGCCGGCGAGGACTGCGCGGGGGCGACAATCGAGGCGCGTTCGCGAGCGGCGGCAGCAGGATCGTCGTCATCGAACAGCATGGGTTTGAGGCACTCGCGCATGTGCCATTCGACATGGCAGGCGAGCATGCACAGGAAGACATGGGCGCGCACCCGCGACGCCAGCCAATGGTGGATCGGTCGCAGGTGCATATCGACAGTCTTGAGACTGCGGAAGGCGCGCTCGACACGGGCGAGGCTCTTATAGGCGCCGACCACGCTCTCGGCCGCCAAGACTTTGTCCTCGACGTTGGTGCGGATGACATAAAAGCCGTCGAGCCGGGCCTCCTCGGCGACGCGGACGGGATTGCGGGCAAAGGTGAAGCCGTCTTCACCGACAGTGATGTCGAACAGCTTGGCGAGTTTGTAGCGGTTTTCGATGCGGCCGATGGCGCGCGCGATCCTGTCGGTGCCCCTGGGGCCGGTGCCGCGGGCGATCTGGTCGGCCAGCTTGGCCAATGCCGCCTCGGTGGCCTGCAGCAGATCCTCGCGCTTGCGGGCCCGCTCCTCGGCCAGTAGCGGGTTCTTGCACACGACCAGGCGCTCGCCGGGAAATTCGGGTGCGGTGATCTCGGCCAAGTCGCGCTCGTCGAACAGCGAAAGCTGGAAGGCACCGGTATCGAGAAGAGCGCGGATCTGTGGGGCCCTGAGGGCGGTGATCCAGTCGAGCCCGGCGGGCTTCAGCTCGTCGCGAATGCGGGCGCTGGTGATCATGCCGCGGTCGCCGACCAGCACAACGCGCGACAAGCCGAAGCGCTCTTTGAGCTTGTCGATTTGCGTCGACAGCGTCATCGGGTCGGCGGTGTTGCCTTCGAACACCTCGACCGCCACTGGGCAGCCATCGGCCGCACACAACAGGCCGTAGACGATCTGCAGTTTGCCCTTTTTGCTGTCTCGCGAGTAGCCAAAGCGCGCCAACTCGCAGCACCTTCCCTCCAGCCAGGACGAGGAGACGTCATAGAGCACCAGCGCCCCGTCCTTGAGGTGGCGGCGGGCGAGCGCGGTCTCGATTGCGGCCTGGCGCGCACCGAGCCAGTCGAGCGCGCGATAGAGCTCGCTCTCCTCGACGGCGCCGAGCTCGAGCAGCCGGCCCAGGCTCGAACCGGCGGTATCGGCGGCAAGGTCGCGCGCGGTGGCAAGCTTGGAGGCGGGCGAGATCAGACGGCTGGCAATCAAAGCGATCGCCAGCGTCACAAGGCGCTGGTCAATCGGCTTGCCGAGCAGCCGGTCGAGGCCAATCGCCCGGATCGTGCCCAGTACCGCGGCGGCGTGGCCGTGCGGCAGCGCGCGGCGGATGCGGATCCCCTCCGTGGCGACGGCGACACCGCCCTTCAGCAGCGTGCGAAAGCCCTCGACCAGGGGGGTGGGCCAATCCGATAGATTGGCCAAGGTGCGCTTCCTGACCCGGCCGTTCTCGCGAAAACTCTGGCGCAACAGGATGGCGGGAGGCGAGCCGCGATTGGGCACCGCTTCGATATACATGGCGCTATGATTAGCGCTTTATGATACTAAATGGAAGCAAAAATATTAAATTACATGGCTACAACGAGGCCGAAAAAGCCGCGCGGACGCCGCAGAAAACCTTGGCTTCTATGCCCTCAGAAGCAAAAACTTCGGCCTAGAAAGCGCGGGTCGCACGGGGGTAGGACATGAAGCGGACACGAAAGAAGCACAACGCGGCATTTAAGGCGAAGGTGGCGTTGGCCGCGGTCAAGGGCGAGCGGACGATCGCCGAGCTGGCGAGTGAGTTCGGAGTTCATCCG
>DASTJZ010000090.1:0-6058 GCA_035716185.1 Candidatus Dormiibacterota bacterium
TCCAGCGCTGCTCGAAGTGGCCGACGTCCTGAAAGCGGCTGCGATAGTCGCCGGCGACGACGATGCTGTATCGGGTCGCCAGCCGCAAGCCGCGGTAGCTCACGGCCAGCGTCTTACCGTCCCAGTTCGACGAGTTCAGGACGCCGTCAGCGGGCTGCAACCGGATCGACGGCCTGGCCGAGGGCTTCCGTCCGAAGACCAGGACAACCTCACCCTGCGTCGCGATTTCGCTGGCGTTCGGAGGCGGGGTCATGTCGGTGAGCGTGGGACGCCCCGAGGCGAGTGCGTCAAAACGGGTCCAGACCAGGGCTACCACGGCTGACAGGACGGCCGCGCCGGCGATGGCGGCCAGCGCGGCCTTCCGCTGGCCAAGCGGCTCGTCACTCTGGTGCTCCTCGACCAGATCCACGATCTGCGCGTGCAGCGTGGCGCTGATATGGGCTGGATCCTTTGGGTACTGACCATTCGGTTGGGCGAGCGCCTGCGTTCGCTGCTGGATGCGAGCGTGAAGCCGCTGACGCAGTCTTTCAGCGTCCTGCCATCTGGCAAACCAGGGTGCCACATCCGCAAAGGCCTGAAGAACGATCGCATCGGCCCGCCCGGCATCGCCAGTCACGGCGCGGGCCATGCCCACGGCGTCGGCTTCCAGACCGCGCACCACGCGGTCGACGCCACCACGGTCGAGGATTTTCACCAGCGCCTCGGTAAAACAACGGTGCCTCGGGCAGGAAGTTACAACGCCGTTAGAGCAGGGCGCGCTCCTTCAATTCCAGGTAGCGCTCGACCAGTGCCGGGCTGAGCCGACCGGCTTCGACATCCAGACCGAGCACGCCGCCCTGACGAAGCTGCTCGAAGCTCGACCGTCGCGCGGCGAGCAGCTCTTCGGCCGCGGCCCACTCGTAAGCCCGCGACACATTGGCGATTGGTGCGTCCCGCGCCGCCAGCACCTCCGGGTCGGACATTGCCACCACCATGACCAGGTGGCGCCGGCTCAAGCGGATGGCGTGCCCAACCAGGTCGCGCGAGGCTTCCGGGTCGAGGACGTCGGTGAGCACCACGACCAGCGACCGCCGGCTGACGCGCAGCGCGAGATGCGAAAACGCTTCCGCGAAATCGGGCTCGGTGTACTCCGGCTTGACGTCGTACAGGACCTTGTTCAGCTGGTTGACCTGCGCCGACCCGCGCTGCGGCGAAACGAATCGGCGAACGCTGTCACTGAAGGTCATCATGCCGACGCGGTCGCCCTGGCTCTGCGCCACCCAGGCAAGCAGGAGGGCGGCATTGACCGCGTGGTCGAGCTTGGTCAGCAACCCGGCCGGGGCGGTCATCAGCCGGCCGCAGTCGAGCGCGATGATGGCCTGCTGCCCGCGCTCGGCTTCGACTTCCATCGTGACCGGACTGTCGCGGCGGGCCGTCGCTTTCCAGCTGATGCGCCGGATGTCGTCCCCGGGCAGGTAGTCGCGTAAGCCGGCAAACGCCGTCGTGGCTCCCGGTGGACGGGCCCGTCGCAAGCCGAGCATGATCCGCATGCCACGACGCAAGGTGAGCTCATAGCGGCGCACGGCAAGCACGTCCGGATACACGGCCGCCGCTTCATCGGCCTTGATTCGCACTTGCCGGATCAGCCAACCGCCCGGCCGCCAACAGCGCAGGTCGACGGGACCGAATCGATACGGTCCACGATGCGGCGGCTCCACGGAGTACTCAATGGTCAGCAGGCCGTCCTTGTCGAAGACGCCCGAGACGACCCGATGATCGGGCCCCAGGTCGGCAGGGACGTGATCGGCGATCTCTCCGGGCAGTCCCGCGGCATCGGGATGCGCAACCAGCACCTGGACCGCCTGGATCTCTCCCAGCGAAAAGGGCTGCGGCAGGACGCGGCTGGCGACGAAACCCGCCTTGCGCGGCAATTTCATGCCGTCAGCCAGCGCGATGCCGAGCAACGCCGCGTAATAGGCGAGGACCAGCAGCAAGAAGACCGGGTGGACCAGGACGAGCACGATCAAGAGCGTCCCGGCGAGCAGGGCGCCGATCAGCCGGCGCTGCGGGATCAGGCTCACCGCGCTTGCTCTAGCGCGGCGGCGTCACCCGGGCGATGACGGCGTCGAGCAGGCTGTCCGCGGTCTGGCCACCGACTTCCGCCTCGGGTCGAAGCAGCAATCGATGGCGGAAGGTCGGCCGAAGCAGCGACTTGACGTCATCGGGCGTGACGTAGTCCCGCCCATCGAAGGCGGCGGCCGCCTTCGCGGCCAGCAGCAGCAGCACCTCGGCGCGCGGGCTGGCTCCCAGCACCAGCTCCGCGGCCTGCCTGGTCGCGACCGCCAGCTCGATGATGTATCGCCGCAGCTTTTCCTCGACGGTCACCTTGCGCGCCTCTTCGCGGCATTCCGCGATGGCGGCCGCGTCGAGCACCGGTTCGACGCCCGCTTTGGCGGGATCGCGCAGCTCGATTCCCGCGTCCCAGCGCCGGAGCATCTCGAGCTCTTGCTCCGGTTTGGGATATGGCATCACCGCCTTAAAAAGGAAGCGGTCCTGCTGGGCTTCGGGCAGCGGATAGGTGCCCTCATACTCGATCGGGTTCTGGGTGGCCAGCACGATGAATGGATCGGGCAGCGGCTGTTGCTGGCCCTCCAGGCTGACGCCGCGCTCTTCCATCGACTCCAGCAGGGCCGCCTGTACCTTGGCGGGGGCCCGATTGATTTCATCGGCGAGCAAGACGTTGGTGAACACCGGTCCCTGCCGGACGCGGAAGTTGCGGGATTGCAGATCGTACACCGACGTGCCGACGATGTCGGCGGGCATCAGGTCGGGGGTGAACTGGATGCGGCCGTACTTCAACGAGAGCAGCCGGGCGATGGTCTTGGCCAGCAGCGTCTTGCCCACGCCGGGAACGCCCTCGATCAGCACGTGACCCTGTGCGATCAGCGCCAGGGCACACAGCCGGACTGCCTCGTCTTGACCGACCACGGCCTTCTGGGCCTCGGACTTGAAGCGCGCATAAAAGTCAGTAGCTTTCATTGCTTGTCCCCCTTCTGGTTGGCAACGGCAGCGAGTGGATAAGCCAGCTGATGCAGGCGCCGGGCCAGCGCCAGCACGTCGGTCTCGGAAAAGACGCCCTGCGACACGCTGGTCTGGACACTGGCCAGCTCACGAGCCTCCGCTGGGGCGCGCTGCGCCAGCGCATCATGCAATTGGCTCTCCGGCGTGTCGGACGAGAGTCCCACCCGCTCCGCGACAGACCGCTGCGTGGCCGCCAGCAAGGTCTCGAGGGTCACGGTCCTGGCCCCGGTGCGATGCAGCAGGCTGCCGACGGCGGCCGCATACTCGGCGCTGGACCGGTCCACCTCCGCGCGCAAGGGGATGTGCGGGCCGAATGCCCGCCCGCGCAGCCCGAGGCCGATGACGATCACCAGCACCGCCAGCACGAGTGCCGCACCCCAGGGCGTCGACATCCAGGCGATTTCCGGCGTGGTTCCCCCGGTGACGACGCCGTGGTGATACTCATCGAAGAGGACGGATCCCCCGGACGGTGTCATGGCGATCAGGTCAGCGGCGAAGCGGCCGTTGTCGGCCAGTTGCAAATAGCCATTGCACAGTACGTGTGGGTCGGCGAGGGCGATCAGCTGTCCCGATCCGACGGTCATCTGCACCCCGAGGACGTCACCCGACGGGTTGCGCAGCAGCGGCACCTGGGCTGCGGTCGGCTGCAACGCGAGCGCCTCGTTACTACCAGACAGCGTGGTGACCCCACCGAAAATGGGGGCGGCCGCGTGCACCGAGGCATTGACCGTACCCGACGACCGCCGCAGCTTGAACTGGCGATCGACGTCGCCGTCGCCGTTTTCGGCGGCGTAGACGACCACATTCCCGGCCGCGATCCAGGAACTGAGTTGCTGCGCCTCCGAGATGGTGAACCCCTGCGTGTCGATGGGTGTGAAGACGAATAGCAGGGCGGGCGTCGATGGCAGGTTGAAGTCCCCTTCGACGGTTCCAGTTCCGTGCCCGAGCGCCTGGGCATAGAGGCGAAGGCCAGAGGTGCCATTACTGCCGTCGCTTGCCGAGCTGTGCTCGGGTGAATCGGCGGCCGCGTTGCCGCGCAAGAGGACGACGATGGCGATCAGCAGAATCACGACGCCGAAGCCGATCCAGCGACGCCGGTTCACGCCGCCATCCCGCGAAACGGCTGAGCGACCTCGACGGCGCGGGCATAGAGATCGGCATCGGCGACGCGCTGGCCATAGCTCGTCTCTTCGAAGGACCGAAGCAACGACCGCAGCGCCTCCGGCTGCTGAGCTCGCTGGAATAACTCGCGCACGGTGTAGGGACTCTGGTCCCAGGCGCGCTCGCCACTCAGCCGAACGGCAACTCCTCCGGCTAGCGCGCGGATCGCGCCCACGTAATCGCGAGCTGCTGCGAGCCGATCGGCTTCGGCGAAGTAGTCGACCGACGGCCGCGCTGCCATGGCCATCCTGGTTTGCCGAGCCTGACGACCGCGCCAGTCGAGGCCGCTGCGAAGCGGCCAGAGGATGATCACCAGGATGGCGATCAAGGCCAGTCCGAGCCAGACCCACAGCGGCACGTTCAAATGCAGCTGGCCAACACCCAGCCAGTTGAGAAAGCGGCCGAGCGCATTGATGATCGCGGTGAGGACGCGTTCTGGCAGGCTCTGTCCGGTGGTGAGGCCCGCGTAGCGAGCCATCGAGAGGACGTTATGCAGCTGCCGGCCGGCGCCAGCGGGATCGGGTGTGTCGACACGCTGCTGCAGCGCGGTGGAGAGCGCTTGGAGCCGCTGGTCGGCGTCGGCCAGATTCGGCGGGGAGGCTCGAAGATCGTGCACCACCTCGGGTTGTGGCGGCCCGGGCGCGGTGTCAAGCACCTGCAGCGCCTGCTGGATCGATGGCGCATCCCCACGCTCGGCGAACTGGACGAGCGCCAGCGCCCGGTGGATGGCGTTGCTGTAGTCATCGATCGAGCTGGCGGCCGCCGGTAATCCTGGCGCGAGGATCAGGAGGAGCGCTGCGGCAAGCAGCGGCAGCGCGCGGCGGATGAGCGCGCTAGGCGGGGGCAGGGCCCGGGGACGTCTGTTGGGCTAGCTGGTCGAGGTCGAGGCCTTCCTTCCGAACCCTCAGGTCGAAATAGAGCAGCGTGATCCCGATCGGCGCGATCGGATTGATCAATGCACCCAGCAGGGTGGTGGCCACGCTGATGACGGCCAGCTGCACGGTGCCGCTGCTGATGGCTGCGCTCAGCAACAGGACGACGATGTAGAAGGCGTAGGTGATGATCACTTGCAGGATGCCGACGACGAGCAAGATGCCGAAGCTCCGCCACCACATGCCGCCAATGAGATTCCAGCTGCGTCCCAGCCCGCGAATCGGCCCGATGTTCTCGGTCATCATGGCCGCAACCGTTAGCGACCAGCGCACCAAGAAGAAGACACCGACGCAAATCATGGCCAGCCCCGGGAGGACGAGCAAGACGAACCCGATTCCAGTGGCGATCACCCAGACAATGGCCATGACGGCAATCAGGGCAATGAGACCGAGGAGGGGAAGGTATCGCGCCAGCGTCTCGCGGAGGACAGACCCGACGGTGGCCGGCCTGCCGGTCGCGACGTCCGCGACGGCCCGATAGACCGCTCCGACGAGAAACGGCGACAACGCGATGGCCCCGAGGACGCCCAGCCCGACCAGCTGGAGCAGCTGGCCCAGCTGATCACTCGTGAGGTTTGGGGCAGCACCCGGGGTCGTCGGAAAGAGATTGGAATACGAGCCCAGTGACAAGCGGTAGGTGCCGGTGAGCAGGGTCCAGACCAGGCCCGGAAGCGACACGATTAGCGAGACCCCGATCAGCAGGCTGAAATGGTTTCGGTAGAGGCGGAAGAGCTCGTCCAGGAGCTCGGGGAGCGGCATCGGCCGGAAGCGGACGGGTGCCGGGCTGGATGCCACGGGCAACATGATGCCCGAACCGGTGGTCCCTGTCTAGTTGTTTTCGCTCAGTTCGAGCAGGAGCAGCTTCCGCCGCAGGCGCAGCCGTCCCCGATCGAGGCACTGTCGAC
>DASTJZ010000091.1:0-10689 GCA_035716185.1 Candidatus Dormiibacterota bacterium
AGCTCGTGCTCGGGACCAACCAGGTGCTCCTGGCCAACGAACTCGTCCAGGCTGCGCGGCCGCATGCGCGCCGCCAGCGGTTGGTCTTTCGATGTCGGCTCTTCCGCCGATGGAAAGAGCGTCTCCTGCGCCATCAGCTGACTATAGGGAGTCCCCGCCGAATTCAAGCCGTTTCGGACGGCAGCCGGATACCACCGAACAACAGCAAATAGGTGAGGCCCGCCAGCAGATAAAAGGCGGCGCTCACCGAAAAGGCCAGCTGGTAGCCGCCGACGACCTGGAGGAAGCCGCTCGCCAGCGGGCCGATCCCGCCGCCGCCAATGCCGTTGACGACGATCATCGCCGTCGTCAGCCGCGCCCGCTCCCTGGGATCGACATACTCCATCGCGAACACCTGGCCCAGCGGGCCCTGCACGTTCAGGGCGAGTTGCCGGACGTACAGGATCGTCACCGCAAGGGGAAGATTCATCAGAAATCCCAGCGCCAGGACCAGCGGTGAACCAAGGATCTGCAGAAATCCGACGCTGCGGCTGATCCCGAATGCTCGACTGATCGTGGGAGCTCCAAGCGTGACGGCGGCGGTCAGTGCCGAGCCCAGCCCGAGGATGACCCCGATCGGCCCCGGGGTCAGGCCAAATCGCTGCGAGAGGTAGAGCTGCACGAAATTCAAGTACATGCCCGCGCCGATCCCGAGCAGCAGGCTGGGAAGCAGAATCCTCAAGAAGCGCGCGATATCGATGTGGAGGAGCTCGCTCATCGGAAAGACGGTCACCGGCCGGAGGCTGGCGCTTCGGGCAAGGCGCAGCAGGAACGGCAGGCTCAGGATGGTCAGCACGAGCGTGGCCGCGAAGGCCTCGCGAATGGCACCGGCCGATGCGCTGGAAGTGTGCGTCAGGCGGGCCGCGAATTCGGGGACGAGTCCGCCGAGCAGGCTGCCGAGCAGCGTCGCCACCCAGGACAGCGAGGCGCTGACGGCGAAGAGCGCCAGTCGCTCGCCCTCGGAACTGATCTGAGCCAGCAATGGACTACCGAGAACCTGGATCACGATGATGGCCAGCGCATAGGTTCCGGCCGCTAGCACGGCGACCAGCCGCAAGCCGGCAACGGTCAGAACTGCGGACGCCCCGACGGCGACCACGGCGCCGGCGAGCAGAAAGACCCGGTACCCGATGCGGTCCGCGATGGCGGCCAACGGCAGGCCGACAAAGACGAGCGCGAGGGCCGGCAGCGAGTTGAACAAGCCGATCACGGCGTTCGAGAACCCGAGCGCACTCATGTAGAGGTTGAACACCAGGTTGAACACCGCCCAACCGATGCCGAGCAACAACGACACGGCCAGGAACTGGCGCGCCGGGATACTGAAGGTTGCAAACGCGGCGAACCGCCGCCGAAGGTCGGTCGCTACTTGGTCGATTGAATCGCCTGGTAGATCTGCCGGCCGACGGCAGCCTGGACCGCGACCGGGTCGTTCTGCCGGTAGTCGAGCCAGTAGCGAACTTCGAGGGTCAGCCCGCCATCGACGTTGGGCTGGAGGACCACCTGGGGCGGCGGGTCTTTGGCGAGGTCGGGCCGGCTCTTGAGCTGTTCGCGCAGCCGGTCCACCAGCCCATCGGCGCTGGCCTCGCCAGGAACCTTGGCCGTCAGGGTGAAGAGGCGGGTCGGGTAGCGCGTCCGGTTGATGATCGTGCCGGTGTAGACGAGCGAGTTCGGCGTCAGGACCTGTTCGCCATCGCTGGTGCGCAGGGTCGTGGTCCGCATCTCGATGTTTTCGACCACGCCGGTGTGGTTGTCAACGGTGATCTCATCGCCGAGGCGAAACGGCCGCTCCAGTAAGAGAAACATTCCGGCAATGAAATTCTTGAGGATGTCCTGAAACGCCAGGCTGAACGCGAGGGCGAGAAAGCCGAAACCGCCGAAGACGAGGGCCGGGCTGCCAAAGAGAATGCTGACAGCGACGATCAGTCCAATCAAAACCGAGGCGAGAAACGTCATGCGCGCCACCAGGAGGGTGACCTGCGGATCCGCCTTTACCCGCCGCAGTTCGCGATTGGCCGCCATCCGAACCAGGCGGGCAACGAAGAAGAAGGCGATGACGACCAGGATCGCGACCAGGACTCTGATCACGTCTGCCTTGCTGGGCAGATAGTTCTGGTTGAAGATGAAGTCCGAATCCGGCGTGGGTGTGGGCGTGGCGGCCGAGGCCGCCAGCATCGAGAGCTCGGCAAACATCGCGCCCATTGTAGGGGCGCCCGAATTCAGCTCTCGGCCGGAGCTTCGCCTTCGGCGCCGCCTTCCGCGGGCGCCTCGCTCTCGCCGACCGTCGGCACCTCCGCCGCCGCGGGCGCAGGAGCAACCTCCTCCACCTCTTCGCGATGCGCCGCGACCTTTACGATCAGGTCCTCGGGTTCGTCGAGGATCTCACAGCCCACCGGCGTCTTGAGATCCTTGACCCGAATCTCGTCATCGATCTCCTTGAGCCCGGAGACATCAACCGTGATCACTGGCGGGAGATCGGTCGGCAAGCATTCGACCTTGAGGACGTGCAGGCCACGCTGCAGATCGGCTTCGCCCTTGGCCACCAGTTCGACCTCGCCCTCCAGCTCGATTGGCACCTCGGACTCGATCTTCTCCGTCAGGTTGACCTGGTAGAAGTCGACGTGCAGCAGGTCCCCATCCCGCGGGTTGCGCTGCACCTCGCGGATCAGCGCTTTCCGCACCGGTTCTTCGCCCAGCTGGAGGTCGACCAGCTGGTTGCGTCCCACTTTCTGGAAGGCCTTGACGAATTCGCGACCATCGACGGCCACCGTCACAGCATCGACGTTGTGGCCGTAGATGACCCCCGGGAGACGCCCCTCGCGCCGAAGCGCCTGGAGATGGCGGCCTCGATCGGTCCGAGGCTCCAGTTTCAGCGTTACGGGGGTGGCAGTGGCCAGTTCGTTTCTCCTTCAGCCCGAATTTGGCGGCGCCCATCTTAGCACACCCTTAGGCCCGCCTTGAACGGCTCTTCACCGGAACTTTTCCGCCGTTTGGACGTTACTGGGAGTGCAGGAATGTCCCTAAAATGCGGTGACGACGGTGCTGGCAGCAACTCTTAGATTCCTGCGTCGGAACGCGCTCCGGATGGGTGCCGTTCTGGGGACCTTTGTCGTGGTCGCCGGCTTCATCGCCGTCCAGCAGGTTCGGGAAGTCTCCGCCGAACAGGACTACCAGGCCGAGCGCGCCCAGGTGCTGGCCGCTCAGGCCCGAGCCACCCAGCTCGGGCTCCAGGACGGCGAGGTCTCCGACCTGCAGCGGCAGGAGCAGACCACATCAACTGAAGCGGCGCCGGCGGCGTCGGCGCCTTTCAACGAGGCGCGCATCAATTTCTTCAGCCACGCGGCCAAGGAAGAGGCGCAAATCAAGAGCCTGCTCGACACGCGCATCGAGAAGCTCATGACCCAGTCCCACGACGCGGCGCAGGCCGCCGTTAATGAGCTCTCCGCCGACCTGGTCAAAGCCAGAGCGGATGGGGTGGATGACCAGCTGCTCAACGACTTTGCTGGTCTTCCATCCAAGGCGCAGGGCCAGCTCGACAGCGCCACCACCGTGCGGGCCTACCGCGCCCTCAGCGCCGACCTCAAAGGCCCGCTGAGCAAGCTCTCGCTCTTGATCGCCGATCAGGAAACGGCCAACACGCTGGTCAGCCAGTACGCGGCCCAGGCGGCGGCCCAGGATCACGGCGACGCCGGCCTGGCCCGGACGAACGCCAATGCCACACTCGGCCAGGTGCAGGCCGATCTCAAGACGGCGCACATCTTCCAGATGGACACCACGGTGGTCGATGCCCATGTGCAGCAGCTGGCCGCCCGGTTGAGCGCGGCCACCACCCTCGCCGACCTGGAGAAGACCAATGGCGGGCTGATGGTGCAGGACAAGGTGCTGCGGGATGCCATGACGCAGACGCTGCCGGACAAGGCCATCACGATCTCGCTCGGCGAGCAGGTCCTGCGGGCTTACTCGCACGGCCAGCAGGTGTTCTGGTCTTATGTCACCACCGGACGGCCCGGGCTGGAGACCGACCCTGGAAGCTTCAAGGTCTACTGGAAGGTCTCGCCCTGGACGATGCATTCGCCCTGGCCCAAGGGTTCGCCCTACTGGTACCCGGACAGCAAGGTCAAGATGGTGATGTGGTTCAACGGCGGCGACGGTATCCACGATGCCTACTGGCGCTCGCGCTACGGACCCGGCACCAATGGGCCGCACTACGATCCCACCGGCGAGGACAACGGTACCCACGGCTGCGTCAACGTTCCCTACTCGAACATGGTGTGGCTCTGGAACTGGACGCCGACGGACACGCCGGTCATCGTCTACTGAGCCGGCGCCTACGCCGTTTGCGGTAGCAGGTCGGTCCACTCGGCGCAGCCCCTTTCGTTAGCGGCGGCGTTAAGAAGATAGGAGCCTCAAATGGCCATCGCCCATCCCTCCATGCAGCAAGTCGGGCCGCACACCTGGACGTTCCAGGCCCCGTTGGTGCCCATGGCGCCCATGAAGGCCAACTGCCGGGCGTGCCGCCAGGCGGTGGCGATCCTGCGCCCCTCGGCCATGGACCTGAAGACCGGCAACTACGTCGTGCGCGGCGAGTGTGAGAAATGCGGCGGCGAGGTCTTGCTGATCGTCAGCTAGGAGACCCCCTCCCCAACCCTCCCCACAAGGGGCAGGGAGATCAGGCCGGCTCGAACCCCTCGCCCGTCCAGTATCCGACCATCTGCTCCGTCTCGTGATAGAACCAGATCAGCTGGCGCTCGCGCGCCGCTTCCGCCAGGAAGGCGGCCTTCCGCTCCATCGCCTCGAGCGGAAAGAGATCGAGGGCGCTGACCCAGTTGAGCTTCAGGAAGGCGCGCATGAAAAGGAAGTCGCCGGTGAAGACGACGGTCTGCTCCTGATCGGTGACGTAGACCGCCTGGTGCGCGGCGGTGTGCCCACCGGTAACCCGCACCCGAACCCCGGGCGCGATGTCCTGGTCGCCGTCGACGACCTGGAGGCGACCCTGCTCCTCGAGCAGCAGCAGGTTCTCCGGCTTGTACGAAGGACGGCTGCGCGGATCGGGATGACGCCAGGCTTCGAGCTCCCTGGCCTGGACGACGTGGCGGGCGCGTGGGAACAGCGGCGTCAGCTCGCCGTCGCGGCCGGGGACGACCAGGGCGCCGACGTGATCGAAATGCAGATGGCTCAGGACGACGAGGTCGATGTCCTGCGGCTTGAGCCCGGCGCCGGCCAGGGCATCCGGGAGGCCTGGATCGCGTTCGTAGGCCCAGATGTCGCGCTCCTTCTCGGACAGCTTCGGACCGATCCCGGCCTCGACCAGGATGTTGGCGTCCGGGGTGCGGACCAGCAGGCAATTCGTCGCCATCGGGATGCGGTTGCGTGGATCCGGCGCCTTGAGCTTCTCCCACATCACCTTGGGGACGACCCCAAACACCGAGCCGCCGTCCATCCGCCAGTGCCCGTCGCTCAGGCAGTGCAGCTCGAAGCGCCCGAGCCTTCGCGGAGCGGCCGCGATCACCGCGCCTTGAAACCGCTGTTGACGAAGTCGATGATGGTCTGCAGCGAGGTGCCCGGACCGAAGATTTCGACCACGCCCATCTTCTTCAATTCGTCGGCGTCGTCTTTCGGAATGATGCCGCCGCCGAAGACGACGATGTCCGAGGCATTCCGTTCTTTGAGCAGCTCGAGAATGCGCGGAATCAGCGTCATGTGGGCGCCGCTGTGCAGGCTGACACCGATGGCGTCGACGTCCTCCTGGATGCCGGCCTCCACCACCATCTCGGGCGTCTGCCGCAGGCCGGCATAGATGACCTCCACGCCCGCATCGCGCAGCGCCCGGGACACAACCTTCACCCCGCGGTCGTGGCCGTCGAGGCCAACCTTGGCCGTCAGGACCCGGTAATGCTTGGTCTGCACCATCTAGAAGAGGATCGGCTCGCGGTAGACGCCGAAGACCTCCTTGAGGGCAGCCATGATCTCGCCTTCGGTGACGTAAGCCCGCACGCAGTTGAGCAGCGGCGGCATCAAGTTATCCGTCCCGCGCGCCACCGTCTTCAGCTCGTCCAGCCGGTTGTGCACACTGGTGTTGTCGCGGCGGGCCTTTAGGGCTTTGACCCGCGAGACCTGGGCCGCCTCGGTCTCCGGACCGATCCGCAGGGTTGGCACCGGTGCCCCCTCGCCCTCCTGGTAGGCGTTGACGCCGACGATGATCCGCTCGTTCGCCTCCAGCTTGCGCTCGAATTCGAAGGCGGCATCGGCGATCTCGCGCTGGAAGAAGCCATTCTCGATGCAGCGCAGCACACCGCCCTGTTCGTCGATCTGGTCGAAATACTGCTGGGCGCCGCGTTCCATCTCATCCGTTAGCCGCTCGATGAAGTAGGAGCCGGCCAGCGGGTCGATGGTGTTGGCGACACCGGTCTCGTGGGCCAGCACCTGCTGGGTGCGTAGCGCGATCTGCGCCGCGCGTTCGGTGGGCAGCGCCAGCACCTCGTCCATCGAATTCGTGTGCAGCGAGTTCGTCCCACCGAGCACTGCGGCCATCGCCTCGTACGCCGTCCGGCTGATGTTGTTCTCCACCTGCTGCCGGGTGAGCGAGACGCCGGCCGTCTGGGTATGGAAGCGCAACATCCAGGACTTGGGATCCTTGGCGCCGTACTTCTCGCGCATGAGGCGAGCCCACAGCCGCCGAGCAGCCCGGAACTTGGCGATCTCCTCGAAGAAATCGATGTGCGAGTCGAAGAAGAAGGAAAGGCGAGGCGCGAATTCGTCGACCTTGAGGCCGGCCTTGATCGAGGCCTCGACATAGGCCATGCCGTCGGCCAGGGTGAAGGCCAGCTCCTGGATCGCCGTCGATCCCGCCTCGCGGATGTGATAACCCGAGATCGAGACCGCGTTCCAGCGCGGCATGTTGCGGGCAGCGAAGACGATGGTGTCGACCACCAGCCGCATCGACGGCTCGGGCGGGAAGATGTACTCCTTCTGGGCGATGTACTCCTTCAGGATGTCGTTCTGCAGGGTGCCGCCGAGCTGGCTTGCCGACAGGCCCTCCTTCTCGCCCACGGCGATGTACATGGCATAGAGGATGGCGGCCGGCGAGTTGATCGTCATCGAGGTGGTGATCTCGTCGAGCCGGATCCCATCGAACAGCGTCTCCATGTCCTCGAGCGAGTCGATGGCGACGCCGCAGTGGCCGACCTCGCCCTGGCTCAGCGCGTCGTCGGAGTCATAGCCCATCAGGGTGGGCATGTCGAAGGCCACCGAGAGCCCGGCCTGTCCCTGCGAGAGGAGGAACTTGTAGCGGCGGTTCGTCTCGGCCGCCGTCCCGTAGCCGGCGAACTGCCGGATGGTCCAGAGCTGGCCGCGATACATCGAGGGATACACGCCACGGGTGTAGGGGAATTCCCCGGGGAACCCAAGCTTCTCGTTGTAGTTCCAGTCCGCCAGGTCCTCGGGCGTATAGAGCGGCTCGATCGGGACGCCCGAGATCGTGGTCGCCGATTCCTTCGGCGCCCGCTTGCCGGCCCGATATCGGGTCGCCCATTCCTCGTACGCCGTCTTCCGGCGAACCGCCATCAGTAGCCTCCTTCGAGCCCTCGTTCGCGGAGCAATTCCTGGGCGAGAGCGTACGGATTAAGTTTCCCATTCCGGTTCTCGCGCAGGCGCCGCGCCACTGGGGTGTCTCCCTCCAGGCTCCGCCGGGCATCTTCGCGCGCTCGCTCGGCGACGATTGCCACGACTTCCTGTTTGAGACGCTGCTGGCGGCGCTCGGCGAGCGCCCCGCTTTTCTCCAGGAACGCCCGGTGGGCGAGGATCGCATCCCAGACCTTGTCGATGGATTCTTCCTTCGCCGCCGACGCCAGCACGATCGGCGGGCTCCAGGGCTGTTTCGGGCCCAGCGCCAGGGCGTCCTGGATCAG
This sequence comes from Candidatus Dormiibacterota bacterium, assembly GCA_035716185.1. Lineage (GTDB taxonomy): Bacteria > Chloroflexota > Dormibacteria > CF-121 > CF-121 > CF-13. The sequence goes on from DASTJZ010000091.1 coordinate 7,944, forward strand.
CCGGCGCGTCTTTTCGGCTCCGCCCAGGTCCATCTTGTTGACGATGAAGACATCGGCGATTTCCAGAATGCCGGCCTTGATGGTCTGCACCGCGTCGCCCGACTCGGGCATCACCACCAGGGCGATGGTGTCGCAAATGGTCGAGATCTCGAGCTCCGACTGCCCCACCCCAACCGTCTCGACCAGGATGACATCGCGCCCGTAGGCGTCCAACAGATGGATGGCCTCACGGGTAGCTGCGGCCAGGCCGCCGAGGTGGCCACGCGCACCCATGCTGCGGATGAACACGCCTTTGTCGAGGGTGTGCCGCGACATCCGAATCCGGTCACCCAAAACGGCGCCACCGGTGAAGGGACTGCTGGGATCGACGGCGATCACGCCCACCGTCTGGCCGCGGTCGCGGATCACCTTGACGAGCGCGTCGGCGAGCGTGCTCTTCCCGGTTCCGGGGGAGCCCGTCAATCCCACGAGGTACGCCTTCCCGGTTTGGGGCTGCAGCTCAGCCACCAGCTCGGTTGCCTGCGGATCGCGATCTTCAGCCAGGCTGATCGCCCTCGCCAGCGCCCGGACGTCTCCGGCGAGCAAGGCGCCGGCCAAACTCATTTCGAATTCAGTGTACGGGGAAGGCTTTCGCCGTGAAGTCGGGGCCCAGCACCACGGTGACAACCGGGCCGCCGGCCGGCGCAGGGACCGTGGTCACCGTGCCGCCAAAGTAGCTCTGCAGCCAGGCAACCAGCGCGGCCGCCTTGCCCCCGGAACCATCCACGATCTGAGTCTGGACCGCGCGCTGAGTTGAGGTCGGTGCCTGGCTGGCATTGAAGCCATCCGCCTGCAGCAGCGACGTGATGATGCTGGCCGGCGTGCCCATCCCATAGGACAACCAGTACCGGCGGCTGCCGTCCGCGACCTGGACGGGGACCTGGCCGGTGAGGACCGCCCGGTCGGGTATCGCCGCCAGGTAATGCTGCAGGGCCCCAAAGCTCGGGTCGAGGGGTTGAAGGATGTACTGCCCGTCGCGGCTGGAGCCGCTGCGCAGGAAGTTGCTGGTATCGATCGCCACCCGCCGGATGTCCCTGTCCTTGATCTGCGATGCCAGGTCGGCCAGTTGCCGCATCTCCTGTGGACGCAGGTTGGTGCGCACGTTGTCCTGCAGGGCGCTCATCAGCGAGAACAGCCTGGGCACGGCATTCAGCGAGAACACCCGCTGGCGAACGGCGAGCATGATCAACTGCTGCCGTTTGGAGCGGTCGAAGTCCGATGTGGTCTCGCGCGAACGCGCATACTCCAGCGCCCGTTCCCCATCCATCGACTGCCAGCCGGGGTTGAAATGGATGTGCATCATGCCGGTGCTCTCACCCTGCGGGAAGTAGGGGTCGTCGAGCGCGGTGGGAACGTCGACCCGAACCCCGCCAAGCGCGTTCACGACGTCGCGGAAAGCCTTGAAATCGACGCCGATCCAGTAGTCGATCGGCTGGCCGGTGATCTGCGACACCGTTGCCGAGGCCAGGTCGCCGCCACCGGTGTCCGTCTTCCATTGCGTGCGCACGTTGGGATAGTCCGCATGGTCGGCGCCGATGGCATAGGCGCTGTTGAGCTTGGCCAGCATGGTGCCATTGCCTGGCAGCGCCGGGATCTTCACGTAGAGATCGCGCGGCAGCGAGACCATGATGGCCTGGTGGTCGGCAGGCTGGATCGAGACGAGCATGACCGAGTCGGTCAGGTAGGGCCCGTCATGGCCGGGCCCACCATAGCCCAGCAACAGGATGTTGATGCGCTCGCCGTGCTTGATCTTGTAGCCCAGCGATCCGGGGCTGTCCGCATGCGCCTGCACCAGGTTGAGGAGATCGCCCGGTTGGGCCCGCGGCGCGATCGCATGGATCGCTGACCAGACGCGGAAGCCAGCCAGCCCTGCGAACAGCAGAACCATTCCGATCAAGACGGCCACCGCGCCGCGGACATATTGCCCGGGCCGCGCGGCACCGAGCGCGGCGGATGCTCTCCGCCGCCGCGGTTCCGTTACCAAGATACGGCTGTGAAGTCTAGCGAACTAGCGATCGGCGATGCGGCTTCCGTCTGGCGCGTAGCGATAGAAGCCGCGGCCCGACTTGCGGCCATAGTGCCCGGCTTCGACCAGCTGACGCAGTAGCGGCGGTGCGGCAAACTTCGGGTCGTGCAGTCCTTCGTAGAGGACGTCGCAGATATAGAGGTGGGTGTCGAGGCCAACATAATCGGCCAGCTCCAGCGGTCCCATCGGATGGTGCAGCCCGAGCTTGGCTCCCTGATCGATGTCCTCGCGCGTTCCGATTCCCTGCATCAAGGCATGGATCGCCTCGTTGACAAACGGTACGAACATCCGGTTGACGATGAATCCCGGGTAGTCGAGCGAGGTGATCGGCGTCTTTCCCAGCGATTTCGAGAGCTCGACGGTGGTGGCTACGGTCTCCTCGCTCGTATCGCGTCCCTTGGTGATCTCGACCAGCGGCATGACCGGAACCGGGTTGAAGAAATGCATCCCGATGAAACGGTCGGGGCGCTTCGTGCTGGCCGCCATGCGGGTGATCGGGATCGATGAGGTGTTGCTCGCCAGGATCACCTCGGGACGGCAGATGCTATCCAACCGCTTGAACAGCTCGCGCTTGGCCTCGAAGTTCTCGGTGATCGCCTCGACGACGAAGTCCGCCCGACCGGCCGCCTCCAGCGAGGTCGTGGGATGGAGCCGCGCCAGCGTGGCGTCGCGCTTCGCCGC
>DASTJZ010000092.1:0-19747 GCA_035716185.1 Candidatus Dormiibacterota bacterium
ACATCACTTCGACGACGTGGCGCTGGCGATGCGCGAGATCGCGCGCGTGCTTCGTCCCGGAGGCCTGTTCATCTTCGTGGACACTATGGCTCCCGTCGACGAAGAGGCGGCTCGATTTCAAGATGCCGTCGAGCGGCTCCACGATTCGACGCACCAGCGCTTCTACCCCCAGGCGCAGTGGATCGCGTTTGCGAAAGCTGCCGGTTTCCGCATCGAGCGAACCGACGTCGTGCGCAAGGCCCATCCGTTCGAGCCCTGGCTGGAGCGCGGCGGTGAAGACGCCGCCACCATGCAGCTGGTGCGCGGCCGGTTCCTGGACGCGCCCGAAGCCGCGGTTCGCGCGCTGGAGATCACGAGCGAGGCCGGTCAGGTCACGTCGTTCACGGACAGCAAGCTGGTCTTCTCGGCGCGCCGCTAGGAGATGCCGCGGATGGCCGCTTCCGCGGCGGCCCGCTCGTCCCAGGGCTCCTTGCCTCGCCCGATCAGGATGCTGCGCTCGTGGCCTTTGCCGGCGAGGAGGATCGTGTCCCCAGGCCTGGCACGGCGGACCGCATGCGCGATACCCTGGCGCCGGTTTTCGATCCGGACGTAGTGCTCGCCGTCCCGCCATCCCACCTCTTCCGCGCCCGCCGCGATCTGGTCCAGGATCGCCATCGCATCCTCTTCGCGCGGGTCTTCATTGGTGAAGACGGCGTAGTCGCTGAGCCGAGCCGCGATCTCACCCATCCAGGGACGCTTCTCGCGATCGCGGTCCCCGGCGCTGCCAAAGACCGCGATCAACTTGCCCCGGGTGATGGGCCGCAGCTCGCGCAAAACCTTTTCCAGGCTCTGCGGCGTGTGCGCGTAATCGATGATCACCGCAAACGGTTGGCCGAGATCGACCCGCTCCATCCGACCGCTGACCCCGCTGAAAGCCTCGAGCCCATCGCGAATCTCATCGAGTGACAGCCGCAGCGCCACGCCCGTTGCCGCGGCGGCCAGCGCATTGGCACCGTTCCACCGCCCACTCAGATGCAGCCGTAGCGACAGGGACCCGAGTGGCGTCGTGGCCACCAGCTGCAACCCGTCGACCGTCGCATCGACCTCTTCGGCCTTGACATCGGCATCGAGCTGGACGCCGTACGTGATCCTCCGGGCGATGGCACGGTTGACGAGGTAGGCGTAGCTCGGGTCGTCACGGTTCAGGATCGCGGTCTTGGGGACACCCTTGTCCGCACTGGCAGCGGTGAGGTCGATTAGCGAGGCCTTGGCCTCGCGATACGCCTCGATCGTCTTGTGGAAATCGAGGTGCTCATGCGCAATGTTGGTGAAGACGGCGACGTCGTAGTCGATGCCTACGACGCGCTGCAGCGCCAGCCCATGCGAGCTGGTCTCGATGACCACGAATGCCAGCCCGGCATCGCGCATCCGGGCCAGCTGCTCCTGGATCTCGAGCGCCTCCAGCGTGGTCTGCCGCGAGTCGTTCGGGTCGACGTTGTCACCAAAGCGGATGTCGACGGTGCTCATCGAACCGGCCGGCTTGCGGGCGTGAAGCAGCATCTGCTGGATCATGGTGGTCACCGTCGTCTTGCCGTCGGTCCCGGTCACGCCGACCACCGTCATGGCGCGGCTCGGATGGTCGTAGAACGTGCTGGCCATCAGCGCCAGGGCGCGACGCGTGTCGTCCACCACGACCTGCGGCCAGGCGGTCCCAACCCGACGCTGGACCACAGCGGCGACCGCGCCGTCGCGCAGCGCCGTCTCGACATAGCGATGCCCGTCGGTATGCGTCCCGGGGACGGCGACGAAGCAATCGCCAGGTTTCAGGCGGCGCGAGTCATAGCACAGCCCGGTCACGTCGGGGTCAGAAGGCGGCGACTCGACAACGCGAACTCCGTCGAGGAGGCGGCTCAACTTGGTGGCAGTCACGCAGGGACATGATGCTACGCTCAGGCCGATGGCCGCCACGATGCGAGTGACGCGCATCGGCGGGCGCGACTTCCAATGGGGGTCGCGCACCTACGTGATGGGCATCATCAACGCCACACCCGACTCGTTTTCGGGCGATGGTCTGATGGATCTGGAGGCGGCCGTCGCCCAGGCGCGGCGGATGGAGGACGAGGGCGCCGACCTGATCGACATCGGCGGCGAGTCGACCCGGCCCGAGACCTGGAGCGGCAGCGGCCTTCCCGTCGACGAGGAGATGACGCGCGTCCTGCCAGCGGTTGAAGCCATCGTCGCCGCGGTCGACATCCCCGTCTCCATCGACACCTATAAGGCGGCGGTGGCCGATCGCGCGCTCGCGGCCGGCGCCGCGCTGGTCAACGATGTTTGGGGACTGCGTCGTGACCCGGCCATGGGCCAGACCGTTGCCCAACACGACGTACCCGTCGTCCTGATGCACAACAAGCCGGACGGCATCTACGACGACGTCGTCCTCGATATCGCGGGCTGGTTTGGCGGCGCCATCCGCAGAGCCTATGACGCATCCATCCCGGACGCCCACATCATCCTCGATCCCGGCATCGGTTTCGGGAAAACGCGCGCGGAAAACCTCGAGATCATCCGCCGGTTGCCCGAGCTGCGCGAGCTTGGCTACCCGATCCTGATCGGTCCCTCGCGGAAATCGTTCATCGGCAAAACACTCGACCTGCCGGTTGACGAGCGGCTGGAAGGCACGGCCGCCGTCGTCGCGCTGGGGATTGCCGGTGGCGCCGATATCGTGCGCGTGCACGACGTCAGGGAAATGGTTCGGGTGGCGCGGATGGCCGACGCCATCGTCAGGGCATGACGCGAGTGTGGCTGGCGTTGGGTTCTAACCTGGGCGACCGCGATGCCTATCTCGCCGCGGCGCGCAACGCGCTGTCGAAGGCGGGCGTCGCGATCGTTCGTGAGTCGAGGGTGGCGGAGACCGAACCCATCGGCATCGTGGACCAACCTCGCTTCAAGAACCAGGTCCTGGAAGGCGAGACGACCCTCGAACCTCGCACGTTACTCCAACACGTCAAAGGCATCGAGCAGCAGCTCGGTCGCCAGCGGCGGGAGCGCTGGGGGCCGCGCGAAATCGATATCGACATCCTTCGCTACGACAACCGCACCGTCGATGAGCCCGGGCTTCGCATCCCACACCCTGAGCTCCAGAACCGTCCCTTCCTCCTGGAACTGATCGGCGAGCTGGAGCAACGATGATCGAGCCACTGCGCGTCGCCTGGCTCGGGCACCAGAGCGGCCGCGCCGGCGACGGCCTGCTCACCTACTCGCGCGAGACCGTGGCCGGGCTTCGGGCGCGCGGCGTCAAAGTGTTCTTTGTCCATCACGGCGCGCTGGCGGCCTCGACCGACGAAAGCCTGACGCTTCGCTCGTTGACCGGCAGCCATCGCTACACCATTTCCTCGCCGCGAACCAAGCGGCTGATCACCGAGCTGCTCCGCCGCGAGCGCATCGAGCTGGTGCACGTTTCGCTGAGCTTCTCCACCCTGATCGACTTCGGCCTTCCCGAGTTGTGTCACGAGCTGGGGCTGCCGGTCGTCGCCACCTTTCACGTTCCCTACGACTCGCGCTTCGGGCTCTGGCAGGGCATCAGTACCGCGCTGTACCGGCTCTATGCGCAATCGTTGGCCAGCTTCGACCGGGTGATTATTTTCTCGGAGCAACAGAAGAGCCTGCTGGAACACTATGGCGTGCCACCGGTCAACGTGGCGGTGATTCCCAACGGCGTCGACATCGACAAATACGCGCCGGGGGCATCCGGTTTCAAGGACAGCCTCGAGGCCAGCACGCTGGTCGGCTATCTCGGACGCGTCGACCCGGAGAAAAACGTCGACGTTCTGGTACGCGCCTTCCAGGAGATCGATGCGCCCGACGAGGTCAAGCTGGTCGTGATCGGCGGCGGGAGCGAGCGTCGCCGCCTGGAGCGCCGCTACCGGGGCGCGCGGGTCGTGTTTACCGGGCCGGTGCTGGACGAGGTCAAGCTGATTGCCATGCTGCAAGCCATGGACATCTTCGTGCTGCCGTCGCTGGTCGAGGGGCTGTCGCTATCGCTGCTCGAAGGCATGGCCTGCGGCGTGGCGCCGGTAGCGACCGACGTCGGCTCGGATGGCGAGGCCTTGCGTGGTGCCGGGATGCTGGTCGACCCCAAAGATCTCGATGGCCAGCTCCGATTGGCATTGCGGACGTTGCTCGAGTATCCGGAGTTTCGCAGCGAGCTCGGCCGTCGAGCCCGGGCGCGGGTGGTCGAACGCTACAGCCTCTCGGATAACCTCGATCGACTGCTCGCCCTCTATCGCGAGCTTCGACCCGCCGCCGGCGCCGCCGCGTCATGACGCTCCGACCCTGACCCCCACCAGACGGGAATTGCTATCCGAGCTTGCCGGCGCTGGTAAAGCGGTAGCCGATCCCCGGGACGGCCAGGATGAAGAAGGGATGCGAGGGATCCTGCTCGATCTTTCGCCGCAGGTTGCGGATATGGACGTCGATGACGCGGGTCTCGATCGGATACTCGTAGCCCCAGACGTGATTGAGGATCTTCTCCCGGGACAGCACCTTACCGGCATTCGACGCCAGGAACGCCAGCAGGTCGAACTCGGTGTGGGTGAGCATCACCTCGCTCGAATCGTGAAACACCCGGCGTTCGTTGAGGTCGATGACCAAGTCCTTGAACTCCAGGCGTCCCTGGTTGACGGCTTCCTCGTCCTGGCGCGCCTTGCGCAGATGGGCGGCGATGCGCGCCAATAATTCCCGGGTGCGGAACGGTTTGGTGATGTAGTCGTCGGCACCGATCTCCAGCCCGACGACGACATCGATCTCTTCCGTCTTGGCCGAGAGGATGATGATCGGCACCCGGAGTCCCGCCTTGCGGATGTCGCGACAGACGTCGAAGCCGGAGACATCGGGCAGCATGATGTCGAGCAGGATCAGGTCGGGCTTGTTCAGCTCGATGCGGCGCATGGCTTCGGCACCGGTTTCGGCTTCGATCACCTCGTAGCCTTCCTTCTCCAGCGCGAGCCGGATGGCCTTACGGATCATGGCCTCGTCGTCGACGATCAGGATCTTCTTTGCCGGCGGCATTCGCAGTTACCGGGCGGCGACGGCGGCCGGCGGCCGGACCCGAGCGGCAGCTTCTCCTCGCGGCAGCATCACCACGAAGACCGAGCCCTTGCCGTGCCGGCTGCGCACGTGCACCTGGCCGCCCAGCATCGTCACCAGGCTGCGCACGATGTAGAGTCCCAGTCCCGTGCCGGATGTACGGCGCACCGCCGGGTCGTCGGCACGGTAGAACTTTTCGAACAGGCGAGGCAAATGTTCCTTGCGGATTCCGACCCCCTGGTCTGCAACCTCGAAGCGCACGGCAGACTGCTCACTGCGGGCGGTCAGCGTGATGTCCGTGCCAGGCTCGGAATATTTTATGGCATTGGTCAGAAGGTTCACCAAAATCTGGTGCAGCTTGCGCGCCTCGCCCATCACCGGTGGCAGGTCCTCGGGCGTACGGTATTTCAAGGTCCGTCCCTTGAGCATCGGCCGCACCTCGTCGCAGACGCGCTGCACCACCGTGGCGACATCGACCGGCTCGAAATCGACCGACACCCGGCCGGAGTCGATGCGGCTCACGGCGAGAATGTCGCCGATCAACCGTTCCATCCGGTCGGCCTGGCCGTGCAGGTCCTGGAGCAACTCGCGGCGCTGCGCCTCGCTCAGGTCAAAGTCGAGCAAGAGCTCGCTGAGGCCTTTCAGGGTCGTGAGCGGCGTCTTCAGCTCGTGGGAGGCGGCCAGCATCAAGGCGTCGCGAGCCTCGATGGTCTCCAGCTCCGGGGTGACATCGTGGATGACGATCACCGCGCCATCGGGCAACCGGCCCTTGAGGCGGAGCGGCGACACCGAATAGGAAATCCGGACGGGGTCGTCGCTGGTCCGTAATCGAAAGAGGTAGGCGAAATGGGTGTTGATCCCGCTGCCCAGGCGCAGGGCGCGCCGCAGCGCTCCGTTCGGCGCGCAGAGGTTGACGCCGGTCTCGGTGCGCACCTCGAGGATGTCGGCCGCCGGTCGGCCGACTGCGTCGCCCCGCGACCACCCGGTCATGCGCTCCGCCGCCGGGTTCAAGGATTGGACCGTCGCCTGACGATCGACGACGATCAGGGCCTGGGGGAACTGCTCAAAGGCCTGTTCGGAGAGCGTTCGCTCCCTCGCCATGTCACCGCAGTATAGGTCCGCGCATGCGCGCCTTCAATCGCTGCAGGCGTCGCTCGACGGCAAAGGGCGCTGGCCGGAGGACGCGTTCGTAGAGCCCGATGTAGCGCACCGTCTCGCCACCGAATCCTGTCTTGAAACGATAGAGCCCAAACCATGGGTGGTCGGGCGCCGGTTCTTCGGGGACGCCCCACCAGTCATAGGTGTCACAGCCCAGCGCCCGGAAGTCGAGCATCGCCTGCCAGTGCAGCAGATAGTTGGGCATCAACTCGCGCTTGTATTCGGTCGAGCCGCCGAAGAGGTAGTAGGCGGTCCGGCCGAAACGGAAGACCATGATCCCGCCCAGCACGTCGCCTTCGTGACGCGCCAGGTAGAGACGCACGGCGTCCCGCGGTGAGAACAGGTCGAGCGCCGCCTGGTAATAGGCGGCGCCCGGAAGGTGGATGCCCTGCCGCCGTGCGGTCTCGCCCGCCAGCCGAGCGAAGGTCGCCACCTCGCGACTGCCGCTGACGGTGACGCCTTTGCGCTCCGCCAGGTTCAGGTTGTAGCGGGTCTTCGGTTTGAAGCTTGCCTTCAGTGCATCCGGATCGCGATCGATGTCGAGCAGCTGGGTGGCCTGCGGCTGGATCGGCTGCCCCTGAACGAAGCCTCGGCCCTCGAAGAACGCCGGCCACTGGTCGCCGACCCGATCGTTCGGCTCCACCCGCAGCACCACCCCGCCGCCGGCGCGCGCCCGTTGCTCGAGCGTGTCGAGCAGCTGCACGCGAGCGGAATCGACGATGGCCGGACCGCGCGGCACGTAATACACGGCTCCGCCGGGAAACAGCGTCGCACTCCGCTGCAGGGAGCAAAGCCCGTGGCGGCCGTCCTGCACCAGCATCCGCTCCACGGTCCAGCCGAACCGCGACTGCAGCTCACCCCAATGCCAGCTCTGCAGCAGGTTTCCCTCGGGCTGTTGCAGCAGCAGCTGATCCCATGCCTCTGCGCCCAGCGCGTGGCCGGGCGTGACCGCGACGGCTGCGTCAGACAAATTCGGGCTGACCGGCGCGGGCGAACCGTTCCGCCAAGCGGACGGTCAGGGTGGCGGCGCGATTCACCGGCAGGTCGTAGAGCCCGATGAAGCGGATAAGCCGGCCGTTGAAACGAGACTTGAACACGAAATAACCGTAGCCGCGCTGGCCCGGTTGCGGGTCGAGCGGCACGCCCCACATGTCATAGCTGGTGCAGCCGCGCTGCTGGGCATCCTCAATCGCCCGCCAGTGCAGCAGATAACCGGGCTTCAGGTCCTTGGCATCACCGCGCGTCCCTCCATAGAGATAGTTGAGCCGGGAGCCATAGAACAGCATCAGGGCGCCGGCCAGCAGGCGGTCCTCCAGGCGGGCGAGGTAGACCGCGACCTGACCGCGCTCCCGGAAGCGCGCCAGCAGCTCCTGGTAGTAGCTGAGCGGCCGGAGGGTGAAGTGCTCACGGCTCGCGGTCTCGACCAGCAGCTCGTATAACGTGTCCATCGCGGCCGAGGCATCTGAGGCCTCGACGGTGATCCCCTGTTTGGCACCGGTACGGATGTTGCGCCGGGTGGACTCCTTCAGGCGCATCAGTGCGTCGTCGCCGCCGCTGATGTCGACCACGATGGTCGCCTGGTGCTGGATCGGATGACGACTGGGCATCGCCCCGCTGGCCTGGAGGGCGGCGCGCTCGGCATCGGTCGTCCACTCCGGGTCGACTTTGAGCACGATGCCGCCTTCGGCGGCCAGGCGCTCGCGCAGCATCGGCCAGAATTGCGGCCACTGCTCCTGGTGCCCGTCGAGAATCGGGCCGCGGGGCGCGTAGCAGAGTTGCAAACCCTTAGGAAGGCCGCGGCGCAGCACCGAGATCGCCGCCATCGGGCGGCCTTGCTCGCTCCAGAAGTAGCGGGTCGGCCGCCACCCGTAGCGTGACTTGAAGCTGCCCCACGCCCAGGCCTGCAAGACCGAGGCGTCGCGCGCCTGCGAAACGAACGCATCCCACGCGGAGGCGTCGTCGCAGGTCGTCAATTCGGGCATTCGCTCACAGCTTACCCGGCAACAAGCCTGAGGAGACCACCCTCAGTTCTTGACAAACCGGGTATTGTATTTGTCCTGTGCTAGCATTGGCTGGAAATCTCAGGGCGATGGGAGGCGGATGTTGAGCTCCATCGAGCAGGCGCCCAGGATTCTCGACTACAAGGGGTCCCTGGATCACACGCCTCTGTTGTCACTCCTGCAGTCGATGCAGGCCCAGCGCGCCACGGGCACGCTGCAAGTCCGCAACGGCGGCGAGGCGTTTTCGCTGTTCTTTCTCTTCGGCCACCTCTTCCATGCGTATGGCAACGGCTCGCAGGGTGAGGAGGCGGTCTTCGAGCCACTGGCCTGGCGGCAGGGCGACTACACCTTCGATCCAAAGTCAAAGCTCCCTACCGAAGAAACCATCACGGCACCGACCGCCGACATCCTGGCCGAGGCCAAGCGCCGCGGTGTCCCGGGGGCCGACAACGGGCCGGTGGCGGTTCGTCCTGCTCCAGCACCAGCTGCGGCTCCCGCACCAGCCGCGCCTCCGCCGGCACCACCGGTCAGCGAGCGCACGGTCGTGAGCGCCCAGCCGATCGCGCCGGCACCGGCGCAATCCCAACCCCAGGAGGGTCCACCCCCCACCGAGCTCTATCCCCTACCGGTTGGCAAGCTGGTTTACGAATCGCTCAAGACCGCCTTCGTCGATTTCCCCAAGCTGCTGCGTTCGCTGAGCGCCGACCGGCTGACCGGCTACTTGCGGCTCACCGGCCAGGCTTCGCGCGGGATGATCCTCTTCTACCAGGGCAGCCTGATCGAGAGCTTCTACGACGGCGGCGCCGTCGTCTCGACCGGGCGCACGGCCTTCTCGCTCTTCAAGAACGATGTCGACCGCGGCGAGGGCAGCATGGACGTGATCGAGCTCTCGCCAGAGGTGGTGACCGCCATCTACCAGCTGCTCACCGCCCCCACCATCCTCCAGGGGTTGATGGCGCGCTTCGTCGACGTGCGCGCGCTGCTGCAGTACCTCCAGGAGGAGAAGATCCACGGCAGCCTGCTGGTCCGCGCGCCGGACGAAATGGGCATCGTGCTGTTGCGTGACGGCCAGCTGCTGGGCGCGTTCACCCGGGGGCAGCCGCTCCTGGTCCAGGATCCCGAGCTGGTAACCCGCCTGTGCGCCGATCCCAAGACGCGGATCGAGGTCAAGGCCGTCGCCGACCTGGAAGAGCCTGCCTCGGTCAGTCTCGAGGAGATGCTGGCAACCACACCGTCAGTCCCGGCCACCGTCTATCGGCCGGCGAGCACCGGCCCGGCTCCCGCAGCCGTCTCGGCCCCCGCGGCAGCCGCGCCACGCGCGCCGTCGTACCAGCAGCCCGCGGCTCCGCCTCCCACACAGGTAGGCGCCGAACCCGACGTCGATTGGAACTCCCTGATGAGCCAGCTGAATCAGATGGCCGACAACGCCCTGCAGAACCGTTCAAAGAAGGTCAAAGAGATGCTGGCCTCCACCGAGCACAACCTGGATTCGCTCGACCGGACGATCGACCGGATCTCGCAGACATCGATCATGTTCGTCGACCCGGCGCGCCTGACGAACCTGGCGAACGAGATGCGCCAGCTCGTCGAAGAGCAGCGCTGACCCTCCTTTAATTTCCGGCCTCTAGACTCAGCCGATGCGGCCCGGGCTCCTGGTTCTCATGGCGATGCTCGCCCCCATGGTCGCCGGCTGCGCCCTCAATCCGCCGCGCATCGTCAGCATCTCTCCCAACCGGGAGGTGGCCGACGTCCCCAGCAACCAGCCGATCACCATCACCTTCGACCGTCCCATGAACCACGGCTCGGTGGAACAACGCTTCTCGCTCTCCCCCATGCCGAGCGGCTGTCAGGACGCGCACAATTGCCGCTATGCCTGGACCGGCAATACCTTCATGTTCATCCACCTCCACGCCAACTTCGCCCTCACCACCCTTTACACCGTCTCCATGCACGCCGGCTATGCCGATGCGAGCGGCCAGCAGAACACGCTGGAACACGTCTGGCGCTTCACCACCGAGCGGCCGCCGGCACTGAGCACCGTCGATCCGGCCGATGGCAGCACGGCGATTGCGCCTGACCGCAACCTGATCCTGACGTTCAGCCGCCCGATGCGGGCCGACAGCCTACCCGGGGCCGTGACGCTGACCCCGGACACGCCCTTTCTGCTGCGAACCCGGCCGGGGGGCGATACGTCGCAATTCGAGATCGTACCCACCACCGTCCTGCAAGCGAACCAGGCCTACACGATTTCCATCGACCGGCCGACCGACGTCCACGGCAATCCCCTGACTGGACGAATCCAGACGCGGTTTCGGACCGGTTCCCTTTCGCTCTCCCGGAAGATCGGCTACCTGATGGGCCAGCGGGGACAGCCGGCCTTTGCCATCGCGATGGTCGACCCCCACCCCGATGCGTTCCTGGGACGCTCGACGCCCAAGCAGCTCTACAGCCTGAGCCTGCAGAGCCAGGCCACCGACGCCCTGCTGGCCTTCGATTGGTCGCCCGATGGCAAGCGGCTGGTGGTCGTCGATGCGCCCCGCGATGCGCAGGCCGGTCCGATCCAGCTGGTCGACGTCGCCACCGGCACCGCGGTCCGACCCGGCATCAACGGCTCGGACGTCTACTGGTCGCCGGATGGGACGATCCTGTACCTCTCGGGCGGCGTGATCCATCGCTTTTCTCCCAGCACCCTGGTGGATGCCGCGCTCACCGATTCGGCCGACGGACCGGTCATCCCGCCGCTGGCGCTGAGCCCCGACGGCAAGTCGGTCGCCTACAGCACCGTCGATGTGCAGGGCAACCACCTGTGGCTAATGAATCTCGATCTGCGAACGCGGTACCGACCGGTTGGGCTCGATGATCCGGCCGATCATCCGGCCTGGTCGCCCAATGGAACCAAGCTCGCCTTCCGGCGGGTTACCAGCAGCGGCCCCCAGCTCTGGATCTATGACCTGAGTGCGAGCGGCGCCAGCACCTACCGCCAGGCCGGGGCGCTCGACATCACGGGGGCGGCGTGGCTCAACGACAACAGCACGTTGTTTGCCGCGACCGGCGCGGGGAGCAGCGCCGCACTCTATCGGATCAACATCTTTTCCGCCGGAGAGGCCGGCGGCGTGGTCAAGGTCACGGGCGCCAAGGACGCGCCAAACGGCTCAGCCCCCAGCACCCCGGCGTACGACCGCCGGATCGGGTTCGTCAGCCAGGTCGATGACCTGCCCCAAATCTTCGTCATGAACGGCGATGGTTCACGCCCCCTGCAACTGACCCAGTGGGAGGCCGACTATCCATACACCGGCGCCGCTCCAAACTGGATCCCAACCGGATGAGCTCGCTGGGTGCCGACGACAGCTAGGCGGCCTGCGGCAGCGCATCGTCGGCCGCAATCGTTGCCTTGGGTTTGAGGTAGTTGGCGTGGAAGTAGGGACGCACCACGATGGTGACGAGCATGGCGGTGGCCATCAGCACCGCGGACGACCAGAACGGCATGGCCGCGTGCCTGGCGTACAACCAGCCACCGATCGGATAGGCCGCCACCGCGGCGGCGCCCGTGACCAGGGAGAAGAGGCCGTAGCCCTTCGCCATGGCGTGGTCCGGCAGCACCTCGCCGATCACCGCGGTCATCACCTGGCGGAAGGACCAGAAGGCACCCCGCAGGAAGAAGGCGAGACCCAGGATCGGAAGCGCAATCGATGACAGCAACATGACGGCGGAGAGCACGTAGGCAGCCTCGAAGCAGAGCACGATCGCCACGCTGCCCCGGCTGCGCCGCAGCCGGCCGAGCCCCAGCCCGATGATCACCGAGCCCAGGTAGAGCACACTCATCAGCGCGCCGATCGAGACGTTGTCGACGTGGGCGATCTCCCGGGCATAGAGAGGCGTGAACGCCCAGGGGATGAAGATGATGGCGGTGATCACGGTGAAGAGCGCCAGCATCACCCGATACGCCGGATACCGCATCAGGTCGCGATAACGGACGCCGGTGCTTTCGCTGGAGTGTTGGCGCTTGGCGGGGATGAAAGCGATGCAGACCGTAGCCAGGGCGAAGAAGACGAATGACACCCAGAAGAGCGCGCTGAGAGGGGCGATTTCGGCCAGCCAGCCGGTGAGCAGGTTCGAGGCGATCAACCCCAGGGAGTAGGCGGAAAGGACGGTCGTCATTACCATGGCGATCTGATCGCGGGGAATGCCCAGCGTCAGATAGAGGCTGATGGCCGGGGTGTTGATGACCGAGGCCTGCATGAACACGATGCCGATCGCGGTCCAGCCCCAATGCGGCGCGAGCGCGTAGAAGAGCGGGGCCGGCACCGCGATGGCCCAGCCGAAGATGATCGTCTTGCGCAGGTCATTTCGCTCCGCCAAGCGGGTCCCGGGGAACATGACCAGGGTGGCGATGAGCATGCCGATGGCCGCCAGCACGCCGATCTCGAAGGGGCCGGCCCCCAGCTGCCGCTGATAGATGGTGCCGAAGGCCATGAAGGGGCCCGCTCCCAGCCCCGACAGACCCAGCGCTCCGAACAGCAGCCAGCCACCGCGGTCGATCCGGACCCGTGTCTCCGGCCGGTGGCCAACAACCGGCCCTGGGCGAGGCTGATTGGCACGGGCAGGGAGCACACGAATATATCGGGCGCCGACAGCCGACCATTCGACCGTTCCCGCGACGAAGTCGTGACGCGCAAAAGCCCGAACGCCTCAAACGCTCGCGTCGCACTAAAGCGCGGCTCGCGTGGGCCGGCGGGCCCGCCCTCCCCAGAGGGGGGAGGGCGAATCAACTATGCGGCGGCGGGTTCTTCGAGCGTGATGCGCCGGTGCAGTCGGGCCAGTGGTTTCGGCGCCCACCAGTTAGCACGGCCCAGCAAGCGCATCACGGCAGGAACGATCAGGGCGCGCACCAGGGTGGCGTCGATCGCGACCGCGATCGCCAGCCCGAGCCCGATGGATTTGATCAGCACCACGTCGGCCAGACCGAAGGCCAGGAAGACGGCGATCATGATGGCCGCCGCGCCGGTAATCAGCCGGCCGCTGCGCTCCAGCCCTTCGGCGACGGCGTGGGTGGTGTCGCCGGTCCGCCGGTATTCCTCCTGGATCCGGCTGATCAGGAGGACCTCGTAGTCCATCGACAGCCCGAAGACGATGCAGAACAGGAGCACGGGCACCGATGGATCCAGGGGAGCGGCCGTAAAGTTGAGCAGCGAGCTCAGGTGTCCCTGCTGGAATATCCACACCAGGGCGCCGAAGGAGGCACCGATCGAGATCACGTTCATCAACACCGCCTTCAGCGGCAGCACCAGCGACCCGGTCAGGAAGAACAACACGAGATAGGTCACCACCATCACGTAGGCAACGGCGAACGGGATGTGCTGCAGGATGAAGTCGGTGAAGTCGATCGAGAACGCCGCGATCAGCATCGAGCTGCCGCTCGGCGGCGTCATGCCGCGCAGCGAGCCGACGATCGCCCGCGCGCCGTCGCTCTCCTGCGATTGCTTGGTGACCACCGAGAGCACGACGATATGCGGGCCGGTGGTCTGGTGGACCGCTTCCTGGACGCGGGCCGGCTGCGCCGATGTCGGTTGGGTGAGCACCGCCTGGACCTGCGACCGGCTGAGCGAGGGATCGAGGGTAACGATGCTCTCCACGCTCTCCACGTTGGGAATCTGCTTGATGTGCTGCGCCATGTCGTAAAGGTCACCAACGCGGGCCGCGGTCAGCGGTTGTCCATCCGGGTAGTTAACGACGACGTTGAAGTAGGTCTGACCCTGGCCGGGGAATTTCTGCAGCAGGTCATAACCGAGGCGTGACTCGGCGTTGGGTGGCAGCATGCCCACGTCGCCGTTCGCGATCCGGATGCCGAGGAAGGGCGAGGCCAGCAGGCCCAGGATGGCGAGCACCGGAACGAGCACCAGGACCGGCCGGCGCATCACCCAGGTCGCCAGGCCGTGCCAGAATCCGCGGCCGGCGGCGCGCTGCGGAAGCGGCAGCCGCAACCAGTTGACACGGTGGCCAAGAATCGCGAGCAGCGACGCCAGGAAGGTCAGCGCGTAGAGGACCGCAACCGCCACGACGATCGCCCCGGCCGCACCCATCGAGGCCAGGAAGGATCCCTGGAAGAGCAGCATGGCGCTGAGGCCGATGGCCACCGTGATGCCCGAGAAGGTCACCGCGCGCCCCGAGGTGCGCATGGCATTGACGAGCGCGATTTCCACGCTGCGGCCGGCGCGCAGCTCCTCGCGGTAGCGGTTGACGATGAACAGCGAGTAGTCGATCGCAACTCCCAGCCCGATCAGCGTGACGATGTTGGTGGCATAGGTCGACACGTCGGTGAGACGGGCCAGCAAGCCCACCAGCGCCAGACCGCCGACCACCGCCAGCCCACCAACGCCCAGGGGCAGCAACATGCTGATCACCGTGGCGAAGACGAGCAGAAGCAGCGGGATGATGATGATCAACGAGACGAATTCGGCGCGATGCAGGTCGGCCTCCAGGTACTTGTCGAAGTCATGGCCGACCGCCACGTTCCCTGTGCCATAGATCTGGAGATGGTCGGATGTGACCTTGTTGCGCAGCTCCGGGTAGTACATGCGCGCCGAGGCGTAGTCGTCTTTTAGCGAAACGTGCGCATCGGCGTGATGTCCATCCGTCGATACCAGGGCCTGGGCGGTGGCCGCCTGGCCGTCGAACGGCGTCTCGATGCCCTTGACCCGCGAGTCGGACGCCAGCGGTTGCAATGCCTGGAGCATCGCCTGCTTGAACGCCGGATCGGTCACGGTCATCGAGGCGCTGCCGAAGATCAGGTCGAACGACGAGCCGGCGCCACTCTGGGGCAGCTCGTTCTGCATCTGGGTCAGCGCCCGCCCGGACTCGGTGTTCGAGCCACCGCTGTTCTTGTAGACGCCGCCGTTCGCAAGAGCCACGATCGACCCGGCCAGCAGGACGGCCGACAGGATGAGGACGATCCAGCGAAAGCGATAGACGATGTGACCCCACCAGGCGAACATGCTTATCCCTCCTCCCGCGCCCGACCTGCCGGTCGAGTCGCAAACGCGATCGCCATCTCACTCAAGGCGTCGAAGGCCGCATCAGCGTCGAACTCCGGATCCATCACCTTCTGCAGGGCGATGCCATGAATGCTCGCCCAGATCGCCGCCGCGATGGCGGCGGTCGAGGCAACCGGCGGCTCGGCCATTCCAGCGATCACGCCCTGCGTGATCCGGGCGACGAAGGCCCGCCGCTCGTCGATAAACGCCCGGACCGCGGCCGAGATCTTGGGATTGTGGAGGCCGACACCAAACATGTCGAAGGTGAGCAGAAAGACACCCGGATCGGCCTTCAACTCCTGCTTGGCCAGCTCGAAGCCCATGCGCGCGAAGGCGATCGGGTCGGCGTCCTCGGGTAGCGGTCCCGTCAGGCTGACACCGGCCGCTTCCCAGGCGTCCATCGACGGCCGGCAGGCGTGCTCGATGGCCGCCACCAGCAGGTCTTCCTTGGTTTCGAAATAGTAATGCGCCAGCCCGGGCGCTACCCCGGCCTCCGCCGCGATGTCCTTCATCGAGGTTTCGTGGTAGCCACGCCGCACCAGCGTGCGCGAGGCGGCTTCGATGATCCGTTCCTTGGTCTGGTCCGCCACCTATTAACCCTCTTCTAGTTTGGTCAGCCAATCAAAACTCACTGACTATTCAACCAAACCCCGGGCAGGATGTCAAGGCAAACGGAGGTTCTTACCCGGCGACGGCGGGACGCAGCTCGGGCCGGCTGGATCCCGCGTATTCGGTCAGAAGCCTGTCGACGGTTTGGTGCCAGGTGAATTGGGTCGCAACCAGGCGGCTCCTGCGGCTGAAGCAGCGCCGAAGCTCGTCGTCGGCGAGCAAGCGGCCGATCCGCTCTGCGTACTGGGCCGGGTCATGCGAGACGAGCGTGAACCCAGTCAGCCCGTCCTTGACGATGGTGGGCAGACCGCCGACCCGGGCGGCGACGACCGGGGTACCACTGGCCGCCGCTTCCAGGGCGACCAGGCCGAATGACTCGGTGTAGGACGGAACCACGCAGACGTCCGCCAGGCCCAGGTAGTCGGCCAGCCTCGGCTGGGGGACCGGTGGAAGAAACCGAACTTGCCGGGCGATTCCGAGTGATCGGGCCAGTGATTGCAGCCGGGCGCGTTCGCCGCCGCTGGCCTGGCTCTCGGCCGCACCATTGTGGCTGTCATCGCCGATGACGAGGAGCACCGGGCACGTCTCGCGGTCATCCCTGGCCAGCAGCGCGATGGCCCGAATCACGATTTCGGCTCCCTTCAAGCGCTCCAGCCGGCCGGCAAAGACGACCACTCGGGCATCGCCCAGCTCCAGCTCCGCGCGCAAGCCCGCCGACGAGCGGGGGCTGAAGATGTCGAGGTCCACACCGGGCGCCACCACGGCCACCCGATTGCGCGCCGCTCCGTAGAGACGGACCAGGTCCTCCGCTTCCTGGGCGCTCGAGGCGATCAGCCGGTCGCTCTCCCGAACGATCATCTGCTCCACCGTGATGCGGTAATCGGATTCGGTCACGGCGCCCTCGACCGCCTGCTCGTTTTTGACTCGCGCCAGGGTGTGGAAGCTGTGAAACCAGGGCAGCTTCCACTCGTGCTGCAGCCGGGCGCCGACCCAGCCCGACAGCCAGTAGTGGCTGTGCACCAGGTTGTATCCGGTGCGACGCCGGCGCTGCTCGGCCAGCACCGCGTCGGTGAAGCCAGGGAGAAGGTCGACCAGCCCAGCCTTGTCGATATCCCGCGGTGGACCAACGGCCAGCCGGGTGACCCAACTCTTCTCTGCCAGCCTGATACGGTCCGGTCCCTCGGGGCTGGTTCGCCGGGTAAACACCTCCGTGGGCACCCCCCGGCGACTCAGCTCCTCGCAGACCGCCCGGATGTAGACGTTCATGCCGCCGTTTTCCCCGGCCCCCAGGTCCGCGACGGGGGAGGCGTGCAGACTGACGATCGCCAGTGGTTTCAGGGAGGGGTACATCCTTTCATGGGCTGGTTCACTCCATCGTCGCGTTTCACTGATCGTCGGGTCAACTTCAAAGCCGCACCGTCCTGCCGCAGTTCGGCGGCGAAGCTGCCACGGAGTCCCCGGAACCGTTGCTAAGGCCTCACCAGGATTCCTTGTGTGTGCTAGGGTGGTGCAAAATTTTTAGCCACCCTGGCCTGAGTTCAAACCTACGATCAAGCACCAGCCAGTCAACCCGCTGAGGCGACTCCAGCTTCCTCTCCTCGTCCTCCTCCTCGTCTTCTGCTACGGCGTGATCGGCTACATGGTCCTGTTGCGCTGGACCTTCATCGACTCCCTCTTCATGGTGCTGACGACGGTCACCACCGTTGGCTACGAGGAGGTCCATCCGCTGGGCAACGGCGGCCGGGTGTTCACGATGACCGTGATCGTCTTCGGGGTGGGCACCATGCTCTACACTCTCGGCATCCTCGCCGAGCTCCTGATCGAGGGACATCTCGCGAGCTACGCTAGGATGCGCCGCATGGAACGCCGGTCGGACGCGCTGAAGGACCACTTCATCGTCTGCGGCTACGGCCGGATGGGCACCCGCGTCTCGCAGGAGTTTCGGCAGCTGGACACACCGTTCGTGGTGGTGGAGAACAATCCCGAGCCCCTGGAGCGGTTGCGCACCAGCGACCTCCTCTATGTCGAGGGTGATGCCGCCTCGGACGAGTCGCTGCTCAAGGCCGGCGTCCTGCGCGCCAAGGGGTTGGTGAGCGCGGTCGATTCCGACGAGCGCAACGTCTTCATCACCCTCACCGCCCGCTCTCTGAACCCGGCCCTGTTCATCGTGGCGCGCTCCTCCTATCCCGATTCGGTGGAGAAGCTGCGCCGGGCCGGCGCCAACCAGGTGGTCTCGCCATACCTGATGGGCGCGCACCGGATGGCGGCGCTGGCGGTCCGCCCCGTCGCCGTCGACGTGCTGGACACCGTTCTGCATGGCGAGAACATCGACCTGGTGGTCGAGGAGCTGCTGGTCCCCTCGAGCTCGAAGCTGCTGGGTCGAACCCTGGCGGACTCCGGCATTCTCCAAGCCGGCGCCAACGTGCTGGCCGTCCGGAAGCGCAGCGGTCAGCTGCGCATCAATCCGCCCGACGCCCAGGTGCTCGAAAGCGACGACCTGCTGGTGGCGATCGGGACACGTCAACAGATGAGCGCCGCCGAGCGCCTGCTGTGAGGCCAGCGGCGCTGGCGCCTTAGCCGGGAAGAACGGGGTCGTGGCTGCTCCCAAGCGTTTTCTTTTTCTGTTCTCCGACACCGGTGCCGGGCATCGCGCCGCGGCCGAGGCGGTGGCAGCCGCGATCCGGCGCCGCTATCCCAATCAGTTCAGCATCGACTGTGTCGATCCCATGGCCGACCGCAACGTGGTGGCGGGCCGCCTGACCGCGCTCTATGGTCCGGTGACGCGCCACGCGCCATTTCTCTGGGCGGCCGCCTTCCACGCCACCAACCTGCCACCGACGGTGCGGCTCATCCAGCACACGATCGGCCGCGGGTTACAACGCCGGCTTCGCCAGGCGCTCGAACCTCGCCCGGCGCTGGTCGCCAGCTTCCATCCGCTGCTCAACCACGTGGCCATCGACGTCATGCCCAAAGGCGTGCCTCGCGTCACGGTGATCACCGACTGGGTCAAGTTTCACCAGGCCTGGACCGACCTGCAGGCGGATTGCATCGTCTGTCCGTCGGAGGCGGCGTACCAGCTCTGCCTGCAGCGCGGTGTCCCGGCCAGCCGGCTGGTCAAGGCCGGACTGCCGATCCATCCCCGCTTTCAGGATGCAATCAAGCGATTCCAGGACCGGCCGGCGATGCGGCTCAAGCTGCGCCTGCGGCCGCACGCGCCTACGGTGCTGCTGACGGGCGGCGGCGACGGAACCGAGCCGCTGGGAAAGTACGCGGCGGCGCTGGCCCGCTCCCAGCTGGACGTCCAGGTGCTGGCGGTGTGCGGCCGCAACCGCAAGCTCGCCGAGCGCATTCGTCAGGAAAACCATGCCGGGGTGCACGTCTTCGGATTCGTCGACAACATGCCCGAGCTGCTGCTCGCCTCGGACCTGCTCGGCACGCGGGCCGGTCCCGGCATGATCGCCGAGGGACTGGCCTGTGGCTGCCCGCTGCTGCTGACCGGATACCTCCCCGGTCAGGAGGAGGGCAATGTCCAGGAAGTCGTGTCCCGCGGTCTCGGCCGCTACGCCCCTCGGCCGGACGACCTGGTTGCCGCGGTCGGCGAATGGTTCGCAAAGCCCACCGTCGAGCGGCTGGAGGATTCGCGGCGGGCCCAGGCCGCAGCCGATCCCGCGGCGGCCTTCACCATTGCGGACGTGATGGCGCGGCTGGCCGCCTGAGCCTGGCGCTCAGACGGCGGAACTGGGACAGAGCAGCCGGAAATCGCAGCCGGAGCATTTCATCCGGTCGGGCTTTGCCGGGAACAGCTCGGCACGGATGCCGTCGGCGACCTTCAAAATCGTCTGCCGATCTTCCTGCAGCCGCTCCTGCGGCTTGTCGACGGTGACC
>DASTJZ010000093.1:0-5639 GCA_035716185.1 Candidatus Dormiibacterota bacterium
GCCGAGCCAAGCGCAAGGGCGGTGGCCGTTACCGCTGGCAACGCTTCCGGGACCATGCCGAGGAGCAGGGCCAGGGCCAGGGTGATCGAAACGACGACACCCCGCCCGAGAAAGACATTGGCAACGGCCACGATGCCCGCTAGCACCAGACCAAAGCGCAGCAGAAAGGCGCCGAAGCGATTGAGGGTGGCCTGGAAATCGCCGGGAGCACGAACGCCGTGCACGAGTGCGGCCGTTTGCGCAAACAGCGTATTGGCCCCCGTCGCGATCGCGATGGCGCGGCCGTGCCCCTGGACGACCGTCGTTCCGGCCAGTACCACGCTGGTCCATTCGCCCGGATGCGTCGACATGACCGGGGCAGGATCCTTGGCAGCGGGCTCCGACTCGCCGGTCAGGGTGGCCTGATCAATCGCCAGGCCGTCGGCTTCGAGAACGCGTGCGTCAGCTGGGACTCGGTCGCCGGCGTCGAGCGCGATCAGGTCTCCGGGAACCAGCTCGATGGAAGGCACGATGGTTTGCGCGCCGTCGCGCCACACCCTCGTGCGAAAGGGCAATAACGCCCGCAGCCCTTCGAGCGCCCGCTCAGCCCGATATTCCTGGAAGATGCTCAAGCCGACATTGAGAATGATCAGAATCAGGATGATGGCGCCGTCGATCGAATCACCGGTCACCCAGGTGAGGACACCGGCCAGCGCCAGCAAGACGTTGATCCCGCTGACCTGCCCTCGAATGATGGCCCCCAGCGTTCGAGACTGCAGGCTAAGGGTATTCATGCCGTATTGGGCCAGCCGCCTGGCTGCCTCCGCGCTCGTCAATCCGTCGAGGCCCGTTCCCAGGAGAGCGGCAAGTTCATCGTGGCCGGCTGCCGCTGCTCGAGCGAGAGCATCGTTCGCCCTGCCCGTCGCGCCGCCGGCCGTATGTGAAGAAGGTCGGGCGATCTCCCGTTCGCGAATCATCGCGACCCCTCGGGGCGCTCGCGCACGACTTCCTTGGGCGCTTTATCCGTTCGCAGGCCAAGAAAGCGCGGGTGGCGGAGCTTGCCGTCGTGGGTCCATTCCGTGAAGCCAATCTGGGCGACCAGGTCAGGGCGAACCCAGTGGGCGCCCTTCTCTTTCACCTCGTCCCGGACGAAAGGCGATTTCTTCAACTCACGGGCCCCGAGCTGTTTGCGTAGCCGGAGCAGGGTCGCCGTATCGAACCCGGTGCCGACCTTGCCGGCGTAGCGCAGCGTTCCTCCGTCGTAGTAGCCGACCAGCAACGCGCCGAGGCCGATCCGGCTGCCTGCCGGGTCGGTGAAGCCGCCAATCACCATCTCCTGTTCGTTGATGCACTTGAACTTCAGCCAATCGCCCGAGCGACCGTGGACATACGCACTGTCGCGGCGTTTCGCAATCAGGCCCTCCAGCCCTTCCTGACACGCCTCGCGATAGAGGGCTTCGCCTTCGGTGTTGCGATGGATCATGAACCGCACCGGCGACCGGAAATCCAGGGCGCGCTGGAGGAGAGTCTTGCGCTCCGAGAGCGGCACGGTCATGACCTCGAACCCATCGAGGTACACGAGGTCGAAGATGTAATAGAAGACGGGGATGCCGCTCCGCCGAGCCTCGTCCGGATCCTTGATCCCGATCCGGCCTTGCAGCCGGGCGAAACTGGTGCGATTGCCTTCGAAGGCAACGATCTCACCGTCGACGATGCAATCGTGGCCGCCGGCAGCTGCGAGGCCGTCCGCGATCTCCGGGTAGGTGTTGTTCAGCTGCTGCTGGTTGCGCGACAGCAGGCGGATCGAGCGGCCCTGCTTGAAGGCGAGGCACCGTTCACCGTCGAGCTTGTGCTCGAAGATCCAGTTCGGATCCGAGAAGCGCCGGTCAGTCAGGGTGGCCAGCATCGGGTCGACCCACGGCGGCATTGGCGCACGGCGCGCCCGCTGGCGAACGGCCGGCTTCAACTCGTCGATGATGGCATTTCGAATTCGGGTCACGCCGTGAGCCAGACTACCCGACCAGGTTTTGATAGGGTGGGTAAAGGATGGCGGAAGTACCGATCATCGAACTGCGGCCACAGGATCGCTGCGCGTTTCGGCGGCCCTTCGCCCCGGATTTCCACCAATGCCCTGCCTTCGAGCCGGTCGAATATGGCGTGACCGATTTCTCCGGCAATCCGCTGGAAGCCGTGATCACGTGCGCTCATCTCGGAATCGGGGCGCTGGCTCGGTTCGGTTCCTCCTACCCGCGTTGCCTGCTCGGGGGTCCCGCGGAACGGGCGGCCTTCGCCGCAGGCCAACCCTAGGCCAGCGGCTCGCCGAAGCGCTCGGACGAGGCGACCTGTGCGAGCGGCTTTCGCTTCTTTGTTCCCTTGACCGGTCGGGCTGGATAGCCGAACGGCAGAACCGCCAGGACATCGTAGGTTTCAGGGAGTCCGACTTCCTTGCGGACCCCGTCGAGCCCTTCAAAACCCGTCCAGTTGGAACCGATGCCGTCCTCCCAGGCGGTGAGCAACATCGACTGGATCGCCCGGCTGCAGTCAGAGACCCCATACATATCTTTCTTCGCGTTGCCAACCACAATGGCGAACGCGGCCTGGGCGATGTATGGACCGGTCCTGACAAGCTTGCCCAACTTCGCCAGCCTGGCTCGGTCCTGCACCACCACGAAGTGCCACGGCTGGCCGTTGCCGGCGCTTCCCGACAAACGCCCGGCCTCGACGATCCGGAGAACAATGTCCTTCGAGACCGGGCGGTCCTGATACTGGCGGACCGCCAGGATCGTTCGCGCGGCATCGAAGACCGGATTTGCCATTGGACCATTATGTCCGGTAGGTGGCTGACCGACGCATTCTCGTAGTCGAAGATGACCGGCCGCTGCGAAAGGCGATCGTCAACGCCCTGATCGGCGCCGGTTTCGTGGTAAGCGAAGCGGCCGATGGCGCCGCGGCCGTCCAGGCGCTTCGATCGCCGGGCAAGCATGAGGTCGTGCTGCTCGACATCGGGCTCCCCTTTGTCGACGGTTGGCGCGTCCTCGGCGAGATGCAGCATGGCAGGCAACCGCCCGTGATCATCATCAGCGCCCGCGGTGATGAGCAGGACAAGGTCCGCGCGCTCGATATGGGAGCGGACGATTACCTGGCCAAGCCGTTCGGCACCGAAGAGCTGCTGGCGCGGGTTCGGGCGGTGCTGCGCCGGGCCCAGCCACCCGACCATCAGCCGGAGGTGATCCGTGCCGAGAGCGTGGTCGTGGACCTCGGCGCCCACGCAGTCACCCGCGATGGATCGGAAGTTCGCCTCTCCCCTACCGAGTACCTTCTGCTCGCGGAGTTGGCCCGTCATGCCAATGAGGTCATGGATTTCCGGACGCTGCTCCAGCGGGTCTGGGGGCCCACCTATGCCGACGAGCGCCATTATCTGCGAGTGTTTATCCAGCGCCTCCGTGGCAAGCTCGAAAGTGACCCGGCCCGTCCGTCAGTGATTCAGACCGTCCCCGGCAGGGGCTATCGCTTCGGCGGAGCCACGGCGCAGTAAACCTCCCCCAAAGGCTTAAGCGCGTTCGTGCTTTCGTTTATGGGTCGTTGACCTGACCCCGCCTAACCTGTACCGGTGCCACTCGACCTCCTGATGCTCGGCATCACCGCAGCGTTGACGGTTGTCAGCCTCGCCTACGTGATCGGACTGCGCAGACTGCCCTGATGCTGGCCTACATCGTCGGCGGCGTGATCGCGTTACTGGTGACGGCCTACCTGGTCGTTGCCCTGCTCTTCCCGGAGAAGTTCTGAGTTGTTCCCGGTGATCGTCGGTGCCGTGCTCACGCTGGTGGCCATCGGGGTTGGCGCCTGGTTTCTTGGCGGGTACATGGCCGCTGTCTTCGAGAGCCGCAGGACCTTCCTCAGCCCGGTGCTGCGCCCGGTGGAAGTCGGCTGGTACCGGCTGGTTGGCATCAAGGAGGAGAACGAACAGGGCTGGCTCGGCTATCTGGTGGTGATGCTGGCCACCACGGTCGTCAGTTTGCTCTTCACCTATGTGATCCTGCGGCTGCAGGATCATCTTCCGTTGAATCCCCAGGGTTTTCCTGGCGTCCCGGCGGATCTCGCGTGGAACACCGCCGTCAGCTTTACGACGAACACGAACTGGCAGAACTACACCGGCGAGCAGACGATGAGCTACCTGTCCCAGGCCGTGGCGCTGGTCCTCCATAACTTCCTCTCGGCGGCCACCGGCATCGCGCTGGCCATCGCCCTGGTTCGAGGGCTCGCCCGGCACAGCGCCAGCACCGTCGGAAACTTTTATGTCGACGTCACCCGCTCCATCCTCTACGTTCTCCTGCCGATCTCCGTAATCGGGGCTTTTATCCTGATATCGCAGGGCGCAATCCAGACGTTCGCTTCCTATCCGGTCGTGCATACGCTGCAGGGCGCGACACAAACGATCGCCGTCGGCCCGTTCGGCTCGCAAGAAGTCATCAAGGACCTGGGGAACAATGGCGGCGGACCCTTCAACGCCAACTCCGCCCATCCCTTCGAGAACCCCAACGGCTTTACCAATCAGTTCACCATCTTCCTCGAGCTCCTCACGCCGTTCGCGTTGGCCGTCACCTTTGGACGGATGGTCGGCAACGTCAAGCAAGGACTGGCGATCGGCGGGGCGATGGCGTTTGTGCTGGTGGCCATGATGGGCCTGGCTGCCTTCGCGGAACAGACTGGCAACCCGGCACTCGGGACCGTCGGCGTCGATCAGCAGCGAACGGCGACGCAGTCCGGGGGCAACATGGAGGGAAAGTCGGTCCGCTTCGGGCCGATCCTCAGCGGGATGTTCGCTGCGTCGACAACCGGCACCAGTACGGGCTCGGTCGACGCCGCGCATGACAGTTTCACGCCGCTCGGCGGGATGGTGCCAATGGTCTCGATCGAGCTGGGCGAGATCACGCCGGGAGGGGTCGGCGCCGGGCTCTACGGAATGTTGATGTTTGCCATCATCGCCGTCTTCATCGCCGGCCTGATGGTCGGGCGCACCCCTGAGTATCTCGGTAAGAAGATCGAGGGGCGCGACGTCAAGCTGGCGTCGCTCGCGATCCTGATCCTGCCGGCCAGCATCCTGGGGTTTTCGGCGCTGAGCGTCCTGCTGGCGCAGGGCAAAGCCGGTCCCTTGAATCCTGGGCCGCACGGATTCAGCGAAATTCTTTATGCCTTTTCGTCGACGACCGGGAACAATGGCAGCGCCTTTGCCGGCCTGAGCGGGAACACGCTCTACTACAACACGACGCTGGGCCTCGCCATGTGGATCGGGCGCTTCCTCTTCGTCATCCCGATCCTCGCTCTGGCAGGGAGCATGGTTGGTAAGAAGGTGGTGCCGGCAAGTGCTGGCACGCTGGAGACCGACACGGGGCTCTTTACCGGATTACTGGTCGGGGTCGTCATCATCGTGGGCGCCCTGACCTTCTTCCCCGCCCTCTCGCTCGGTCCCATCCTGGAACACCTCCAGCTCTTTGCTGGACACCTGTCGCACTGATGGCAATCGAAGAACACGCCCGATCGGAGCAGTACCGGAAGCGCCGCCGGTCGAACCTCTTCGAACGCGACCTCCTGCTGACGGCAGTCGTGGATTCGTTCAAGAAGCTCGATCCCCGCTGGATGGCCCGCAACCCCGTGATGTT
>DASTJZ010000094.1:0-15530 GCA_035716185.1 Candidatus Dormiibacterota bacterium
AATCGACCGCCGGCTGGCCGCCATGCCTGCCGCCCTGGAGGTGAGCCACATTGCCTAATCGAACTTCTCCCCAGAAAACCCGCTTGTCCACCCCTTCTCCCCGCACCCCTCATCCCAGCGCTGCTACGGTGTCATTCCTTAGTGACGGAACGAATCAGCTTGGGTGTGATTCCTTATTGATTGACAACGGATAATCGTGAAACGCCCCTGGTTCTTGCTCCCCGGCCTATCGCCTCCTGGGCGGCGGTGTGCGCATCGGTCTTCTTCGCAAGCGCTAGGTCGACTCGCTAGCGCGCTTCCTGGAGGCCAACGCTGAACATCGCCTCGAGGTCGTGCTTCGAGTAGACCTTGAAGGCGACGTGGGTGCGGGTTCTCACGATGCCCGGAATCTGTGAGAGCCGCATCGTGACGACATCCGCGATTTGCTCGTGGTCCTTGACCCGGAGGATCGCGACGAAATCGAACTCGCCGGTGACGGAGTAGGCCTCGGCAACCCCCGGGACATCCGCAAGCGCCGGACCCAACCTGGCGATGGCCGATCGCTCCGCCTCGATGAGCACGATCGCCGTGACCACGAAGGGCATTCTCTCACCCGGGCTGGCGAATACAAAATCTTGACTTATCGAACATATGTTCGTATAATCGGGCGAGAATGGGCACGCCAGAAATTAGTCGCGGCTCATGAACGACACCATCCAGCAAGCAGCTGGACCAGACGCCAGCCGGCAAGAACTCATCGGTGCGGTCCTGTCCATCTATGAGCGACTTCACCAAATGCCGAAGGTGGATCTTGCGCCCGAACAGCACGGTCAAGCGCTAATTCAGCACGCAAGGGTTCGCGACCTCTGCGCTCTTGAAATGTCCGAGCACACGGCCGAGCTCGAACGGACCGATGCCTGTGTCCAGGACTGGGGATCCAACTCCACGAACGACTGGGTCCGGCATACCTGCAACATGGCGTCCGGCGCTGCCGCGGACTTGAGTAACGTCGGGGAGCAGATGTCTAACCTGGCGAAGACGGTCGAGGCCGTTCGTGAAGGCAAGATTGGGTTCGCTCATGCCGCGATCATCGCCCGTCATGCCCAGGTGATCACGCATTCTGAGAGCGCTGAGCCTTTTGACGAAACGCCCTTTCTGAAAGCCGCTCAACGGAACAGCGTCAGCCGACTCTGGTACCACGCCACCCATGTCTGGCATCGGATGGACCCTGAAGGCCTCGCCGACGAGCAGCGGAGGGCAGCCGAGCAGCGATACCTGCGCTTCAGCGACGGAGAGGACGGGACGATGTACGTCAAAGGCGCCTTTGACACTGCAGCTGGGGCGACCATTCGTACGGCGCTCGAACCGTACGCGCAGCCTCTTGGCGACAGTGACAACCGATGCCTGGAACGCCGTCAGGCAGACGCATGGCTCGAACAGTCGGTTCATGCCCTCGATACCGGGACCGTTCCGCAGCACGGGAGCGTGCGACCGCATGTTCAGGTCACGACCACGCTCGAGACGCTGCAGGGCCTGATTGGCGCGCCCGCCGGCGAGATGGCGTTGTCGCTACCCATCTCCTCGAAGACCGTGCAGCGGTTCGCCTGCGACAGCTCGATTACGCGAGTTCTTCTAGGTGCCGACTCCGCTGTGATCGATGCCGGCCGGGCGAAACGGGTCGTTGCCAGCGGGACGCGGCGTCTGCTCGAGGGTCGGGATAAGCACTGCCGCTGGCCAGGGTGCGAGCGCGAGGGCTCGCGGACGTCCGCGCACCACATCATTCACTGGGCGCAGGGCGGAAAGACCGACCTCTCGAACATGATCCTCCTCTGTCAGCATCATCACTGGATGGTCCACGAAGGCGGTTGGCGGTTATCCCTCGCGGCTGACGGGAGAATCATCTCGGTCCCACCCGAGACGGATTTCTATCCACCGAGCTTCTATCCCTCGGCTCGGGCGCCCGACGAGTTCGACGTCGCGTAGGCGCAAACAGTAGTCTCAGCCTGAGATGGCTGGGCAGGTCAGAATCGGCTGCTCGGGTTGGTCCTATCCCCACTGGCGAAAGCGTTTCTATCCAGAAAAGCTACCGGCGCGCGAGCACTTCGCCTTCTATTCCCAGCACTTCGACACGGTCGAGCTGAACAACTCCTTTTATCGACAGCCGCCCCGCGAACGTTTCGTCGCCTGGCGAGAGCAGGCGCCGCCAGGTTTTCTCTTCGCCGTGAAGGGCAGTCGCTATGTCACACACATCAAGCGGCTCGAGGTCGAACAGAAATCGATCGACCTGGTGATCGAGCCCGCCATGGGACTGGGCGACAGGCTTGGTCCGATCCTGTTTCAGCTCCAGGCAACCTTCCATCTCGACCTGGCCCGCCTCGAGCGCTTCCTCACCAGGCTGCCGCGCGGGTTTCGCTTTACCCTCGAGTTCCGGCACAACTCCTGGCTCGTGCCATCCGTCATCGAGCTGCTGCGCGCGCACCGCATCGCCCTCTGCATCCCCGATCATCCGAAGATGCCCAAGCTCTTGGAGATCACGAGCGACTTCACATATATAAGGATGCATCTGCCGGAGCAAGGCCTGGGGTACGGCAGGCGCGCCCTCGCGCCATGGGCCGAGCGGGTGAGCGACTGGAGCTCGAGCGACCTGGATGTCTTCGTCTACTTCAACAACGACATGGAAGGACACGCGGTCAAGGACGCGACGACTCTGAAAGAGCTGGTGCGCCCGCCGACCACCCTTCGCAACGATCGGGTGATGGCGGGAAGGCCGGGATTCGAACCCGGGGAGCGGATTTAAGGCCCGCTCAAGCGCTTAGCAGGCGCCCGCATTCGACCACTCTGCCACCTCCCCGCGAGAGGCGCTAGCCAGTTTAGCGGGTTTCTGCCGACATTTTGGACTGCACGACCGAAGCAGCCCTAGCCCTTGATCCGCTGCGCCAGGCGCCTGAGATCTCGCACGAACGCCCCACTTTCCAGCTCGCGAGTCTCATCATCGGGCGCCCGCAGGATCGACGACGGATGAACCGTGGCCATCATCAGCGGCATTCCTGGGCGTTCGATGAACTCTCCCCGCTGCTGACTGACACGAAAGTCACGACCCAGCAGCGCCTGGGCGGCGGTTGCGCCCAGCAGCACCAGGACCGCGGGATTGATCAGTGCGATCTCGGCATCCAGCCACGGCCGGCAGGCGCTGATCTCGGCCGCATTGGGCTTCTGATGCAGCCGGCGTTTGCCCTGGGGCTTCCACTTGAAATGCTTGACCGTGTTCGTGATGTACACACGGGTTCGATCGATCCCGGCTTCCTTCAGGGCCTCGTCCAGGAGCCGGCCCGCCGGCCCGACGAACGGCCTTCCCTCGATGTCTTCTCGGTCCCCCGGCTGCTCTCCGACGAACAGGACCTTCGCGTGCACCGCGCCTTCACCAAAGACCGTCTGCGTGCCCGTCTTGTAGAGGTCGCAGGCCTGACAGCCGGCGGCCGTCTCGCGAAGCGCCGCCAGACTCAGCTGCTCGGGAATGAGCTCGGCTGCGGGAATGCCCTCCGAGGTGCTGGTCTTACGACTTACGGGGCTCACGCGGCAGGCTCAGCGTAAACTCGCTGCCCTCGTCCGGCTTGGAGACGGCGACGATGTCACCGCCATGCAGGCGCGCCAGCTCCCGGGCGAGATAGAGGCCGAGTCCCGTCCCCGGGACGTCAGGCCGCTGCGCGATCCGGCTGAACCTGATGAACAATCGGTCCAGGTCCTCGGCGGCGATCCCAATCCCAAAGTCTCGGACAGCCACCAGCGCCAGGTCCCCGGCGGTCGACAACTGAACGATGATGTCTCCCCCATCGGGGGAATACTTGATCGCATTGTCGACCAGGTTCGTGATGATGATGTCGAGCCGCATCACATCGGCCAGCACCATGACGGCGCCATCGACTCGATCATCAAAGATGATGCGATGCGCTCCCGTCAAGCCCGCGCCAACCGTCTTGAGGTTGCGGCGCAACGTCTCCCGAAGGTCGACGCGTTTCCGCTTGAGCTGGAGGCGACGATCCTCGAGGCGCGCCGCCTCGACCATCTCGTTAGCGAGCATGTTGATCTGGGCCGCCTTTGCTCGCATCAGCGGCAGCGCCGGACGCACCCGCTCGGGGAGAGGGCCGAGCGCCTCGTCCTCCATCATCGACAGATACCCGCCAAGCATCGCGGCCGGTCCACGAAGTTCGTGAGAGGCGAGCCTGAGGAATTCCGACTTGGCTTTTTCCAGTTCCGCTAGCTGCTCGGCCTTCTGTCGCAGCCGGTCAGTCTCGGCCTTCTGCCGCTGCCTGACGTCGAATTTTTCCTCGCCGAGCTCCGCCAGCACCATGACATGGCTGAGGCGCCCGCCGCTGACCACGGGATAGGCGTCGATGTTCCAGATGCGGGCAGGCCCATCCTCGCGTTCCGCGGCTGTGAAATAGCTCTGCGGGTCATGGCTGACCTTGACCTCGGTGAATAGCTCTCGGATGGCATTGGCCTGCGGACCCCTGAAGACCTCAGCCATCTCCTGTCCCTCGTGAGGAAGCCGCTCCAGCCCCAAAAGACGGCCAAACTCACGGTTGCCGGCTCGGAAAACGAACCCATCGCCCTCGATCTCGAACAGGCCGACTCCAACCGGCAGCGCTTCCAGGACAGAGAGCAGCAACCGGAAGCCATCCCCCGCCTCCGGCTGATTCAACTGGGTGTAGCCAGTACGCGAGGGTGACCTTTGATGGATCATCGCGTATTTAACCTTATAGCCTTGAAGTAAAGACCCATTATAGCTGTCTACTCATTATCGTATTCAAGCGGCAGCTGGCCTCGTAGCGTTATCGCCTGGGGGGTCTCAATCGATCGCCGCTGATCTCGCACCCGTTCCCTACCCGTCGCCGTCGGAAAAGCCCACATTCATTGTATAAGAGAGCGCAAAAACAGCAATGACGGGTTTCGGATCCGAAGCGGCCATTCCGACTGCGTGAGCGATCGCCAGATTCGAACGCCGGTACACTGACCTGACGATGCCCGACGCCTCGACGCCGCAGCGTCTCGCTGCCACTACCGATGGCGGCCCCGTCGGGTCGGTCATGGTGATCGGCGGCGCCGAGGACAAGCTGGGCGAGCGCGTCATCCTCTCACGCTTCGTGCAGTTGGCCGGCGGTGACCGGGCCCGCATCGCGGTGATCAGTACCGCTTCATCACTGGGCGACGCCGCCACCGACCTCTACCGCCACCTCTTCAGCCGGCTGGGCGCTGCCACCGTGACCGGCCTGCGTCCGGAGACCCGGGAGGAGGCCAACGATCCGCAAACCGTAGCTGCGCTCGAGCGTGCCACCGGAATTTTCATGACCGGCGGAAACCAGCTCCGGCTGTCATCCGTGATCGGGGGAACCGCCCTTGGAGCAGCCATCCTGCAAGCCCACGGCCGCGGCGCGGTCGTCGCCGGCACATCCGCGGGAGCCAGCGCCGTGGCGACCCATATGATGGCCTTTGGCAGCTCCGGCGCGACTCCCAAGCACCGCATGGCCCATGTGTCGGTCGGCCTCGGGCTGCTGGTCAACGTCGTCGTCGATCAGCATTTCGAGCAGCGCACGCGTCTGGGCCGGCTACTGGCCGTGGTGGCCCAGTCACCCTCGCTCATCGGGCTCGGCCTCGATGAGGACACGGCCGCGATCGTCGATGCGAACGACATCCTCGAGGTGATCGGGCGCGGCTCGGTCACCATCGTCGATGGTTCGGAGGTCATCACCGACGCTTACCAGGCGACCGGTCACCGGCCCATGATGGTTTCGAATGCCCGCCTGCACTCTCTCCCCTCCGGCTACCGCTTCGACCTACGCACCCGCCGTGTTCTTCCTCGCGAGCTCACCGTGAATCCCCGGATCGCAAAGATGGCGGAAGGCCGGATCGCGAAATTGGCGCGCCAGGCCGCGGCGGACGGGCGAGACGATCGGGCGCTCGAGCGCCGACGGCTGCGCCAAGAGGATCGCCAGGCATCGGAATAGGCCGCAGTGGCTGAAGTGGATCGACGCGTGAGGGTCGAGCGCGACGAAGACGCCAAGACCGAGCCGCTGGCCAACAAGCCGCCGGCGAAGCCCGAGCTCACGATCCTCGAGAGCCAGGTGTTGCGCGGCCCGAATTACTGGTCGTACGACCCGGCGATTCGGCTGCTGGTCGACCTGGGCTCGCTCGAACACTGGCCCTCGAACACCCTGCCATCGTTCACCGACGCGCTCATCGACCTCCTCCCCGGACTCAGGGACCACGGCTGCTCGCTGCACCGACCGGGTGGCTTCATCGAACGCCTCCGCGACGGAACCTGGATGGGCCATGTCGCGGAGCACGTGGCCCTCGAGCTCCAGCGCGAGACCGGCGCGACCACCACTCGCGGGAAAACGCGACGAGCCGGAACCCCCGGTCATTACAACGTCATCTACGGCTACAGCGAAGAGCAGGTCGGACTGGCCGCCGGAAAGCTGGCCGTCCGCCTCATCAATCACCTGGTCGAGAACAACCCCACGTTCGATTTCGTCGCTGAGCTGGAAGCGCTGGTGCTGCTCGCCGACCGCGCCGCCTTTGGACCATCCACCCAGGCCATCCTGGACGAGGCAGCACGCCGCGACATCCCCTACATCCGCCTGAATGACCAGTCCTTTGTCCAGCTCGGTCAGGGGAAGTATCAGCAGCGCATCCGCGCGACGATGACCTCCCGCACCTCGGCGCTCGGTGTCGACATCGCCGGCGACAAGAAACTAACCACGACGCTGCTCGCCTCCGCCGGCCTACCCGTGCCGAGGAGCGAGATCGTCCGCTCGGCGGACGAGGCCGTCGCGGTCGCCCGCCGGATCGGGTACCCGGTCGTCACCAAGCCGCTCGACGGCAACCATGGGCGCGGCGTCAGCCTCGACCTCCGCAACGACGACGACGTGCGCCATGGCTTCGACCGCGCCCTGGCCCAGACCCGTGGCGGTAGCGTGGTCGTCGAGAGCTTCATCCAGGGCAATGACTACCGAGTGCTGGTCGTCGACGGCCACATGGTCGCCGTGGCCCAGCGGGTCCCGGCCCATGTGATCGGCGATGGCGAGCACACCATCCGGGAGCTCGTCGACATCACCAACCGCGACCCGCGCCGGGGGATTGGACACGAGAAGGTCCTCACCCGAATCAAGCTCGACGCTCCGGCCGAGGAGCTCGTCGTCAAGCAGGGCTTCGGCCTCGACGATGTCCCACCGACGGGCACCTTCGTGAAGCTGGCGGCCACCGCCAACATGTCGACCGGCGGCATCTCCATCGACCGCACGGTGGAGGCCGACCACGACAACATCGAGATCGCCGAAGAGGCGGCTCGCGTCGTCGGGCTGGACGTCGCGGGGATCGATTTCCTCACTCCCGACATCTGTCAGCCCGTCCGCGAAACCGGCGGCGCGATCGTCGAGGTCAATGCCGCCCCGGGATTCCGGATGCATACCCATCCCACCGAGGGCGACCCACAGTACGTGGCCAAGGCTGTCATCGACATGCTCTTCCCCCAGGGAACACCGGCGCGGATTCCGATCATCGCCGTCACCGGCTCTAACGGCAAGACGACGACGGCCCGCATGATCGCGCACCTGATGAAGGGTCTGGGCTATCGGGTGGGCATGACCAGCACCGACGGCATCTACATCGACGGCCGGCTGGTGAAGCAGGCCGACGCCAGCGGCCCACGGTCGGCACGCATGGTGCTGCAGAATCCGCGGGTTGACTTCGCCGTCTTCGAAGTCGCGCGTGGCGGCATCCTGCGCGAGGGTCTGGGGTATGGCGCCAACGACGTCGCCGTCGTGCTCAACGTAACCGGGGATCATCTCGGGCTCAAAGAGGTGCACTCGCTGCGGCAGCTCGCCGCCATCAAGCGGGTCATCGTCGAAGCCGTCCCGCGGACGGGGACCGCCGTCCTCAACGCCGACGACGAGCTGGTGGCGGAGATGCGATCACACTGCAGCGGCTCGGTGATCCTGTTCTCGATGCGCGATGACAACGAACTGGTCGAGCGCTGGCTCCGCCGCGGACGCAAGGCCTTCGTCATCCAGCGCCAGGCCGATGGCGGCGAAATGATCGTCCTCCGCGAAGGCCGGCGGAGCACCCAGATCGCCTGGGTCCATCTGCTGCCGGCGACGTTCGAGGGCCGGGCACGGGCCAACGTTCAGAATGCCCTGGCGGCCGCCGCCGCGGCGCACGCCGCCGGTGCCCACCTCCACGATATCCGCCAGGGCCTCCGCAGTTTCCATCCATCGTTCCACGAGGCGCCCGGTCGTCTGAACCTGGTCGAGCTCCATGGGGTGAAGGTCATCATCGACTACGCGCACAATCCGCACGGACTGATGATGGCCGGCGATTTCGTCGAGCGTCTGACCGCATCGGGCGTCAACGGACCGGAGCCCGGCCGCCGGATTGCCGTCATCGCCTCACCGGGCGACCGGCGCGACGAGGATATGCGCGAGCTGGGCCGGGTGGCCGCGCGGCTCTTCGACGTCGTCATCATCCGCGAAGATGCCAACAAGCGTGGTCGTCAGCGTGGGGAGATCGCGGAGAACGTGATGGCCGGTGTGCGGGCCGCACCCGAGAGTCGAGTTCAGACCTCCGAGATCATCGTCGATGAACACCCGGCCATCGATGCCGCACTGAACCAGGCGAGGCCGGGCGATGTCGTGCTGCTCTGCGTCGACAAGCCTGCCGACGCCTGGCGGTTGCTCGAAGCCCGCCGTGCCGTCTCCATCACTCCGGCGTAGTCATTGTTGGCCGGCGTAGTGATGGTCGCCGGCATCGTCAGACGACCTCACACGCCGCGCGCGCGCTTGACCAGGGCCTTGATGCGATCCGGCCCGGCGCTGGTGCCGCCCCGCTCGCCGAGGTAGCGAAAGATCTCGGGCCGCTGCGCCAGCGCCGTCACCGCAATCACGTCGGCCTCCCCCGATTCACGCAGCATCCATTCCAGCGCCTCCATCTCGTCGGCGAACACCGGCGCGTCCGGCTTTCCGGCATCGACGGCGCCCGCCTGCAGGCGAGCCACCACGTCCGCCGGATCTCGGCCGCGCAGGTAGCGCTGCAGCTCGGCGATCGCCACTCGATCGGCGCCGCGGGCTGCGGTGTAGCCCAGCTGATGAAGGATGCGGTCGGTGCGGTCGCCGGCAGCCGCAAAAGCCAGAAAGACCCGAGCGCCTCTCGGCCGCAACGCCTGGCAGATCTCGACCAGGCCGCGCATGCCGTCTTCGTTGTGCGCGTAATCGACGACGACGACCCGCCCCTCGACGTCGAAGATGTTGGCTCTGCCCGGATTTCGTTCCGGGTCGAGGACAAATGAGCGCAATCCCTCAATGACGGCGTCTTCAGCGACGCCGGCGCCCAGAGCCGCCGCAGCCGCCGCCATCGCATTGCTGATGTTGTGACTCGAAATTCCGGCCAGCGTCACGGGGATGTCCTCGACCGGCAGCAGACGGCGCAGGTGCCGTCCCGACGACATGATCACGACATCCTTATCCAGAACCGTGATCGCCCGGCCGCCCTCTGCCAGCGTGCCCCGGATGGCCGGATGATCCGGGTCCAGCGAGAAGAGCCAGGGCTGACCCGAGGCATGCCGTCGCATCGCCAGCACCCGCGGATCATCGGCGTTCAGCACGTCCCAGCCCTCCGGCCGGGTGATCCGGGTGATCGCCGCCTTCACCTCCGCCAGCTGATCGAGCGTTCGGATGCCGTACTGGTCGAGATGATCGGCCGTGACATTCGTGACCACCGCGACGTCGTTGTGCTCGGTGCCGATGCCGCGCAGCAGGATGCTGCCGCGGGCGGTTTCCAGCACGGCGAAGCTAACCTCCGGCTGGGCCAGCGCCATCGCGGCGCCACCATATCCGGAGTAATCCCCGGCTTCGACCAGCTCGCCGTCTCGATAGACCCCATCTGTCGTGGTGTATGCGACCCGATGGCCGGCACTCCGGGCCAGGTGGGCGATCAGGCGGACGGTTGTCGTCTTGCCGTTCGTCCCGGTCACCGAAACCACCGGAACGGTGGGCCGCGAAACCTCGGGCGCCGGACCGGGGTCGACCCGATGGATCCGGTCAGCCGCGTCGATGACGGCACGCTCCAGCGAGCGTCGACCATCCAGGAAAAGTTCGAGCATCGAGGCCAGCTCGCGGCCCAACGCTTCGGCGGCGGCGCGGCGGCGCCAGGGAAACGCGATCACGATCTGCCCCGGCTCGGGTCCCGGCCGGCCGCGCACGGCGAGGTGGGTTCCGGTCGCATCGGCGATCGTCCGCAGCAGGTGAACGGCAAAACGGGCGACGTATCGACGCCGCTCTTCGCTGCCCGGCGCTCCAGCACTCGCGGCTGGGCTGAAACCCGCGTGACCGGTCAGCCGAGCGGCCTTGCCGCCGGGGAGGGCGAGCCATCGGCTCGGAGCGAGGGTCAGCTTGATCGCAGGCCGGGTGAAGTAGAGGTTCGGACCATCGAGCACTCGGAGCTCGACCAGGGTGACGTCATTGACAGTAGCCATGAGCTCGCTAGGCCAGTTTGCCAGCCGGCGTCCCCGGCCGACGGGTTACGGAATCAGGCTACGGGCGGGACCGCCCCAGCGTGGGCCTCATTCATCGTGGTGTGAAGCCGATCCAGAAGCTGGCGGTAGTCGGTAAGCAGCCGGCGCGTCCGGATCCGAGCCTGGCGGTAATCCTCGATGTGTCGGGCTCGTTGCTCCGCCTGTTCCAGGAAGGGGTGGAGGGCCAGGGTCAGCTCGCGAATCTTCTCGGCGATCACCCGCAGGATCCGGATGTTCTGCTCTGGCGAGAGCCCCTCCATGAGGTCGGCGTAACCCTGCAGCAGAGCAAGCTGGCGGCGGACCTGGACAGCGGTGCGCGTCGCTCGTTCCTGCACCGCCGTACGGGCAGGCCGACGCATCGGTAGCACGTTGTTCGGGACGCTCCGCACCGCGCGGTTCATGCGGTGAACACCAACCCGTATCCTCGGCGCGGTTCACTCACCAGCCGCGCCGGCACCCTGGTGGTCGCGAGGTGGCGCCGCAACCGCACGATGTACGTTCGCAGCTGCTCGGTGGAAAGCTCGGGCGTGCCCCAAGCGAGACCGACGAGCTGCGCTGCCGAAAAGAATTGACCCGGCCGCTGCGCCAGGAAGCCGAGCAGCTCCATCTCACGGCGCGTTAGTCGCAGCCGCTGTCCGCCGTGGCTCAGCACCCGCCGGCGAATGTCAAGATCGAGGCCGGCCAGCTCCCAGAATCGCTGCTCCCAGAACTCGAGCCTCGACTGCAGCCGGCGAAGGTGCGTTTCCATCCATAATTCGTCGGCATCGCTCGGCCCCGTCACGCCGGGTCGCAATCTGCGTCCCTCCTGGCGCAGCCGGGTCAGGGTCCGCTCGGTGAACGCCACCAGCTCGCGATAGATCGTCACCCACTGGCGCGCGTCTTCCGGATCGTCGCTGGTAGGAAGCTCTCCAGGGATGAGATACAGCTCGGTCGGCGGGCCGGCGATCGTGGCACGCGCCATCGACCTGATACTACGCCGACGAGACCGAAAGCAGAAGGCTGCGCATTCCCTCATCCAGAATCACACCGAAGCCCCATCGTTCCCTCAAAACCGAATCACACCGGAGAGGGAGGGGATCGCTTGCGGCTTGGGGAGAGGTACAAAGACCGCGCCATCGCGGTGGTCCTGACCGTCGATGCCGTCGGTGGAAAGCGCCCCCGGCATCATCGTCCTGATGGAAGCGGTCGAGCGAAAGAAACAGTCTTAAGACATTCGCCCCCGGCTGCTTGACAGATCGCCCTTGTTAGTGAATAATCACTAACATGTCGGCTGGAGCCCGCCTTGACAAGCGCCGGGCCCGAATCGAGAAGCGGGTCGCCCGGGATCAGAAGCGTGGCGATGCCCGGCACACCGCAGAGGATCGCCGCGCCGAAGTGCTTACCGCTGCGGTGGCCGAATTCGCGATCCATGGGCTGCACGGCACCTCGACCGAAGCGATCGCCGGGCGGATCGGCATTTCACAGCCCTACATCTTCCGACTCTTCCCCAGCAAGAAGGAACTGTTTCTGGGCGCCATCGACCAGTGTTTCGACCGAGTCGAGGCGAGCTTCGAGCAGGCGGTAAAGGAGCCCGAGACGACCAATCATCAGGGGCGCCATTTTGGAGAGTCGGCTGTGGGAGCCAGGATGCACGCCATGGGCCACGCCTACATCCGGTTGCTTGCGCGACGGGAGGTGTTGCTCTTTCAAATGCAGGCCTATGCCGCCTGTTCGGAGGACGATGTCCGCAGCAAGGTAAGGCAGCGATGGGAGCGGCTGATGAAGCGGACCGCCGAGCTCAGCGGTGCGACGCCGGAGGAGCTCCCGTCGTTCTTTGCCAGTGGGATGCTGATGAACGTCCTGGTGGCCATTGGAATGGTTCCCGACAAGGCGCGCGACGCCTGGGCCCACGACACACTTGGTTTTGCCTGAGGGAATCTTTTTTTGGCTTTTGGAGTTATTGAGTAATCAGTAAACGAATGGAGGGAACAGCGATGGCGCAAAACCGTAATCCCTGGCCGGTCCTGCTGGTCACAGTCCTCGGCTTCTTCATGATCATGCTCGACACCACGATCGTCTATGTGGCGACGCCGAGCATCCTGTCGGGTCTGCATGCGTCGCTCGACGAGGTCCTCTGGGTCTTCAATGGTTATCTGCTGACCTATGCCGTCCTGCTGATCACCGGCGGCCGGCTGGGCGATCTCGTGGGACCGCGACAGATGTTCGCCCTTGGGCTGGTGATCTTCACAGGGGCATCAGCCCTGTGCGGTCTCTCCCATGACGTGAACCAGCTGATTGCAGCCCGCGTGATCCAGGGGGTCGGCGGCGCATTCCTCGCCCCGCAGAGCCTGCCCATCCTGATGTCGATCTTCCCGCCGGAACGGCGCGGGGCCGCATTCGGCATCGTCGGTGCCGTGATCGGAGTGTCGACCGTCGCCGGACCCACGCTTGGCGGCTGGATCATCACGAATTGGGACTGGCGCTGGATCTTTTTCATCAATGTGCCGATCGGCATCCTGACGTTCATCGGTACGTTCGTCGTGATCCCGGACGTCCGCCCCGGGTTGCGGCACCGGCTCGACCTGGTCGGGGTTGCCCTGTCGAGCGTCGCCCTCTTCGCGATCGTTTACGGACTGATCGAAGGCCAGCGCTATGACTGGGGAACGATCACCGGATGGCTGACCATCCCGATGGTGATCGGTGCCGGCATTGCGTTGGCACTCGCCTTCCTGGCCTGGGAATGGCGTCAGCCCGAGCCGCTCGTTCCGTTGAGCCTGTTTCGCAATCGCAACTTCTCATTGATGAACTGTACGAGCGCCGGAATGTCCTTTGCCCTGCAGGGTATCTTCATCGTGATCCCGATCTACATGCAGAGCGTGCTGGGCA
This sequence comes from Candidatus Dormiibacterota bacterium, assembly GCA_035716185.1. GTDB lineage: Bacteria > Chloroflexota > Dormibacteria > CF-121 > CF-121 > CF-13. Next base: position 13,406 of record DASTJZ010000094.1, read on the forward strand.
TGTCCGCGCTGCAATCCGGACTGACCGTGGCGCCGATGTCGCTGAGCGCGGCCATCCTGGCACCAATTGCCGGTCGGCTGTCCGATCGGTTCGGCGGGAAGTATCTGTTGATGGCGGGCCTGGCGATCTTCGGCGTCGGCACGGGGATCGTCACCCTGGTCGCGAGCGCGAGCTCCACATCGGCGACCTTCATCCTGCCCTGGGTGATCGCCGGAGTCGGCCTGGGGCTGGTCTTCGCACCGATGACGACCGTCGCCATGCAGGACATCAGGCCGGTGATGGCGGGGGCGGCGTCCGGGGTGCTCAACACGACCCGCCAGCTGGGCGCGGTCATCGGGGCCGCGGTCATCGGGGCGGTGCTCCAGAATCAGCTCGCCAGCGCGCTGCACGACAAGGCGGTTGGCGCGGCGACGCAGCTGCCGCCGCAGTTCCAGGCGCGATTCGTCGATGGCTTTTCCCAGGCGGCCAAGTCCGGATTGCAGGTCGGCCGCGGACAGACCGGGGCATCGCTGCCTGCCGGCATTCCGGCGCAGTTCGCCGCCCGGGTTGGTCAGCTGATCCACGACGTCTTTGTCAGCGGCTACATCACCGCGATGCGGCCCACCGTGGCCGTCTCGGTCGGCGTGCTCGCTGTGGCGTCGCTCAGTTGCCTGCTGGTCGTCAACCGTCGGAGGACGGCTGGCCAGGTGGCACCGGCTGCGGAGGTCGCGATCGCCTGACGAATCCTCCCCTCCCCCGGGTTTGGGGGGAGGGGTTGACGCTACAGTGGCGGCATGCCCGCCTACATATGCCGGACCTGTGGTGTCCAACAGGCACCGAGTGATGACCCACCGGCACAATGCGACATCTGCGTGGACGAACGACAGTACGTGCCGCCCGAGGGTCAGCGCTGGGCCACCCTGGAAGAGCTCCGATCGGAGGGCCATCGCGTGGAGGTGCGTGAACTCGAGCCTGGTTTGACCGGCCTGGGTGCCGACCCCCGGATCGGCATCGGCCAGCGGGGGCTGCTGGTGCAGACCCCCGCCGGAAATTTCCTCTGGGATTGCTTCGGGTTCATCGATGAGGGCGGTGTCGCCGCGGTCCGCGATCGTGGCGGGCTGCATGGAATCGCGATGTCACATCCGCATTTCTATGGCGTGAGTGTCGAGTGGAGCCAGGCCTTCGACCATGCGCCCATCTACATTCCGGAGGCCGATCGCCGCTGGGTGATGCGACCCGACCCGGCCATCAGGTTCTGGCAGGAGACGGCGACGCCCCTTCCGGGCCTGACGCTGATCCAATGCGGCGGCCACTTCGAGGGAAGTGCTGCGCTGCACTGGCAGGCGGGTGCGCAGGGCCGGGGAGCCCTGCTCACCGGCGACACCCTGACCGTCGTCGCCGATCGCCGCTTCGTCAGCTTCATGCGCAGCTACCCCAACGAGATTCCGCTGTCGCCGGCCGTGGTGCGGCAGATCGTGGCGACGGTGCAGCCCTACGGTTTCGACCGCGTCTATGGCGGCTGGTGGGATCGCGTCATCGACCGCGACGGCCTGGCCGCCGTTGAGCGTTCGGCCGAGCGCTATATCGGTTGGATCGAGGGCCGGGTGAGCGCCGGACGGCCGGAACGGGCGACGGCTCAGGAATTCTCTTCGTAGGCCCGCTTCAGCACTGCAATCGCCCCATCGTCGAGCTCGGCAACCGTGTTGAGCGCCAGCTTTACGCTCATCGACCCGTTACCGACGCCTTTACCGGACAGCAGACGTCCGGCCGGCTTCGCTCCCTGGAGTCGCAAGCCCAGATCCACCCGGTTCTTCGTCGTCGCCTGGACCACGGCAAACGTCCGTCGCTCCGAGACCAGCGAGATGTAGGTCTTGCGTGCCTGGACCGTGATGACCGAGCCGACGGTGGGTAGCGCCGCCAGAATCGCTTCCAGGATGGGCCGGAGTTGGGGCCGGTCCGCGTACTGCCGGCCGATCAGGTCATCGATGCCTGCCGTCATGAAGCGCGGGTAGCCGAAGCGCTCCCAGACGAGCAGCGTCTGGCCGTACCCCATGACGCCGTTCTTGGCGAGCCAGCGCCGCAGTGCGGCTTCGTCGGCGAAGCGATGCCCGGCCATGCGCTGCTTCCAGCTGTCGACCGGCTGCCC
>DASTJZ010000095.1:0-22960 GCA_035716185.1 Candidatus Dormiibacterota bacterium
GCATTTGCGTCGAGCTGACCGGACAGTTCCTCGATCGCCTGCGCGAAACCGGCATTCTGAGTCATCGCATTCGCGTGGTCATCTCCAACCCGCACGGCAGCCTGCAGATGAGCCGCACCGAGGTGGCGGCGGCGTTGAAGATGGAGGTCGCCGCCATGATCCTCTATCTGCGGGACGAGTTTTCCGCGGCGAGCAAGCGACGGCTTCCGATCGTGCTGCATCAACAGCAGGCGCCGGTGGTCGCCCAATTCAAAGAACTCGCGCAGGCGCTGGCGACGGTCTGACGGATCGACGGTAAACTGAGCACCATTCGCGTCCCGCCTTCTAGGGTCGAGCCGCCCAGCCGCGCGCTGGTGCAGGTTTCCGCCCTTCAGTATCCAGAGTTCCGCCGTTACTTCATCGGCCAGGCGGTGTCGGTGGTGGGCACCTGGATGCAATCGGTCGCCGCCGCGTGGCTCGTCCTGCAGCTGTCGCACAACTCCGCCTTCGCGCTGGCGATTTTCGGCGCCTTCAGCTATGGCCCGGTGCTGGTCTTCGGTCTCTACGCCGGCACCGTCGTCGATCGCTTCGCCCATCGCGATGTGCTGCTGCTGACGCAGGCGGTCTCCGTCGTCGGCGCCGTGACCTACGCGGTCCTCACCGGCAGCGGTCACATCAGCCTGGCTGTGGTGATGGTGCTGGCCGCGGTCCTGGGCGTGAATCAGGCGCTGTACTTCCCGGCTCGCCAGGCGACCGTCCTGGAGATGGTTGGACGGGGCGAGCTGGTCAGCGCGGTAGCGCTGAACTCTACCGCGTTCAACCTGGCGCGGATCATCGGGCCGGCCGTCGGCGGCGTGGTGATCGCGCTGTTCGGTGTCAGCGCCTGCTTCTGGCTGAACGCCGTCAGCTACGTTGCGGTGATCGTCGCCCTGCTGACGGTGCGCCGCCGGCCAGTGACCGCGCGCGCGCCGCTGACGGCGGTGCAATTGATCGTCGAGGCGTTGCGCTACGTCGCCCGGACGCCGCCGCTCGCCGGGCTTTTCCTGCTGTTGTTCGTGGCCGGAACCTTTGGCGCGAATTTCAACCTGGTGCTGCCACTTTTCACCCGCCTCGCCCTGCATGCGAACGCCGACGTCCTCGGCTTCCTCTTCGCCGCACAGGGCGTCGGCTCGCTGGTGGGTGCCCTGACCATGACGACGTTTGGAGCATGGCTACTCGAGCGACGGCGCATCGTGATGGCCGGCTTGCTGTTCGCCGCGATGGAGCTGCTCTTCCTGGCGATGCCGAATTTCTGGCAGGCGACGGTGCTGTTGCTCGCCATCGGCTGGTCGTTTGCGATCTACTCGATCGGCACCAACACCTTCGTCCAGGTGCACGCGCCGGACCGGATGCAGGGCCGGATGGTCAGCCTCTACTCGGTGCTCTTCATCGGCGTGACGCCCATCGGCAATATCTGGGCCGGGATCGTCGCGCATCTTTTTGGTCCCGCGGCCGCGGTGTGGCTGGGCGGCGTCCTGACCGGTGTGGCTGCGCTGGTGGTGCTCGCCTACTTTCTCAGGGCGCGCGATTGAAATCGGTCATCGCCCGCTCGAGACCATGCTCGATCGTGGCATCGACCGCATCCGCCGCGCGTCCCACCACATCAGCGAGCTGCGCTTGCTCGGCACTGGTGAAGGGGCTCAGGACGTAGTCGACGCCATTGCCCGGCGGACGGCCAATCCCGACCCGGACTCGGGCGAAGTCCTTGGTGCCCAGGGAGGCGATCACGGAATCGAGCCCGTGATTGCCGGCGGAGCTCCCATCCTTCCGGATCCGTAAGCGCCCAAATGGCAGGTCCAGGTCGTCGTGCACGATCAGCGTGCGCTCGAGCGGAGCAGCGTATTTTGCCCGGAGCGCTTTCACGGCAATCCCCGACAGGTTCATCATGGTCTGCGGCTTGGCCAGCACCAGCTCGCGATCGCCGAGCCGCGCCTTCCCGGTCATCGATTTTGCGGCGCGATCGGTGACCTTTCCGCCGTGCCGGCGGGCCAGCTCGTCGACCACCAGAAAGCCGACGTTATGACGCGACCGCTCGTACTCGCGGCCAGGATTGCCCAGGCCGACAATCAGCCACCGGTCGGAGGGTGGGGGAGATGCCGGTTTCCGACGGAACATCGCCCCGTAGCCTAAATGAGCGGCCCCGGTGTGGAAAGGCCGCGAGAAATGAGCGGCCCCGGTGTGGAAAGGCCGCGAGAAACCACCAAAAGGGCGATTCCCCGGCCACGTTGCACTCTCGCCAGCCATGCGCTTTCCGTTCCGGGCCCCAAGCCCGCTTTCGATTCGCGCCATCGTCTGGCTGGCGGCGTTGCTCGCGCTGCTTGCCGCGATCTTTGGCTGGGCGCTACCGGCTCGTCCATACGAGGCGCCCTGGGCCTGGATCAGCTTCATCGGCATGTGCATCGTCGACGACTTCCTGCTTGGCTCGTCGACGGAGGCGACCTGGGGCGAGCTGCCGAAAGTCGCGCTGTTTGCGGCCATCATCGTCTTCCGGCGACATCCTGAAATCACCTTGCTGGTCGCGGTGACGGCGGCGCCGGTGGCGAGCGCGCTGAAAGGGCAGAGCTCGCTGACTCGGCTGACCGTGACGGCGCAGTGGGTCCTGGCGGCCGTCGTGGGTGCGGCGGCCTTCCGGCTGGTGGGATTCGAGGACACCCGGCATTTCGTCGCGGCCACGGTCTCTCTGATGGTCGTCTATTACCTGCTCGGGCCGTTGTTGAGCGCCTGGCTGCAATCGCTGTCGACGGCCGTGTCGTTCGGGGCCGCCGTTGCGGCCCGGCGAGTGCTGGCGTTGGTCGACGAAGCTGGCGGAATCCTCCTGGCGCTGGCCTGGCGGACGGCCTGGTTGCAACCGGCGGCGTTGAAGGTTGCCGACGCCGCGCTGGTCGCGGTCGCCGGCATCGTCTTCGGGTTCCTGCTCGGCCACCGCCTCAGCTGGCTCTTCAGATTGCCTCAGGCAATCCCGGTGCGGCCGGCATTCGCCGTGGCCGTGATTCTCCTGTTGAGCCAGGCGATGCCCGGCCCGCTGTCGTGGCTGGTGCCGCTCGGGCTGGCGATCGGCGCCGGGGTCTGGGCGACCTGGAGGAGGATCTATCCGGTTGCCTGCGGAGCGCTCGGCGCGTGCTGCAACGAAGTCGTCCGCGGGGCCAATGGCGGCTACATGCCGGTCGACGGCGCGCAACTGCTCGCCGGGCTCGGTCGGGCTGCCAACACCTACATCCTGGCGGGGCCCCAAACGCAGCTGGCCTGGCTGGACGACCGCTTCACGCTGCCGCCGCCTTTTCCCGGGATCGCCAGCCTCGGCGACATCCTGATTGCCATCGGCACGGCATGGCTGGTGGCCACGGTGGTGGTCCGGCGACAGCAGCGTGTGGCCGGCCCGCTCGAAACCCAGCGGGCTGCGTAGCCTGACTCGGTGACCCGGATAGGCACGAGCTTTACCCGCTGGCGGGCAGAGGCTCTGGGACTCGACTATCAACGAGCATTTGCGCGCCTTTGCCACATGGGTCTGGCCACGATCCGCCTCTCGGCGTCCTGGCGCGAGGTTCACCAGTTTGGCTTTCGACATCTCGACTGGCTGTTTGAACACGCCGAGGCCGCCCAACAGCCGGTCGTGCTGACGCTCGGGATGAAGGCGCTCGGCTGGCCGGAGTTCTATCTCCCCGAGGGCATGACGCCAGATGATCGGTCGGTACAGCGCGCGGCGGCCGAGCAGGTCACGGCCGCGGTCCGGCGGTACGCCGGCGCTCGCGGGTTACGAGCCTGGCAGATCGAAAACGAACCGTTCAATCGCTCGGGGCCGCAGGGGCTGTGGATGTCGCGACGAGTGGTCCGCCGGGAGGCAGCCGCCGTGCGCGCCATCGATGCCAGACGGCCGCTGATGGTGACGGCCTTCGCGCATTTCGACGAGCGGCTCGATCGATCATCGAGTCGCCACCAGTCCAGGTGGGCGCGTCGGTTCGGGCTGGCGCTGCCGGCGGAACGCGAGGCGCTGGCCGTCTTGCGTCCAGGAGACATCCTCGGCATGGACGTCTATCGATCGATCGGCTGGATCGATCCGGAAGGACAGGAGCACATCGCCCACGCGCTGCCAGACCAGCTGCAAGACGTACGGCGGTGGCAGCGGATCGCACGCGCGCAGGGCAAGCGGCTATGGGTCACGGAGGCGCAGGCTGAACCCTGGGAGGCGCGGCGGCGCACCCACGCAGATCCGCGGACGGTTGCGCCCGACGACGCCATCGAACTCGCTGCTGCGCTACGTGACGCTGGTGTCGAGTCGATTCTGCTCTGGGGCAGCGAGTACTGGCTCTGGCGCGAGGAGAACGGCGACCCGCGCTGGGTCCAGTCGGTGTCAATGGGCCTGCGGACCCTTGCGTGAGGTCGCGGCGCATGGTTTGTTGCTGGACAAATGGCGATCTGGCTGCTGCTGCTCGCCGTGCTGGCGCCGGCCCTGCATGAAACCCAGCTGCCGCCGACCGGGTCGGTGCGCCAGGTCGTGGTCTACGAGCTGGTCCGTCCCGCGCCACCGCCACCGGTGCTCAAGGCTCGTGCCACGATCGTCATCGATCTCGACACGGGCGCGGTGCTGTATCAGCTCGATGCGCACGGCCGCCACGCGCCCGCCAGCCTGACCAAGGTCCTCACCGCGCTGGTGGCGCTCGATGTCCTGCAGATCGATCAGGTCGTCTCGGTGCCGGCGTCGATCAATCAGTTGCCCTGGGACTCGACGCGGATGGGGCTACGGGTTGGGGAACAGCTCACCGTGCGAGAGCTGCTCGATGGGCTCTTTTTGAACTCCGGCAACGACGCCGCCATCACCCTGTCGGAGGCGGCCATGCCGCGCGCCGCGTTCATCGCCCGCATGAATGCCAAAGCCGCCGTGCTGGGAATGGCCGACACCCACTTCGTCAATCCGATCGGGCTGGATGACCCAGCGCATTACACTTCCGCCGCGGACCTGGCGAAGGCGGCCATGGAACTGCGCTCGCGCTTTCCGGCCGTTGCCGCGATGGCCGCGGTTTCGAGAAGCACCCTGCCGGCAACCGCGACCCACCACGCGTACAGCCTGTACAACCTCAACGACCTGATCCGGACCTATCCCGGTGCCACCGGGTTGAAGACGGGCTGGACCGGTCAGGCAGGGGGATGCCTGATCGCAACCGCTGATCGAAATGGTCGTCAAGTCCTGGTGGTCGTGCTGGGATCGCCTCGGGTCTTCCAGGACGCGGCCACGCTGCTCGACTACGGCTTTGGCACCTTACCCGCCTGAGGCTGACACCCTCATTTCGGTTCGCGAAGTTTGCCGGCGGCGAATCGATGGTAGGCTCAGTTCGGACGCCCCGGCTTTTGCCGTGGGCGCATTTTTGCGTGGTTCGAAACCCATGACCGACACCCTGTTCGAGCTCATCGATCGGCTTCCGGGCCGCGGCCGGCTGGAGGCCTGGTGGAACGCGCCCGCGGAAAGAATGGAGGCGCACGGGCTGCCCTCCAGCGCGCTGCCGGTGTTTGCCGCCTGGCTCGCCCAGCGGTCGCAACGCCCGGTGCTGGCTGTGGTGGCGGATCCCGAGGGCTCGTTCCAGGAGGCGGGCGCCTGGTTTCGCGACAGTCTCCCGACCGTAGTGTTCCCGGCCGTAGAGACTTTGCCATTCGACCGGCTTGCCCCCGACGAGGAAACCGTCCGGCGACGACTGGAGGCGATCGACGCGCTGGCCGCGGGCGGACCGCTGGTCTGTTTCAGCTCCTGGAACGCCATGACCCGGCCGACGCTGTCGCCCGAGGCACTCCAGCGCTGGAGCTTCACGCTGAAACCAGGGGAGACCTACTCGCTCGACGACCTGCTGCACCGGCTGACCACACTGGGCTACCGCCGAGAGCCCCTGGTGCAGTCGCGCGGAGAGTTCAGCCTGCGCGGCGGAATCCTGGACTGCTTCCCGCCCGGCCGCCGTCGCCCGGTTCGAGCCGAGTTCTTCGGCGATGAGCTCGAATCCCTGCGCGAGTTCGAGGTGGAGGGGCAGGGCTCCGTCGGGAGCATCACGGATGTCCGATTGCTGCCGGCAGCGGAGCTGGTCCTGACCAGCGACGCGGTGGCCAACGCCGATCAAGCGCTGAAGGCGCTCGACTTCGGTGAGTCGCTTCCCGAGGTGCGCGACCAGTGGCTGGGCGACATCGAGCGGGTTCGAACGGGTGCGTATTTCGATGGCATCGAGGGGTTTCAGGCGTATCTCGATCCCGAGCAACCGACGCTTTTGCGGCATCTGCCGCCGGATGCCCTGATCCTGTCGATGGAGCCGCGCCGGTCGCAGGCACAGGCCGAGCAGCGGGAGCAGGAACTGAACGAGCTGATCGACGTGGAGGTCGGGCGGGGCGAGCTACCCAGGCACCTACGCACTGGGCTGGTTCCGATTCGCGCGCTGCAGGAGGCCGCCCGCGACTGGCGCACGCTCGATGTGGCGCGAGCCGCCGAGGCAGGCTCGCTGAATCTCGGCTTCGAGCCGGTCGATGCCTATGCCGGTCGGATCGACGCCTTCTCCGATCGCGTCCGAACCGATGCCCGGGCCAAGTCCCGCATCCTGATCGTGACGCAGCAGGAGCGGCGGCTGCGGGAGCTGCTCGAGGACCGCGACGTCTACCCCGCAGGTGGCGTGTTGGTGTGGTCGCAGACACCGTTGATGCCGGGCCTCGTGCTGCTCGGCGATCAACCGGTCGCGCAGGGATTCCGGCTGCCCTCGGTGCAGCTCGAGGTTTACGGCGACACCGACCTCTTCGGTGGGTTGCGTCAGCGGGTCCGTCGCGGGGTGGTGCGGGCCCGGAGCGCCACCTGGCAGCTCGAGTTCGAGCCCGGCGACCTGGTGGTGCATATCGACCATGGCATCGGGCGCTTTAACGGCATGCGCGTCATGGGCGAGCAAGGCCAGGAACGCGAGTACATGCAGCTCGAGTACGCCGACGGCGACCGGCTCTTCGTTCCGGTCGAGCACCTGGAGCGCGTGCAGAAATATGTCGCGGGCGGCGATGCCTCGCCGAAGTTGCAGCGACTTGGCTCGGGCGAGTGGGATCGCGCCAAGCGCAAGGTTCGCGAGTCGGTCGAAGAGGTGGCGAAGGACCTGCTCGATCTCTACTCGAAGCGGGAGCTCGTCGAGGGCCACGCCTTCGCTGAGGATGGTCCCTGGCAGCAGGAGCTCGAGCAGTCGTTTCCGTACGACGAGACGCCTGACCAGATCAAGGCCCTCGACGAGATCAAGGCGGACATGGAAGATTCGCGTCCGATGGATCGGCTGCTGGCGGGTGATGTCGGCTTCGGCAAGACGGAGCTGGCGCTGCGGGCTGCCTTCAAAGCCGTGATGGACGGCAAGCAGGTGGCGATGCTCGTGCCGACGACCGTCCTCGCGCAGCAGCATTTCCTGACCTTCCAGGAACGCTTCCAGCCATTCCCCGTGAAGGTGGAAATGCTATCGCGCTTCCGCACGGACGCCGAGGCCGCCGCTATCCTGCGCCGGCTGACCACTGGCGAGCTCGACGTTGTGATCGGCACGCACCGGCTGCTGCAGAAGGATGTGCGCTTCAAAGATCTCGGGCTCGTGATCCTCGATGAGGAGCAGCGCTTCGGGGTGATGCAGAAGGAGAAGCTCAAGCAGCTACGCGCCTCGGTCGACGTGCTGTCGCTGTCGGCGACGCCGATCCCGCGCACGCTGCACATGTCGCTCGCCGGCATCCGCGACCTCTCGGTGATCCAGACGCCACCGGAGGAGCGGCTGCCGATCAAGACCTTCGTCACCGCGGACGACGACGACCTGATCAAGGAAGTCATCCAGCGCGAGCTGCAGCGTGGCGGTCAAGTCTTCTACGTCTACAACCGGGTGCAGACGATCAAAAAGGCGGAGGAGCGGGTCAAACGGCTGGTGCCGCAGGCTCGCGTGCTGGTGGGCCACGGGCAGATGCCGGAGGTCACGCTCGCCGACGTAATGACGAAGTTCGTGCGCGGCGAGGCCGACGTGCTGGTCTGCTCGACCATCATCGAATCGGGTCTCGACATTCCGAACGCCAACACCATCCTCGTGGTTGACGCCCACCGCATGGGTCTGGCGCAGCTTTACCAGCTGCGCGGCCGAGTCGGGCGCGCCGGGCAGCGCGCATATGCCTACTTCCTCTACAACCCGTTAAAGTCGCACACCGAGAATGCCGACAAACGACTGGACGTCATAGCCGAGCTGCATGACCTCGGTTCGGGGTTCAAGCTCGCCCTCAAAGACCTCGAGATCCGCGGCGCCGGCAACCTGCTCGGCGTCGAGCAGCACGGCGCGATCGCGGCCGTCGGTCTGGAGATGTACAACTCGATGTTGCGCGACGCGGTCACCTCGCAAAAGACCGGGCAACCGGTCGAGCTGCCCGCCGGTCTCAGCCTCGACCTACCCCTCGAGCACTTCCTGCCGCGCGAGTACGTGCCCGATGAAAAGCTGCGGCTGCAGGTCTATCACGACCTGGCGGCGATCGAGGACGAGCAGGGCCTCGAGGCGGCCGAGCGCAACCTCGTCGATCGCTTCGGCAAGGCGCCGGCGCCAGTGCGCAACCTTCTTTATGCGCTGCGCGTGAAGCTGCTGGCGCGCGGGGCCGGGGTGGCCGCCATCGAGACCGACGGCGATTGGCTCGTTATCAGGCTGCCGGTGGGCTGGAACGGCGATGAGCGGCGTCTCGAGGCGCAGTTCCGATCCATCATGTATGTCCGCTTCGGCAAGGTGCGGATCTCGCTTACCCAGGCCGGCGCGCAATGGAAAGAGCGCTTGGTCGATGTGCTCGGCGAGATCGAGCGCCTCGGCCGGGTGGCAGTGGCCGTTTAGAGTTCTGGCAGTGGAATCGCGACGCGTGGTCACCACCGGACGGAAGTGGGAACGGATCGTCGGCTATGCGCGAGCCGTTCGGATTGGGCCGGCGATCGAGATCTCGGGCTGCGCCCCCACGGCCGACGACGGCTCGACGGTAGGCGAAGCCAACGTCTACGAGCAGACCCGCCAGTGCCTGCGAGTGGTTGGTGAGGCCCTGTCGGCCGTCGGCGCCGGCTTCGATGATGTGACGCGCACCCGCATCTTCACCACGGTGCCGCGACGCTGGCGCGAGATCGGCCGCGCCCACGGCGAGGTCTTCGGCGCGATCAAGCCGGTCACCTCGCTGATCGGAGTGCGCGGATTCCTCGATCCCAAGTGGCTGGTCGAGATCGAAGCGAGTGCCTACCGAGTTGACTAACGCCGGGGGCGTAACGCCCGGCGGTGAGGAACGCCCCGACGACGACATCGGACGGGTCGCGGCCCTGGTCGACGTCGTCCGGCGGCTGCGCTCGCCACAGGGCTGTCCCTGGGATCGCGAGCAGACACATGGTTCGTTGCGGGCCACCATGCTGGAGGAGGCTTACGAAGTCCTGGAAGCGATCGATGAACGCTCGATGGCGAAGCTGCGCGAGGAACTGGGCGACGTCTTGTTGCAGGTCTTGATGCAGGCCACCATCGCGGAAGAAGCGCACGAGTTCTCACTCGGTGACGTGGCGGACACTGTGCGCGAGAAGCTGGTGCGCAGGCACCCACACGTTTTTGGCGACCGGAAAGTCAGTGGCGCCGATGAAGTCGTTCGCAACTGGGAAGCCCTCAAGACGGCCGAGTATGGCCGGCAGTCGGCACTCGACGGGGTGCAACGCTCGCTGCCGGCATTGCAATGGGCATGGTCGCTCCAGCGCCGGGCGGCGAACGTGGGCTTCGACTGGCCGGACGTCGAGGGCGCCCTGGAGAAGGTGCGCGAAGAGCTGGACGAGCTGCGCGAGGCGCCCACGGTCGAGCAACGGGAGGCCGAATTCGGTGACCTCCTGTTCACCCTGGTGAACGTCGCGCGCAAACTGGGCATGAACCCCGAGGATGCCCTGCGGGGTACGACCGGGCGATTCGAGGCCCGTTTCCGGATGATGGAGCAGCACGCCCGGGCCGACGGACGAGCGCTGAGCGACCTCAACATGGAGGAGCTCGATCGCTACTGGGAAGCCGCCAAGCGTGAATACTGAGTGCGGGTGGCAACCTGGTGGCTTGCGAAGGGTGGGGGGCGCTGCCTATAATCGGTCCGTTTCGGGCCCGGCTTGATTAGGCAACGATCCCAGATCACATCTTGAACACCTCCGAACCGAAAGCCTCCCGCGCGAAGGTTCACCTTGCCGCGCCCGATCGGTTGATCTGGGTCGTCGTCGCCGGGATTGTTCTGTGGGGAGTGTGGGCGTTCGGATCGGAACTCGTATTGAACCTTCGGCTCAACCAGCAGGTGCAGCAGCTGCGCGACGACAATGCGCAGCTGGCCGCCTCCAACGAGCAGACGCGAAAACAACTGACGGCGGCGGGGTCGGCGGGGGCGTTGGAGGAAGCCGCCCGCAAGGCGGGCTTTACCCGTCCCGGCGAACAGGTTTATGTCATCGTTAAGCCAAGCAGTTCGGCATCGGCGGCAGCCGTCGGGGGAACGGCTTCACCCAGCCCGGTGTCGGCGGCGGTGCCTGGCTTGGCGAAACGAGCGACGACGAAGACGAACGGCGGTGTGATCGGCGCAATCGAAAAATGGTGGAGGAACTTATGGCATTAGGAGGGTGTGCAGGTTAGGTGGCAGTGACGCCTGGGACGGTGGTGGAAGGAACGGTCGTCGGGATTACGAATTTTGGGGCATTCGTTCAGATCGAGGGAGCGGGGACAGGCCTGGTTCATATTTCTGAAATCGCGAACGAGTACGTGCGCGATGTCAACAACCACGTGAAGATGAACGAGAAGGTCAAGGTCAAAGTTCTCAACGTGGACTCGACCAACGGGAAGATGGACCTGTCGTTGAAGCAGGCGGCCGTGCCAGACGGGCCGGCTGGAATGTCGGCGCCGGTGCTGCCGCGATCGTATCGTCGGGGTGGGCGGGGGAAACGCGAGCTTCCCGAGGGCGCCGATCCGGTGTTCGAGGAGAAGCTCTCGAAGTTCCTGAAAACGAGCGAGGAGCGCCTGCTGGACATCAAGCGGAACATCGAAGCCAAGCGCGGCGGTCGGTTCAAGTAGGCGACCATCGATCAGCTTGACGGGGCCGATTCGGCACGCCTAGAATCTTCGAGCGGCGTGGAGCAGTGGAAGCTCGTCGGGCTCATAACCCGAAGGTCGCGAGTTCGAATCTCGCCGCCGCAACCAAGCCACTAACAAGAGGGCCCTGGCCTCGGCCGGGGCTCTTTCTTTAGTCGCGGCGGGCCGTTACGATGGCCCACCCCGATCGCTGGGTCAGCGTGATATGGCGGTCGGCGGCGAGCATCTCCTCCAGCCGCTGCAGGCCCAGCCGATACTCGAGCGGGGGCAACAGGCTCAGGGTCGAGATATAGCGACCACGCACGCGATCGACGACGTCGGCGATGGAAATCCGCCGTGGTTCCTCGCGATGCTCGACGGCGATCTCGACGAATCCCGAGCGCCCCAACTCGGCGGTCAGGGTCTGGACCGCGGGAAAGCGCGCGCGATCGATGCTCGCGATGCTCGGGAAGTACGGATTGAGATAGAACTCCTCGACATGCCGTGGGGTGAATGTCCAGATGCTCAGCCGGCCGGAGGGTCGCAAGACCCGTCGCCCCTCGCCAAACGCCCGACCCCGCTGGCGCAGGAGGTGCACCAGCATCACCATCACCACCAGTGCCGCGACGCCATCGGCGACCGGCAGCCGGTAGGCACTTCCGCGAGCCCACTCGACGCGCCCCGCCGGGTCTTTGGCCCGGGCGACATCGAGCATCCGCGTTTCTGAATCCACGCCGATCACCCGCGCCGCCGTCATCGCCGCCAGCGGCAGGGTCAACCGGCCGGTACCGCAGCCGACATCGACGACCAGGTCGTCGCCTCCCAGCGGATTCTCACGCATCAGCTGCTCGAGGCGGGCGCGATCGCCGCTCGACAGCGGCCGAAGCGCGTCGTAGCTCGGCGCAATTTCGGCGAATGACCGAAACATCCTTGCTAAACTAACCGATGCTCTGGGCGGAGTAGCTCAGTGGTAGAGCAACCGGCCCATACCCGGTATGTCGCAAGTTCGATCCTTGCCTCCGCCATAGTTACTCCGGTGATGTTTCCCCGCCGCGTTGCCAGCGCAATCAGCCTGCACCGCGTCTTTAAGCCGGGCGAGCGAGTCGTCGTCGCGGTATCGGGTGGGCCCGACTCGCTGGCGCTACTGTCGATCCTCCGTGAGATCCTCCCCGCCGTCCCGCTCCACCTGGCGGTCGCCCACTTCGATCATGGCTGGCGCGCCGATAGCGAACAGGATCGCGATTTCGTGGCCTCGATGGCGGCGGAGTGGGGCTTTGCCTTCCACACCAGTCGCGCCGCCGGCGACCTGCCCCGTACTGAAGAGGCCGCTCGCTCGGCCCGGTATGCCTTTCTGCGGCACGTCGCGGGCGCGACCGAAAGCACCGCCATCGCCCTCGGCCACACGCAGGACGACCAGGTCGAGACCCTGCTGCTCCATCTCTTGCGTGGCAGCGGCGCCCGCGGGCTCGCCGCCATGCGACGGCGCGATGGCGACCTGGCGCGGCCCCTCCTGGACTTCTCTCGTCGCGAGCTCGAGGCCTATCTGGCCCGGCTTCACCTCGCTCCGCGCCACGATCCCACCAACGATGACCCCCGCTTCACGCGGAACCGCCTGCGCCAGCAACTGCTTCCGGCGCTCGACGCATTCGATCCCTCCGCCCGCGAGTTGCTCGCGCGAACGGCGGACATCCTGAGCGAAGAGGACCGCTACCTCGACGACCAGGTCGCCCAGCTACCCGGCTCGAGCGCGACCGACCGCCGGGTCTTTGCGCAGCTGCCACCGGCATTACAGCGCCGCGTGATCCGGCGTCTGATGCCCAACGCGGGCTTTCTCGAAGTCGAAGCCGAACGCCGCAGCGACCTGCGAGATGGCGGTCCGCCGGACCGTGGTCCGCAGCCCACGTCCAGCGCTCAGCTGATCGTCACCACCTGCGCCTGCGACCGCGCGACCTTCAAGGCACGTGACCAGATCGGTCATCTGGACGGCGACCTGGTCCAGCTACCGCTGGCCGTCGGCACCCGAAAGCCAGGCGACCGAATGCGGCCCCTCGGCCTCGATACGCCGAAAAGGCTGCAGGACCTGCTGGTCGACGCTCACGTGCCACGGCACTTGCGCGATAGCCTGCCGATCGTCTCCGACCGGCAAGAGATCGTCTGGATCCCGGGTGTAACGGTTTCCGAAACAAAGCGGGTGACGCCGAAAACCCGCCGCCAGCTGCATCTGGAAATCGTGCGTAACTGAATTCGAGTTGAATTCGTTCCGAATTCGACGTTTCCTAACGGATTTCTCAAAAACCCGGTGATAAGATAGGGCGGCCATGAGAGGCAGAAACCGCAACATCTTCTACTTCATCCTGCTCGCCGGTTTGCTCGCCATCATCTGGGCCAGCTACAAGAGCTTCAATCAGGCTGTCAGCCCAACCGAAAAGTCCACCTATGACTTGATCCAGGCTGCCGATGACCACCAGATCTCGTCCGCCGTGATCAAGAGCAGCGGCACGGAAGTCGACTGGATCGGCGTCGACAACGCCAGCTACAAGACGACCTTCCGCGACACCTATCAGATCGAAACGAAGTTCGTCGAGGACCATGTCAACTTCCGCACCGAGGCGCCCAGCTCGTCGAACCTGCTGCTCTCGGTGGTGCTCCCCAACGTCATCCTGTTCCTGGTCATCGGCGGATTCATGTGGTACATGCTCCGCCAGACGCAGAGCGGCAACAACCAGGCGATCTCCTTCGGCCGCAGCCGGGCGCGCTTGCTGAGCGGCGACAAGCCGGCCGTCACCTTCAACGACGTCGCCGGCGTCGAGGAGGCCAAGCAGGAGCTGACCGAAATCGTGGAGTTCCTGAAATTCCCCGACAAATTCACGGCGCTTGGCGCCCGAATTCCAAAGGGCGTGCTGATGGTCGGCCCTCCCGGCACCGGCAAGACGCTCCTCTCCAAGGCGGTCGCCGGCGAAGCCGGGGTGCCCTTCTTCAGCATCTCCGGCTCCGAATTCGTCGAGATGTTCGTGGGCGTCGGCGCCTCGAGGGTTCGCGATCTCTTCGACCAGGCAAAGAAGAACTCGCCATGCATCGTGTTCGTCGATGAGATCGACGCCGTCGGCCGCCAGCGCGGCGCCGGCCTGGGCGGCGGGCACGACGAGCGCGAGCAGACCCTCAACCAGCTGCTGGTGGAGATGGATGGCTTCGAGACCAGCACGCACGTCATCGTGATCGCGGCCACCAACCGTCCCGACGTCCTCGATCCGGCGCTCCTCCGTCCCGGTCGCTTCGACCGTCACGTGACGCTCGACCGCCCCGACATTCGGGGTCGACGCGCCATCCTGGAGGTCCACGCACGCAACAAGCCCTTCGACGGCCAGGTCGATCTCGAGGTGCTCGCCCGGCAGACGCCGGGCTTCTCCGGGGCCGACCTCAGCAACCTTATTAATGAGGCCGCGATCCTGGCCGCCCGCAGCAACAAGAAGTCGATCGGTCAGGTCGAGCTGGAGGAAGCGATTGCGCGCGTCATCGCCGGGCCCGAGCGGAAGTCGCGCATGATCACCGAGCAGGAGAAGAACGTCATCGCCTACCACGAGATCGGCCACGCGCTGGTTGCGAAATCGCTACCCAACGCCGACCCGGTGCACAAGGTGTCGATCATCTCCCGCGGGATGGCACTCGGCTGGACGATGCAGCTCCCGACCGAAGACCGCTATCTGGTTTCGCGCAGCGAGCTCAACGATGACATGGCCGTCATCCTGGGCGGCCGGGTCGCCGAGGAGCTGATCTTCGGCGACATCACCTCTGGTGCGTCAGACGACATCGGGAAGGCGACCAAGCTGGCCCGCCGCATGGTCACGGAGTGGGGCATGTCCGAAAAGCTCGGCCCGCTGACCTTCGGCCACAAGGAGGAGCTCGTCTTCCTCGGTCGCGACCTGGGCGAGCAGCGGAATTACAGCGAAGAGGTTGCCGGCGAGATCGATCAGGAGGTCCACCGCCTGGTCGACACCGCCTACCAGCGCGCCAGGAAGATCCTGACCGAGCGGCGTGACAAGCTGGTCCAGCTCGCCGAGTACCTCAAGCAGGAAGAGACGATCGAGGGCTGGCAGATGGACGCCGTGCTCAACTCACCGGACGGCAAGATCCCCGAGCGTCCGGCGGCGCCGAAGCCCGAAGCCCAGCGCCCACCGCAGGTCCAGCCGAAGGCCGACGACCGTGGGCCCGAGCTGCCGCCCGGACGCCTGGAACCGACGCCGGCCTAGCCCAAAACCTCCCGGTCGCGCGGAACCGACGTGACCCGCCGGAGGCGCAAACCGAGGATCTTGGCCGCGTTACACTGAAGCCACCGCTTGGATCCTCTGGACCGAGACGGCATATGCAAAAGCCAACGATTGCGATCATCGGTCCCGGACGCGCCGGGTCGGCTCTGGCCCGTGCGGCCAATACCGCGGGCTACACCATCGCCGCGATCGGCGGCCGCAACGCGAACAACGTCCGCAGCCTGGCAACTGAGCTCGGTGCCCGTGCCTGCCAGACGCCGGCCGCCACCATCGATCTGGCCGATCTGACCATCCTGGCGGTGCCCGACGACGTCATCCTGCCGCTGGCCATGGACATGGTCGAATCCCGTTGTTCCTCAGCGGGTAAAAGCGCCGTCCACCTGAGCGGCGCGCAGGACCGCAGTGCGCTTCAGCCCCTGGCCAAGCGTGCGAGCCTGCGCACGGGGGTATTTCATCCGCTGCAGACTTTCCGTCGTGGTCCGCAGGCCGTCGAGAATGTCGCCGGGACTTACTTCGGGATCGACGCCGACGGGCCGCTCCGGACGCTACTCGAACAGCTGGCGCTCGACCTGCAGGGCCATCCCTTCGACCTGGTGGGCATCGATCGCGCCCTCTATCACGCCGCGGCGGTGTTCGCCGCGAACTATCCGATGACATTGCTGGCCGAGGCGATCGCCCTGGCAACCGACGCCGGTCTCGACGAAGCGACCGCGCGACCCGGGATGACCACTCTGCTCGCTGGAGCCGTGAATAACCTGCGCCAGCTGGCCCCGGCGGACGCCGTCACTGGACCGGCCGCGCGCGGCGACGAGGGCACCATCGAGAAACATCTCGCCGCCCTCAGCCATGACCCGGCGGCGCAGCGCCTCTACCAGCTGCTCGCCGACCGCACCAAGCTGCTCGTCCGCAAAAAAAATGAGGAGGCCGCCTGATGCCGACCACCATCCGCGACCTGCGCAAGTGGAAGACCGAAGGCCGCAAGTTCACCATGCTCACCGCCTACGACTTCACCACCGCCACCTGGCTGGACCGAGCCGGTATCCCGGTGCTCCTCGTCGGGGACAGCCTGGGCACGACCATGCTGGGTTATCCCGACACGCTCAGCGTGACGATGGATGACATGATCCGGCACTCCGCGGCCGTGGTTCGCGGAGCGCCCAATGCGCTCATCGTCGGCGACATGCCGTTCATGGCCTACCACGCCTCCGAGGAGGACACCATTCGCAACGCCGGCCGTTTCCTCAAAGAAGCGCGGGTGCAAGCGGTGAAGATGGAGGGCGGCGGTCGGGTGATCGGGTACACCAGGACGCTGACCGCGATGGGGATTCCGGTGATGGCGCACCTCGGCCTCACCCCGACCTTCGTCAATCAGTTCGGCGGGATGCGGGTCCAGGGTCGCAGCGACGAAGCTGCCGAGCGCATCGTGAGTGATGCGAAGGCGCTCGAGGAGGCAGGCGCCTTTGCGGTCGTGCTCGAGGGCATACCGAGCGCACTCGGCCAGCGCGTGACGCAGGCGCTCACGGTTCCCACCATCGGCATCGGCGCGGGCGCCCAATGCGACGCCCAGGTGCTCGTCATTCAGGATGTTCTCGGACTGAACCCGGGCCACGTCGCGAAGTTCGTCCGCCAGTACGCCAAGCTCGGAGAGTCCATCGAGGCGGCCGCGCGCCAGTTCGACCAGGACGTGCAAGCCGGAGCCTACCCGACCGCTGAGTACGAGTACTCCGCCCGCTAAGCCGGTCGTCATCGAGTCGGCGATGGCCATGCAGGAGCAGGCGATCGCCTGGCGCCACGCCGGCGAAGAAATTGGCTTCGTGCCGACCATGGGCGCGCTGCATGCCGGACACGACAGCCTGGTCATGCGCGCCCGCCGCGAGAACCGGCGGGTGATCGCGAGCATCTTCGTCAACCCCCGGCAGTTTGGACCGCAGGAAGACTTCGCCCGCTATCCCCGGCCCTTCGAAAGCGATCGGGCGCGACTCGAGGGGCTCGGCGTCGACGCCATCTTTCACCCACCGGTGGACCAGATCTATCCGGCCTCCTTCAGGACGTCGATCGACCCTGGGCCGCTGGGCGAGGTCCTGGAAGGGAAGAGTCGCCCCGGTCATCTCGCAGGAGTCCTGACGGTGGTTCTCAAGTTGTTCAACCTCACCCAGCCGAAGCGAGCGTACTTCGGTCAGAAGGACTTCCAGCAGGTTGTCCTGGTGCGCCAGCTGGTACGCGACTTTGCCCTCCCGATCCGGATCGTGGCCTGCCCCACCGTTCGCGAGTCCGACGGGCTCGCCATCAGCTCACGCAACGCCTATCTCGACCCCGACGAGCGTCGGGCCGCTCCGGTGATCCGGTCGGCACTCGCCGGCGCCGCCGAGCGCTTCGCCGACGGTGAAACGGACCCCTCCGCGCTCGAGGCGTCAGCGCGGGCCATACTGGCCGCGGCGCACGGGTTGGCCATCGAGTACATCTCAGTGGTCGACGAGGCCACGCTCCGTACTCCGCAGCGAGCCGTCCCGGGCAGTGTTTTGGCGATCGCTGTTAAACTTGGATCAACAAGATTGATCGATAACGTCGTATTTGGAGCGGAGCGCTACTGAGTTCAGATCGGCGCTCTAAAGCGAAGGGGCGAATTACAACTTCAAAGGCGAAGGCCAAGCCGAGCGCCAAGTTGCCGCGCCCAAACGTGGCTTCGGTAGCCCGCAAGTCGGCCTCGGTCGCCCCAAAGACCGGGGTCGCGGCCCGGCCGGCAACCAAACCCGCCAGCGCCAAGAGCCTTCCGCCGGCGCGCAGCCAGCCGAACTCCGAGCCGGCGGCTGCAGCCGTGCCACAGCAAGCTCAACCCCAGCCGCAAGCGCCCGTCCAGCCGCCGCTGCCGCCGGGCGTCCCCATCATGCCGTTCCCGCGGCCGACCATTTTGGGCCTCGGGTCACCATGGCGGACGGCCGGCCGCCCGCCCGGGATGCCGCCGCGCCCAGCACCGGTCGCTCAGCCTCGCCCGGCGCCCGCGCCCCGTCCATCCCCGCCGCCCGTCATCACCATGCGCTTTCCGATGAGCGCTGTCGACAAGCTCATCAAGGAGGCGCTCGATGAGGACGTCGGCGATGGGGACACGACCACCCAGGCGCTCTTCCCTGGCAAGGTGAAGGCCCGGGGCAAGCTGATCGCCAACGAAGACGGCGTGCTCGCCGGATTGCCAATCTTCAAGCGCGTCTTCGAGCTGGTCGACAAGAACATCAGCTTCGAGCCTCGCGCGACGGATGGCATGGCGCTTGCCGGTGGCCAGCTGGTTGCCCGGGTATCCGGTCCGGCGGTCAGCGTGCTCAAGGCCGAGCGCACCGCCCTGAACTTCCTGCAGCACCTCTCTGGCATCGCCTCGCAAACGGCGAAGTTCGCCAACGCGGTGAAGGGGACCAAGACCCGCATCCTCAGTACCAGGGCGACGAGCCCCGGCCTGGGCTTCCTGGAAAAGTACGCGGTCGAGGTCGGCGGCGGCATCACGCAGATCAAGGGCCCCGAGCGGCTGGTCGTCACCGAGTCGCACCTCGCCCTCAGCGAGGGTGTGCCGAACATCGTGCGGCAGCTCCGAAAAACTAATCCGGGCAAGCGGATCGAGCTGACCGTGACCAACATGCAGGAGCTCGAGCAGGCGCTGGTGGCGAAGGTCAATGTTCTGCTGCTCGAGAATTTTCCGCCCGGCCAGGTGCGGCAGGCGATTGCGCTGGTGCAGGGTCGGGCCAAGGTGGAAATTACCGGCAAGGTCGGGCTCGACAACGCCCGCGCCTACGCGCTCGCCGGTGTCGACTACATCTCGGTTGGCCAGCTGACCCAGTCGATCAAGGCCTTCGACTTCGGCTTCCGCGTCGCTCGCTAGGACTCGCTCAAGCGCCGCACGAGCCTGAACGACTAGTTCGTTTTCTCTTCGCTGTGCGACTCAACATTGCCGGTGCGGGCGTCGACCACGGCAAAGGCCGATACGTGAGCCCATCCCAGTTGCGGAGGCGCCACAAACTCCAGGACCCAGGCGTCCACCGGGCGATCGGACGACCACGTCTCTCGACCATCCATGGTCCTGGCTCGGAGCAGCCCGACCGCGTGGTACGCGCTGGTGAGGGTGTAACCCTGCACCGACGGCGCGCCGTTCGCCGCCCCCTGGGTGGCGATGCTCTTCAGCGCCGCGGCGACCGCGGTGTCCTGGTCGATGTCATGGGCGACCCCCGGATGCCCCTGCATGACCAGGACGAAGGATCCGACCTGCTTCGTGATGTCAGGTGGCGGCTGCCGGAGTTTGACGATGGCGCCGATCAGCAGCCCGATGACAAGGGCCGCCAGGCATACAGCGCCAACCGTGGCGGCGAACCGCTTCGCGTTCGATGTAAGGACGGCTAATGGTAAACGGGAGCAGCAATCGGCGCTAGTTCGGGCATCCGGCGGCGCCTGGCGCGAGTCTCGAGCACCTCGCTGGCAAACCGATAACCCTCGCGGATGTAGTCCTCGGTCGCGCCGAAGTCCATCGAGTGGCGCAGGAAGCCGGCATCTGGCCGCAGGTGAATGATCTCGACGCTTCGCCCCATCAAGCGGATCGTCCAGCGCGTTCGGTGCTGGGCGGCCACCTGGAAGGTGTGGTCGACGATCGCGTTCATCGATCCAAGGGGCGCCGGCAACCGGCCGGCGTAGCCCGAGTCCAGCACATAGACGCGCCGTGCGCCCAGCTCGATGGCCGTGTCCAGCCCTGTCGGATCCACCAGACCGCCATCCACGTGCTGGTGCCCGCCGACGACCACCGGCGGAAAGACGCCAGGGATGGCCGAGGATGCCAGCACGGCCGGGGCCAGCGGGCCGTGCGAAAAGACGGCCTTGGTGCCCAACGTCAGGTCGATCGCGACCGTATGCAGCGGCACGGCCAGGTCCTCGAAGTTGCTCACCTGGAGATGCTGGGCGATGAAGCGCGAGAGTCCGCCGGCCTCGTAGAGGGACGCTCTACGCCGCACCATGTTGCGGGCGGCCTGCCACCAGACCATGTCCAGGGTGCGGCGGGTGACCTTCTGCCAGACCTCCTCCAGCTTCTTTGCCCACTCGAGGTCCGGTCGGTGGGCAATCCAGGCGCCGTTCCAGGCGCCGATGGAAACGCCCACCACGAAGTCGGGCGTGATGCCTCGCTCGATCAGGGCTTCCAGCATGCCGACCTGGGTCGCGCCTCGGGCGCCGCCTCCGGATATGGCGAAGGCTGTCTTATCGCGACGCCAGTTCCACACTTCTCAGTTTTAGTGTAGGCAAGCATCGTGTGCTGCGTAAATGTTTGACTTCGTTTTCTGGCTGGCTGCGCACATAGGTCGGCTTCTAACGATTGCTATACTTCGGGGTGACTCGGCGCTCTTGCCTACAACTTTGACGACCAACGAGTTCCAATAACACAAGGTGGTGGCCTACTGGATTGTCTGATTTCGAGCTTTCTCAGGACTCATCCGACTCGCAAAGCGGAACCGCGACGATGGAGGAGTTCCTTAACCAGGAGGAAGCTTCTAGCAAGCGGCTAGCCCACGGCGACATCATCGATGGCGTGGTGGTGCGGGTCGATCCCGATGAAGTCCTGGTCGATGTCGGCTCGAAATCGGAAGGAGTGATCTCCAGCCGGGAGCTGGGTACCCGCGAGACCGGGGGTTCCCCCGACCTGCACGCCGGCGACCAGATCAAGGTCTTCGTGCTGCAGCCCGAAAACGAGGACGGCAACGTCGTTCTCTCCCTCCGGCGCGCCCGCGCCGAATCGGTCTGGGTCAAAGCGCAGGAGCAGCAGGTGACCGGCGAGATGATCGACGCCGAGGTTCGCGAGCAGAACAAAGGTGGCTTGATCGTCAACGTCCTGGGGTTGCGCGGGTTCCTTCCCACCTCCCAGGTGTCGCGCACCTACAGCTCGAGCCTTCAGGAGCTGGTCGGGCAGCGGATTGGGGTCAAGATTCTGGAGGTCAATCGCAAGCGCAACCGGCTGATCGTCAGCCAGAAGGCCGCCTTCGACGAGGACCGCGCCCGTCAGCGGGAGGAGTTGTTCGGCAAGCTCAAAGTGGGTGACGAGATCAGCGGCAAGGTTTCCGGCCTGACCACCTACGGCGCCTTCGTCAACCTGGGCGCCGCCGACGGGCTGATCCATATCTCCGAGCTGAGCTGGGACCGTGTCACCAACGTGGCCGATGTCCTCCAGGTCGGCCAGGACGTTCGCGTCAAGGTGATCAAGCTCGATCCCGAAACGTCGCGCATCTCGCTCAGCCTTCGTCAGCTGGGTCAGGACCCATGGGATCACATCGAGAAGCGGTTTCCAACCGGAGCCATCGTCGAAGGCGAGGTCACGAAGATCAAGAAGTACGGCGCCTTCCTCCAGATCGGCGACGGCATCGAGGGCCTGCTCCACATTTCCGAGCTGGCCTGGGAGCACGTCGAACGCGTCGAGGACAGGGTCCAGGTGGGCGAAAAGCTACGGGTTCGTGTGCTGCAAGCCGACCGGACGCGGCGGCGCATCAGCCTCTCGCTCAAGCAGGTCCAGGAGCCGGAGGCCGCGCGGCGTGCCGAAGAACCGGAGTCGTCGGGCTTTGCCGGCGAAATCGAGCCGGTACCGCAGCCGGAGCGGGAACGGGTCTACGCCGAGGTCAGCGCCGCTCCTCAGGAGTAGGCCTCCCTACCCGTTTGGGCAGGGTCGAGCGAGCGACAGCTCGATAAGAAATTGTTACGGGCTGGCGTATTCGCGCCGAATTTGCGCTATGCTTCCGAGAACGATTGTTTAGGCGTACCCGTTTAGTGGTAGCTCCCTAGCGTCTCAGCAGGCGGAACGACCGCAGTTTCGGACGGGAAGTCTTGAGAGAAATCCGGGTATCGTAATAGGTAGAGAAGAAGTCATTCGGAGGATTTTGGTTGTACCCCTTTGAACGGTTTACGGAGCGAGCGAAGAAGGTCCTGACGCTGGCCCAGGAAGAGGCCGAGCGCTCGCACCATTCGTACATCGGCACCGAGCATCTGCTCCTTGGTTTGCTACGCGAAGGCGAGGGCCTCGCGGCCAAGGTGCTGAACAACCTTGGCGTCGAAATCAACAAGGTGCGCGCCACCATCGAGTCGGTGCTGGGTCGCAACGAGCGCATCATTATTCAGCAGATCATCCCCACCTCGCGGGTCAAGAAGGTCATCGAGATTTCCTTCGAGGAAGCCCGCCGGATGGGCAACAACTATGTCGGCACCGAGCACCTGTTGCTCGGCCTGTTGATCGAGGGCGAGGGCATCGCTGCCCACGTGCTCGAGGATCTCGGCGCCAACCTGGAGAAGGTTCGCGGCGAGATCGACCGCCTGCTCCACGAGAGCGGGCTCGACGAAGAGGCGGCGACCTCGAAGAAGCCGTCCAAGACCCCGCTGCTCGACCAGTTCTGCCGCGACCTCACGGACCTGGCGGCGAAAAACACGCTCGACCCGGTGATCGGTCGCGAGACCGAGATCGAGCGCGTGGTGCAGATCCTGTCCCGCCGGACCAAGAACAACCCGGCGCTGATCGGCGAGCCGGGCGTCGGCAAGACCGCGATCGCCGAAGGGCTGGCGCAGCAGATCGTGCTGGGCAACATCCCGGAGTCGCTGCGGGGGAAGCGCGTACTGACGCTCGACATG
>DASTJZ010000096.1:0-8816 GCA_035716185.1 Candidatus Dormiibacterota bacterium
CATCCGTCAGATCGAGGCGACCGCCCTGCGCAAGCTGCGCCATCCCAGCCGGTCGAAGGTCCTGCGTGACTACACGGAAGACCGCGACCACGTGCGCACCCGGGAAGAAGAAGCCGTCTCCTAGCGTTCGAGCTTGAGGTCGGCTTGACAGCAGAACAAGCCCATATCGGGCGACCACTGCAGCGTGAACGGTGGCTCGGTCGATGAGGGGTGAAAGCAAACCGTAATCGGGCCGAACCTGCGCCCGGCGTTACTTGATCCGCCGGACTCGGCCAGAGTGTCGCTGGGATCTACGCGCCTACGATCGCGCGTAGCATTTCGACCATGGCGCAGGCTCCGCTGGCTGGACTTCGAATCGTCGCGGTCGAGCAATTCGGCGCCGGCCCCTTTGGCACCCTTCATCTCGCGGATCTCGGTGCGGAGGTCATCCGGCTCGAGGACCCGTCGACGGGCGGCGACGTCAGCCGCTACCTGTCGCCCGGAGAACAGGGCACCGACAGCCTGTACTTCGATTCCTTCAATCGCGGCAAGCGCAGCATGCTGCTGGACCTCAAAACCGGGGCCGGGCAGGAGGTGCTCCATCGCCTGGTCGCCAACGCCAATGCCGTCTACTCGAACCTTCGCGGCGACGTCGTCGAGCAGCTCGGCCTGACCTACGAGTCACTGCATCAGGCGAATCCCGCCATCGTCTGCGTGTCGCTGTCCGCCTACGGTCGCGCCGGCGATCGCCGCGCCGAGCCGGGCTATGACCCGCTGATCCAGGCGGAAACGGGTTGGGCGGCGCTCACGGGCGATCCGGATGGCCCGCCGGTGAAGAGCGGGCTATCGCTTGCCGATTATGCGGGTGGCACGATGGCGGCGCTCGCGCTCCTGGCTGCCGTCTTCGAGGCGCAGCGAACCGGGCGCGGCCGCGATATCGATGTCAGCCTGTACGACGTCGCCCTCGCCTATCACAACTATCGGGCGACCTGGTATCTCACCGCCGGCGTACCGGGTGAGCGCACACCGGATTCGAGCCATCCGAGTATCGTGCCCTTTCAATTTTTCGAGACCGCCGATGGCCATCTCGCCATCGCCTGTGCCAAGGAGAAGTTCTTTCGAGCGCTGCTCCAGTTGATGGACCTCTCCGAACTGGCTGATGACCCACGTTTTTCATCCTTCGACGCCCGCCGTCGGAACCGCGCGACATTGACACAGATTCTCGGCCACCGTTTTCGCAGCCAACCCACCGATCACTGGGTGCGACTCCTGCGCGGCCGGGTGCCGGTCGCGCCGGTGCGTTCGATGGAAGCGGCGCTGAATCGCCAGGAGCTCGAGCAACGCGGCATGCTGGCCTCGTATCAGCATTCCGCGCTCGGCCAGGTAACCACGGTCGGGCTGCCGATCAAGGTCGATGGCTATGCGCCCTCGTATATGCAGGGCCCTCTGCTCGACGGCGACCGCAACGAGGTGCTCGAGGCCGCCGGCTACCGCGCGGATGAAATCGACGCGCTCGAGCAGCGTGGTGCCTTCGGTCAACCCCCTCCCCAACCCTCCCCACAAGGGGGAGGGAGGAGCAGCAGTGAGGCGCTGGCATGAAAGCGCTTCGCGTGCGGAGCGCGCTCTTCACGCCAGGAACCGAGGCGGCGCGTCTGCGCAAGGCGGTGACCGTGGGGGCCGACGTCTGCATCTTTGACCTCGAGGATTCCGTTCCGGTGGCGCGCATCGCCGAAGCACGCGATACGGTTGCCGATGCGCTTCGCGAACTCGCGGGGAAGGCTCCCATCTGGGCGCGCGTGCATCCGGCGTCGACCCCGCACATGGCCGATGATCTCGCTGCCCTGCCGCTCGACAAAGCCGACGGCGTGATGCTGCCCAAGGTTGGTGGCGCCCACGATCTCGCCGCGTGTCGAACCGCGATCCTCGCCGCGAAAGGACCACCCGGTCTCCCAATCGTCCCGATCATCGAGAGCGCCGCGGGCGTCCTGAACGCTGTCGAGATCGCGCGATCGCCCGAGGTCTTCTGTCTCTCGTTCGGTCGTTTCGACCTGGCTGCCGATCTTGGCGTCGATCCGGATGGCGGCAGCCCGGCCGTCGCCGCGGCGCGATCCGCCGTGGTGCTGACCTCGCGAGCGGCGGATCTGCATCCCGCGCTCGATGCCCCATGGATCCGGATCAAGGACCTCGACGGTTTGCGAGCCAATTCGGAGCGCGCCAGGGCCGATGGATTTGGGGGCTTGCTGCTGATCCATCCATCGCACGTGCCGATCGTCAACGAGGTCTTCTCCCCCACTGCCTCGGAAATCGCTTGGGCGAAGGCCATCGTCGACACCGCCGAGCAGGCGGCCTCAACAGGCCGCGGCGCTTACGCGAAAGACGGCGAGATGGTGGATGAGGCCATCATCCGCCGGGCGCGCGCAATCCTCGACGCATCGTCGAGCTGATGGATTTCTCGCTGACGGCCGACCAGCAACGCTATCGCGAGGCGGTGCGAGAAGTCTGCGCGCGATTCCCCGAAGCGTACTGGCGCGATCTCGACGCCGGCAAGCGCTATCCCGAGGAGTTTGTCGACGAGCTGACCAGGGGCGGCTGGCTCTCCGTTCTGATCCCGACCGAATACGGCGGCGCGGGGCTGGGAATGGTCGAGGCCTGCATCGTTCTCGAAGAGATCAACGCTTCCAGCGGAAACGCGGCCGCCTGCCATGCGCAGATGTACACGATGGGCGCGCTGCTGCGTCACGGCAGCGAGGCGCAAAAAGAGCGCTATCTCCCTCAGCTCGCCGCCGGCCGGCTGCGGCTCCAGTCGATGGCGGTGACTGAGCCCGAGGCCGGCAGCGACACCACCCGGATCACGACCTTCGCCCGTCGCGAAGGCGACGGCTACGTCGTCAGCGGGCAGAAAGTCTTCACCTCGCGGCTGCAGCACTCGGACCTCCTTTTGCTGTTGGCCCGCACCACTCGCCTCGAGGACGTCACGCGAAAGTCCGACGGGCTCAGCCTCTTCCTGGTCGACTTGCGAACGGCCGGCCCCTCGATCGAGATTCGGCCGATCGAAACCATGGTCAACCACGAGACGAATGCGCTCTTCATCAATGACCTGCGCGTGCCCGCCGATGCCCTGGTCGGCGACGAGGGCTCGGGTTTTCGGCAGGTCCTCGACGGGCTCAACGCCGAGCGAATCCTGATCGCCTCCGAAAGCATCGGCGATGCGCGCTGGTTTATCTCGAAGTCGGTGAGCTATGCCAATCAGCGCGTCGTCTTTGGCCGGCCGATCGGCGCCAACCAGGGCGTGCAATTTCCCATCGCCCGCGCGTCGATGCACACCGACGCCGCGTCGTTAGTCCGCTGGCAGGCGGCGACGCTCTTCGATTCCGGCGAGCCGTGCGGAGCGCAGGCGAATAGCGCCAAGCTCCTCGCGTCTGAGGCGGCGTGGGAAGCGGCCGAGGTGGCGATGACGACCCACGGCGGAAGCGGCATGGCGGTCGAGACCGGCATCGAACGGAAATTTCGCGAGGCGCGCCTCTACCTGGTCGCGCCGATTACCAACAACCTGGTCACGGCGTACATCGCCGAGCACGTGCTCGGTCTGCCACGCTCATATGGAGGGACAACATGACGGAGGACGAGCCTGGACGATTCTTCGAAGACTTTAAGGTCGGCGACATCTATCGCCACCGGATCGGTCGCACCCTGAGTGAGGTCGACAACACCTGGTTCACGCTGTTGACCTGCAACACCAACGAGATCCATTTCAACGCCGACTATGCGTCGCACACGGAGTTCGGCCGGCCGCTGATGAACAGCTGCCTGACGCTCTCGCTGGTCACCGGCCTGAGCGTCGAGGATTTGAGCCAGCACCTGGTGGCCAATCTCGGATGGGACAAAGTGACGCTGCCCGCCCCAGTCTTTGCCGGCGACACGATCTACGCGCAGTCCGAGGTGCTGGAGACGCGTGAGTCGAAGTCTCGTCCCGGCCAGGGGGTGGTGCGGGTCAAAACCACCGGCTACAAGCCCGACGGCACGGTCGTGATCGAGTTCGAACGCACCCTCCTGGTGCACTCGCGCAAGACGGCCCCGCGGGTCTCCCGAGCTGGGCCAAAGCGCTCCGTCCAATAAAGACTAATGCGCTAGATTAGGCGGCATGGAAGGGAGAAAAAGGCTTTTCGCCGCGCTTACCGGATCGGTTCTCGTCTTGGCGGCCTGCGGAACTTCGGGAGGCGGAAGCACGGCTACCAGCACCGGATCGACCATCGTCTTTGGCGCCCCCGTGTCGCTAACCGGATCGACGTCCAAGGAAGGCGGCCTGACCAAGCAGGGCTACGACCTGTGGAAGGACTGGATCAACGCCCGAGGCGGGATCCTGGTCGGCAATGTCAAGCATCCGGTCGAAATCAAGTATGAGGACGACCAGAGCATTCCGAGCCTGTCGGCCACCCTGATGCAGAAGCTGATCACCGACGAGAAGTCGCAATTCATCCTCGGTCCCTACGGCAGCGGCCCAACAGCCACCGACGCGATCGTTGCCGAAAAGAATGGCGTCCCCATGGTTGAAGGGAACGGTGCGGCCCAGTCGATCTTCAACAAGGGCTACAAGTACACCTTCGGCGTGCTCTCCCCGGCCAACAAATATCTGACCGGCGTGCTCGACATGGCGGCCACGTTGAGCCCCAAGCCGACCACGCTGGCGTTGCTCTCCGCGAACGACAACTTCTCACTCGAGGTGGCGAAGGCGGTCGAGGAGTACGCCCCAAACAAGGGCATCAACGTTGTCTTCAGCAAGCAGTATCCGAACGGGGCGACCGACGTCAGCAGCCTGGTCAGCCAGGCCAAGGCGGCTAATCCGGACATCCTGATGAACTCGGGGCACCTGGCCGAGGCGATCTCGATCAACAAGGCGGCCAAGCAGTTCGGCCTCAACGCCAAGATCTTTGCGTACTCGGTCGGCCCGTCCACCCCCGACTTCATTCAAGCGCTGGGGCCCGATGCCAACTACGTCATGGACGGCTCGCAATGGACGCCGCAGGTGAAGTACAGGCCGTCCTTCTACCTGTTGGAGAGCGAGTACGTCAAGGCCTACGAGTCAAAGTACGGCGGGAATACCCCGCCCGACTACCACGTCGCGGAATCCACGGCCGCCTGCCTGGCGTTCGAGAAGGCCATCGAGAATGCCGGTTCGCTCGATGCCGGCAAGGTGCGCGACGCCCTGGCCTCGCTTGATGTGATGACCTTCTTCGGTGAAATCAAATTCGACAGCCGCGGCATCAACACCTTCAAGCCAATGGTGGTCGAGCAGATCCAGAATGGCGTGCACTACACCGTGTTTCCGAAGGACGTCGCCAACGGCAACCCGCAGTATCCGGCCCCGGCCTGGAGTTCACGCTAGGAATCGACCGTCGCTGACAGGCTGAGGCGATGAGCCAGTTCACCCAGCAGGTTATCCTCGGGCTCCTGCTGGGTGGGATCTATGTCGCGGTCGCGCTCGGCTTCAGCATGGTCTGGGGCATCCTGAACATCGTCAACCTTTCCCACGGGGCGCTGGTCATCGTCGGCTCGTACGCCACCTGGGTCCTCTTCACCAGGCTGCACCTGGATCCGTTCCTCAGCCTGCCGGTGGATGCCATCGTCCTCTTTGCCATCGGCTACGCCCTGCAGCGCGGGGTGATCAACCGGATCATCCGGGCTCCGCTGCTCTTTACGTTTCTGCTGACCTTCGGCATCAACCTGGTAATCGTCAGCCTGTTGCTGGTGATCTTCACCTCGGACTTCCGCTCCGTCACGCCGTCCTACTCAGGTGCCGGCCTGCATTTGGGCAGCATCACCATCCCCTACATCCGGGCGGGCGGTCTCGCAGTCGCGCTGGTGCTTGCCGCGCTTTTGTGGACGCTCCTCAATCGGACCCGGATCGGCAATGCGATCCAGGCGGTGGGCTCCGAGCGCGACGCCGCTCAGCTGGTTGGCATCGATCTCCGGCACATGTATGCGCTGACCTTTGCCATCGGCGCCGCCGTGGCCGGCGTCGCCGGCGGCATCATCGCCACCTTTCAGGCGATCACGCCGACCGCTGGTGATCCCTACACCCTGCAGTCCTTCGCCGTCGTCATCCTGGGCGGCCTCGGCCGGGTCAGCGCCACAGTCGCCGGCGGGCTGGCCTTCGGCTTGATCGAAACGCTGGGGCAGAGCCTTCCCGGGTTGGGCTCGGGATATGCAAACGCCATCGCCTTCGTCGTGCTGGTGGTCGTGCTCGTCGTCCGCCCGCGAGGTCTCCTCGGCCGGCTGGCATGATCGCTCGAGAGCGCCGCTTCCCGACCCGGCTACGCCGCGCGCTTTTTGTCTTCGCCGCCCTCGGCCTGATCTACGTCGTGCTGGGGCCGCTGACCTCACTCGATGCGGCGCAGCAAGCCGGTCTGCCGCTGATCACCGACAAGCTCTGGTTCCGGCTGGCCACGACCGTGGCCATGTTCGTGACGATGGCATCGGCGTGGAACATCATCGGCGGCTTCACCGGCTATGCCAGCTTCGGGAATATCGCCTTCTTCGGCATGGGCGCCTACACCGTCGGCGTCCTGGTCGCCAACCAGCGCTGGCCATTTATCCTCGCGTTGCTCGCGGCGCCCGTGGTTGCCGCGGTCTTTGGCCTCATCGTCGGCCTTGCCTTGCTCCGATTACGGGGTCACTACTTTGCGGTGGCCACCCTCGGGGTGGGCGTCGCGGTCGGCGAGGTCGTCAATAACGTGCCCTCTTTGGGCGCCTCGACCGGGTTGTTTCTCCCCATCGTTCGCTCGGACTTGCTGTTCTTCTATCTGATGCTGGGCACAGCGTTGCTGGCCGTCGCGACGGCCTGGCTCATCCTGCACAGCCGATTCGGATACGGCTTGCTGGCCATCCGGGAGAACGAGGAGGCGGCCGCCGTGATCGGGGTGAACACCACCTTATATAAGGTTGCCGCGCTCTGCATCGCCGCGGCCCTGACCGGCCTCGCCGGCGGGATCTTCGCGCAGTGGAACAGCTACATCAGCCAGGAACTCGTCTTCGCCGTCTCCGACAACGTGCAGATGATCTTGATGGCTGTGCTCGGTGGAGCCGGAACGGTCCTCGGTCCGGTCGCGGGTGCCATCGCCCTGGAGCTGATCATCCAGAGCCTCGCCGGCGGCGGCTCGAGCTCGGTCTATTCCCAGATTGGTCTTGGCGTGCTGCTCACGGTGTGCGTGATCTTCATTCCTAGAGGCGTGATCGACTTCTTCGGCGGCCAGAGCCGCTTATCCCTGGCGTACCTGCGCCGGACCTTGCGCGAGACCAGCGCTTGAGCCTGCTGGCGCTGACCAACGTCAGCAAGCGATTCGGCGGCGTCAACGCCGTGGCGGACGTCAGCTTCACCATCGAGCCAGGCGAGATCGTCGGCGTCATCGGGCCGAATGGCGCGGGCAAGACCACCCTGCTCAACTGCATCAGCGGGATCGCCCGCCCGGACGCAGGCGACATCCGCTGGAATGATGCCTCCATCCGCGACGTGCCGCCGTTTCGGCGAGCTCGACTGGGAATCGGCCGCACCTTCCAGATCGTCCGGCCGTTTCCCTCGATGACGGTTCGCGAGAACACCGCCATGGGCGCGCTCTTCGGCCGGCCCCACGACCGGTTGCAGCCGGTGGCCGCCATGAAACAGGCCGACGAGGTTCTGGAGCTGGTTGGTCTGGCCGAGAAACGCGACTACCCGGTGCTCCGACTCACCGTTCCCGATCGCAAACGCCTGGAGGTGGCGCGCGCCCTGGCGATGCAGCCGCAGCTGCTCCTGCTCGACGAGGTGATGGCTGGCTTGAACCCCGTGGAGGTCGAGCAGGCGCTGGAAATCGTCCGGCGTGTCCGAGATCGTGGCGTGACCATCGTGCTGATCGAACACGTGATGAAGGTCATCGTCGGCGTCTGCACCCGGGCCTTCGTTCTCAACTTCGGGCGCATCCTGGTCGAAGGACCACCCAGGGAGGTGCTCAGTGATCGTCGGGTAATCGAGGCCTACCTCGGTGAGCGCTATGCCCGATCGCAACAACTCCCTCCCCAGCCCTCCCCACAAGCGGAAGGGAGCAGCGAATGAGTGCCCTGCTCGAGGTCGAGAAGCTGCGCGCGGGATTCGGCACCACGCCCGTGCTCTTCGACGTCGACGTGCAATTCCAGAACGGCGAGCTGGTGGCGCTGATCGGCGCCAATGGGGCCGGAAAGTCGACTCTGCTCGGCGCGCTCTCCGGGCTGGTCCGCATCTTCGACGGTCAGGCCCGCTTCGACGGCCGGACGATCAACAATCTGCGGCCCGAGAGGATCGTCGCCGGCGGCCTGGTCCATGTCCCACAGGGCCGCCGGCTGTTCGGCACCTTGAGTGTCCGCCGCAATTTGATGCTCGGCGCCTACCGGCGCCATGACGGCCAGCGCAACCAGGACCTCGAGCGAGTGCTCCAGTATTTTCCGGCGCTTGCCGACAAGCTCGATCGCGACGCGGGCACGCTGTCCGGCGGCGAGCAGCAGATGGTCGCGATTGGCCGCGGGTTGATGGCCCGGCCAAAGCTGCTGATGATCGACGAGCCGTCGCTCGGACTCTCACCCAAACTCGTCGACCGGGTGATGGAAATCGTCAAAACCATCAATCAGGATGGAACCGCGGTGTTGCTGGTCGAGCAGGACGTCATCCTGGCGCTCGATATCGCGGACCGCGGCTATGTGCTGGAAAACGGGCGGATCGCGATGAGCGGGTCGGCGGCGAACTTGCGAAAAGACCCGGCGGTCCGCAAAGCCTACTTGGGCGTGTAGGCCGTAACGACCATTCGCATAAGCTGGCAGCGCGATGAGCAACG
>DASTJZ010000097.1:0-10710 GCA_035716185.1 Candidatus Dormiibacterota bacterium
AGCTC
This sequence comes from Candidatus Dormiibacterota bacterium, assembly GCA_035716185.1. GTDB lineage: Bacteria > Chloroflexota > Dormibacteria > CF-121 > CF-121 > CF-13. The sequence continues at coordinate 6 of DASTJZ010000097.1, forward strand.
GCGGCCGATCCGGATCGCGTCTTTTGTCTCCGCGCCGCGCAGCAACACCGCAAACTCGTCGCCGCCGAGGCGCGCCACGGTATCGCTACCACGCACCAGGGCGCGCAACCGTGGTCCGATCTGGCGCAGCACGTCATCACCCGCGGGGTGCCCGAAGCTATCGTTGATCTCCTTGAAGTTGTCCAGATCGATGAGCAACAGGCTGACCCGATGGCCGGCGGTGCGCGCGGCAAAGAGCGCCTGACGAAGCTCCCCCACCAGCAGCGCGCGGTTGGGCAGCTCGGTGAGGCTGTCGGTGGTGGCCTGGCGCTCGAGGGCCCGCGCGGAGGTGGCGCGCTCGATCACGCGGCCGAGCTGCAGCGCGGCGTGCTCGAGCGCCTGGCTGAGCTCGGCGTCCGCCTGGATCGGACGATCCGCAAAGAATTCCAGCACCGCGACCACGGTCTCGCCCACCCGCACCGGAACGGCGATCCCGTTGGTGAGTCCGGCGGCCTCGGCGGCTTCCCGGCGCAAGAAGATCCCAGGACCCGAGGGGCCGTCGGTCAGCGCAATCCGCGCACTCTTCAACGCCCGGCTGACCAGCCCCTCGCCGACGCGGGATGGGTTGCTCTCGGTCGTCCGGCGAAAGGCGGCGAACCGGTCCGGGTCGTCGAGATGCCAGATGGCGCTACAGACCAGCCGGCTCGGCGGATGAGACCCGAGTTGATCGTCAGGCACGATCCAGGCGTGGCCGACGGGCCAGCCGGTCACGGCACAGATGTTGTCGATTCCGAGCTGCAGGGCATCATCGACCTGTGAGGTCCGGTTGGCGCTCTCCGCCACCACCGCCATCAAGCGGGTCAGGTCTTCTGTTCGTTTCAGGGAGGTGATATCGACCAGCACGCCGCGGACCTTGGTGGCTTTCCCGTCTGTCATTCCAACCGAGTAGTGATCGCGAACCCAGATAATTCGGCCATCCGACGCCCGCATGCGATAAACCGACTCGCCGGAGCGCCCGGTGGCAACGACGGCGTCCGATTCGGCTGCCACCTGTTCCCGGTCTTCGGCGACGATGTGATCGAGCCAGAAACCGGGCCTGGTGACCCAGTCCTCGACGGGATAGCCGAGCAGGGTCTCAACCCGGCGGCTGATGAAGCTGATCCGGCGAGCGGGCAGCTCCTGTTCCCAGATCACACCGGCCAGCGAGTTGACCAGGTCTTCGTAGCGCCGCTCTGAGGCGCGCAGCTCTTCCAGCACCCGCCGCTCGCGCTGACGGAGCGCATGTTGCTCCAGCGCATTCTCGACCGCGGTGCCGAGTCTCGTCAGCCGATCTTTGAGCACGTAATCGGCGGCGCCATCGCGGACGGCGGCCACGGCCGTCTCCTCACCGATGGCGCCCGACACGATGATGAACGGAATGTCCAGGTGCTGCGCTTGCATGATGCGCAGGGCGCGCACCGCGTCAAATCCGGGCTGGTGGTAGTCGGCCAGCACCAGGTCGAGATCGGGGTGCAGAGCGGCGCGGAAGCTGGCTTCGTCGTCGACCCGCACCCAGTGGAGGGCGTAGCCGGCTCGGCGCAACTCGTGGACGGTCAGTTCCGCGTCGTCAGGCCGGTCCTCCAGAACCAGGACGCGGAGTGGCTTTCCTGCCATTCGATGTTCTATCTCAAGCAACGTGCAAGCCGGACTTCCCCGTCGCGTTGTTTTGTGGTCACGTGAGTGTTACCGATCTGCTGCAGTGGCTGTCGATCGCCACGGCCGCAGGCCTTCTCATGATTGCCGGCCTCTCGCTCTGGGATTGGCTCCGGTTCCGGGATGCGGGCCGGGGCTGGCTGGCGCTCGCGATCGGCTCGCTGGGCGTGGTCAGCACCGCAGGCCAGCTGGCCAAGCTGGTGCCCCATCAACTGGCCTGGCTGACGGGCAGCGTCACCCTGGTTGTGTTCATGCTGTCGGGCCTGTCGCTGCTTCTCTTCCGGGACACCATCATCCCCCTGGGCCGTCGGCTGCGGCTGGCGGCCATCGCCATCCCGGCTGTCGTCATGGTGCTTACCGTTACGGCCAGCCTGGAGACTGCTGGGAATGCGTCGGCGTCCCCACTCCAAACGGCGTCGCTGTTCGCCCTGGTCGTGATCTGGTCGCTGAGCGTTGGTGAGCCAAGCCTTCGCTTCTGGCTGGTTTCCCGCCGGTTGCCCACCGTGCAGCGTGCCCGGCTGCGAGCCCTGGCCGCCGGTTATGGCGCGATCGTCGCCATCTTGGTCATCGATGTCGGTGCCGGTTCATACGCCTCCACGCCGGCCCTGAAGCTGATTTCGGCGCTCATCGCCCTGGGGATCGTGCCCCTGCTCTATGCCGGCTTCGCCGCACCGCGGTGGCTGCGCCGTCTCTGGCGCGATAGCGAGGAGGCGCTGGTCTGGAGCGCGAGCCATGACATCCTGATGTATTCGCCCGATCGCCAGACCCTGGCGACGCGCGCCCTCGAGTGGGCGCTTCGGGTTGCCGGCGGCGAGAAGGGATTTATCGCCTATCCGGCCGACACGCTGCTGGCCCGCAGCGGTCTCTCCGAAGACGAGGCCCGGAGCTTGCAGCGAAAGGTCGGCGCCCCCGAACCGCCGCGGGTGGTCGCCACCGGCCTGAGCGATGAGCCCGCTGCCATCGTCACCCCCCTCCCGGCCGGGACGACGAAGGGGGCACTGGTCCTGCTCTCGGGCCCATTCACGCCGGTGCTGGGCGCCGATGAGGTCGCCTGGGTTGCCCAGTACGCGCTGCTGATTGCGACCGGGCTCGAACGGGTCGCCCTGGTCGAAGCGGTCCGCCAGCAAACGGCCCAAGCCGAAACGGCCAACCGTCAGCTGCAGGCGGCCAACAAAGAGCTGGAAGCCTTTACCTACACCGTTTCCCACGACCTGCGCGCCCCGCTGCGCGCGATCAACGGATTCACCGCCATCCTGATGGATGAACATGCCGCGGAGTTGACGCCCGAATCGATGGGTTATCTCAAACGCGTCGCTGAGAGCGGCAAGCACATGGGCACGCTGGTCGACGATCTGCTCGCGTTCTCCCGGCTGGGCCGTCAGCAATTGACGAGGAACTCCGTCGATACCAGCGAGCTGGTCCGGACGGTCTGGAATCGGCTCGAGCCCAGCCGGAACGGTCGGGCTGTCGAGCTCAAGGTTTCTCCGTTGCCGCTCACCATGGGCGACCGGGTCCTGCTGGAACAGGTCTTTCTCAATCTGTTGAGCAATGCGCTGAAATACAGCGCCAAGCGCGATCGGATCACCGTCGAGGTCGGAACCTTTACCGAGGAGGCGTCGGGAGACACGGTCTTCTTCGTCAAAGACAACGGCGTCGGTTTCGACATGCGCTACGTCAACAAGCTCTTCGGCGTCTTCCAGCGCTTGCACCGCGCGGAAGACTACGAGGGAACCGGGGTTGGGCTGGCGATCGTCCAGCGGATCGTGCAGCGACACGGCGGACGGGTCTGGGCGGAAGGGGAGCCCGACAAGGGCGCAACCTTCTATTTCACGCTTGGAGGTAACTACGAATGGCAAGCAGCGGCGTAGAGATTCTGCTGGTGGAAGACAACAAAGATGATGAGGCCCTGACGCTTCACGCGCTCAAGAAATACAACGTGACGAACAAGATCCATGTGGTCAGGGATGGCGCCGAAGCGCTGGAATTCATCTTCTGCACCGACCGCTACGCGGATCGCCGGATCACCGACATGGTCAAGGTCATCCTGCTCGACATCAAGCTGCCGCTGGTTGATGGCCTGGAGGTCCTCAAGCGGATCAAGGAAGATCCTCGGACCAAGACCATCCCGGTCGTGATGCTGACCTCCTCGCGCCAGGAACGCGACCTGCTGGAGAGCTATCGACTGGGTGTGAACAGCTACATCACCAAACCGGTGGACTTCGACCAGTTCACCGAGGCGGCTCGAGTGCTGGGGATGTACTGGCTGTTGCTCAACCGGCCGCCCAGCGAAGCAGCCTAGCGTTCCAGTCCGGCTTCAGGCGATTGTTTCCAGACCGCCGCTCGGCCTTGATGGTTCTTAACGGCCGTAAGCGGTCTCGCGCCAGGTCGTTCTAGAAGGGGACTACCCCGCAAGGAGGATCATCGTGCGAGGAAAGGCGATTATCGTTGGCGGCATTGGTCTGCTGGTGGCGGCGGCACTCAGCGTCAATGCCCAGACTTCGGGAACACGGACGACGGCGGCGAGCCTGACCAGCCTGCTGGCGGCGAGGACGCAGGTCACAGCCGCCGAAAACGACGTCACGCTGGCGCAGCGGACGACCGCGGCGGCGCCCGCAACCAAACCGATCAGCGAGCCCGCCGAGAAGAGCGACCTCGAGACCAAGCCCGCCGCACCCAAGGTCGCGGCGCTCGGCGCCGGATGCCAGGCGGCGATCGACAGCCTGAAGACGTTGCACCAGAACGAGGTCGCCGAGGATGCCACTGAGCGGACCGCGACGGCCAGCGACCAGGCCGAAGATGCGATGGAAGCGCTGCACCTGAAGGACGCCCTGCTGGCGGCCCGCACAGCCTGCGCCCCGACGCCCACCACGGCGTGCAGCGCAGCGATCAGCGCCCTGCAGGCGCAGTTCAAGGGGCTGCCGACCGAAGAGCTCGCTGAAAGCCATTCGTTCAGCCTGCGGAACCTGCCCACCGACCTGACCAGCCTGAAGGCGGCGTTCGGCGCGGTTGCGGCTGCCTGCGGCGATCGCGAGTAAAGCCTCCCCGCCCCTCCCCACAAGGGGGGAGTGAAATGACTACGACGAAGAGGCCCGGGCAACCGGGCCTCTTTCGATTTCGAGGCGGACGCGCGATAGCTCGTCGACCGAGCGAAAGATAAAGACGCCAGCGAAGCCTTCGAGGTCGAGACGGTCAGCGTCCCGCGCGATATCGGCGGCCTGGCGGCGCACGGTCGAGGCCGGGACGGCATTGGGGCGTGACGCATTGTGGACGAGGCAAACATCGACCGGTAGCTGAAAAACCAGGGCGATCGCCGGCCGTCCGTGGCGGCGGGCGCTACGGATGAGCTCGCTGCGGCGCATCCAGTCGGTGTTGGTGGCGTCGAGCACCGTGAGCCGGCCCGCCTCCAACCGCGTCTCGACGATGGGCAGGAGTTGCTGGAAGACGTCGTTCCGCCGCCGCCCCGGACTGGCGGCGTAAAGCGCCGCTCGCAGCTGGTCCGAGGAGACGATCGCCTCACGCGGGAAATGCGAGCTGGCGAAGGTCGACTTGCCGGATCCGGCGGCGCCGATCAGCACCACCAGGGCCGCGGACGGGATGTTGATACGTTCGCCGGACGGGTCACCGCTCACGCCGGCGCGGCGGCCAGCGATCGCTCGACGCCGGCCAGACGCTTGAGCGCGGCCGATTTTTCCGAGTGGCCGGCACGCGCGTCGTGAACCGCCCGACGCAACGATTCGATGGTGGCGTCGTAGGTCGATCGATCGACGGGGAAGGGGGTGCCGTCCTTGCCGCCATGGGCGAAGGCGTACGAGACAGGATCGCGCACCGACGCCGGCTCGCCGTAGGTCAGCTCCGCCACCAGCGCCAGGGCGCGCAACGCTTTGGCACCGACACCGGGAACGGCCAGCAGCGCGGTGTAATCCTCGGGCTGCCGCTCATAGGTGCTGAGCAGCACGCGCCCGAGCCGCTCCGGATGAAGATCGCTGAGCCGCACCTCGTGATGACGCGGCATCGCCACCGATCGCATCTGGATGAGCTCGCTGATCAGTTTGGTTGGAGTCTCGCGCGACAACGTGACCGCCAACTGGCGGTTCGCCTCTCCCTCTGACGCCACCAGATTGAGCACCTGCTGGGTTGGAACGCCGGCGATCGCGGCATGCGGATCGCGGTCGAAGCGCTCGGGCGGAAGCCAGTGATAGCGGCGGGCCATGCCGCTCGCTTGGTTCATTCCCTGCTGCACCACGGCCCAGCTGCCGTCGGCACTGAAAAAGAAGCTGTGGTGATAGACCTGGAAGCCGTCCTGCACGGCGGCGGAGTCCACCTTGGCCGACAGCCGGCTGGCGCGGGTGAGGGGTTCGGGGTCCTGTCCCGTCGACCAGCAGGCGGACTCGATTTCCTGCGGCGTCTTGCGCGAGGTCTTACCCTTGCCGCCGGCGACGTAGAGCCCGGTCTCGCCAGAAAGTTCGCGCAGCCCCTCCTTCAAGGCGCCGCACGCGGTGGTGGTCAATCCGCTGCTATGCCAATCGAAGCCGAGCACGCAGCCAAAGGCCTGGAACCAGACCGGGTCGGCGAGGCGACGCATCAGACCCGCGACGCCCTCCTCCGTGAGAATGGCGAGCGACATCTCGCGGGCGAGCAGGGTCATGCACTCGAACAGCCAGCGCGGTGCGCGGCCGCCATGCAGCGGCAGATCGGCGGTCCCGGTTCGCATCGTTTGAGTGTAGAGCGGCGTAAAAAAGAGCGGCCGGTGGGGGGACCGGCCGCTCAACCGACTCGAGCTCGCTCTGTTAGCCGGCGCTCTCCCGCGCGTGCGCCTTGTTCGGCGCCGGCGTGCCCTCGACGTGGAGCAGGTTCTCGACGCCCACCACGCCCGGGACTTTGTACACGGCTTTTTCGATGCTCGCGATCTGGAACGCGTTGTCGACCGCGCCCCGGATCGTCACCACGCCGGACTCGACGTCGAAGTTGATCTTCCCCTTGGGAAACTCCGGATCTCGAGCGACCTCGCTCTCGACCCGGTCCTTGAGGGTGACGTCGTCTGCCGCCGGCCGGGTGTTCGAGCGCAGGCTGACCATCTTCTGAGGCATGGCCGCGGCCGTGCTGGTCGAATACCGCCCCAGCTTGTTCACCTCGCCCCAGCCTCGGCGCAAGCGCGCCATCGACCAATCCTTGAAGACGGCGCGCCGCGTCCGACCGCGCTCCGGATCGAGGAAGTAGACCGCCACAGCACCGGCCACCGCGCCCGAGATGATGGCCCAGGGCGACATCCCACGACGCCGCGGTAGCTGCTTGCGGATCGATCCCTCGGCCGTGCTGGTCAACTCGCGCGCCGCCTTGCCGGCACCCGAGCCCAATTCCTTGGCGGCCCGGCCGACGCGGTCGGCCACATCGGCGCCGATATCTTTGGCCGCGCGACCGACTTTGTCCGCCACCTCGTCACGCGTCTGCTTGAGGTCGACTTGCTTCAGCTCAGGCACCCCGGGTCACTCCCTCGGTGGCCTTCTCGGCCGTCTTGCCGCCGGTCGCCTGCACCAGGTTGCCGTGGCTGAGGACGCCAACCAGCCGGCCGTTTTCGGTGACGGCCAGCCGGCGGACCTCTTCGCGCTCCATCTTTCGGGCCGCATCCTGGATGTCATCCTCCGGGTTCACGGTCATGACGTCGCTGCTCATCACGTGCTCGACGCTTTCGTCGCGCGGGTCATGGCCCTCCGCGATGCACCGGATCACGATGTCGCGGTCGGTAATCACGCCAATCACCGTGCCGCCGTTGGCGACCACCGGCACGAAGCCGGCATCCTCTTGCTTCATCTTCTTGGCGACGTCGATCACCTTTTCGTCTTTTCGGGCCGATGTGATGGTCTTGGCCATCGCCATACGGACTTTCATGGGCACCTCCCTAGAGTCCAGTATTTTTGCTCTACTTTATACAAGTAAGCCAGTAGTTATCGCGTAAACTGATACCTATTATTACACATTGCCGGAGGGAAACACTGTAATGGCTGAGCCAGAGGCGGAATCAATTACGGGAGGGCCGACGCCCGAGCCACCCCAGGACGCGTCTGACGTCGCGCGACGCATTCAGAAGGACAGCAAGCACAAGCCCGTCCCGGAGAAGGCAAAGACGGTGACGAAGGAACTCGATCGCGAAGTGTCAGGCGTGTACGAGGCCAAACAGGAACGCGAGGTCGGCCGTGGAAAGCCAAAACCGGTAAAGCCCAAGACGACCGAGCCGGACGAGCGCTAAACGAAGAGCTTCACCAGTTCGACCGAGGCCTCGGCCTTGAGCTGCGCCATCGTGCACGACTTCGGTGACTTATCGGGGCGCCAGCGAACGAAGCCCACGCCATGACGGAAGCGGTCGTTTTCGAGCCGGTCGAATGACACCTCGCAGACCAGCTCTGGACGGACCGGCTCCCAGGCGAGGTCGCGTCCCTGCGACCAGCGGCTTGGACCGCCCGGAGCGCGACCGTCGCCAAAACTCGTGCCAGTGCGTAGCGGCTCGAGCAGCTTGACCAGCTCACGGCGCTCGTTGTCATCAAAGCCCGAGGTGTGGCCGATGAACTCGAAGGTCTTGCCGCGGTAGACGCCGAGCAACAAGGAGCCGACCCGCTTGCCATCATTGCCCCAGCGAAAACCACCCACGACGACGTCGGCGGTCCGCTGTTCCTTCACCTTGATCATCGCCCGCTCGCCGGGGTGGTAGATGCTGTCCACCCGCTTGGCGACGATGCCGTCGAGTCCGGTGCCGCGATATTCCTTCAGCCAGCCGATCGCCACCTCGCGGTCTTTCGTCGTCGGACTGATCCGGATCGATTCGGGTTTCGGACCGACCAGCTTCTCCAGCCGCGCCCGCCGCTCTTTGAGCGGCGTGTTGAGTAGGCTCTCATCACCCTCCGCCAGCAGATCGAACGCAATATAGGTTGACGGCATCTCGCCGGCCAGCATGGTCACCCGGGAGGCCGCCGGGTGGATGCGCAGCTGCATGGCATCGAAATCCGTGCCATGGCCGGCGAAGATGACGATCTCTCCGTCGAGTACCACTCGCTTCGGCTTGATTTTCTGGATGGCCGGCACCAGCTCGGGGAAATAGCGAGTCAGGTTCTTCGCGTTGCGGCTGTGGATGATGACTTCTTCGCCGTCCTTGAACGCGACGGCGCGGAATCCATCCCACTTGGGCTCGTACTGCCAGACGTCACCGCGAGGCAGTTCCGACTGGACCTTCGCCTCCATCGGCGTGAAGGGAGGCATGACCCCTAATTTCACGCCCCATATACTAGGTTCGTGCCCAGCTCCAAACCTGTTTTGTATCTCCGCGACACGTTTGGGCGCGTCGCTGATGACCTGCGCATCTCGGTCACCGACCGCTGCAATTTCCGCTGCGTCTACTGCATGCCCGCAGCCGGATTGCCCTGGCTGGCGCGAACCGAGGTGCTGTCATTCGAGGAGATCGAGCGCGTCACCCGCATCCTGGTCGAGCAGTGCGGCGTACGCACCATTCGGTTGACCGGCGGCGAGCCGCTGGTGCGCAAGGGCATCGAAGAGCTGACCGCGATGATCGCCGGCATAGACCCCACGCTGGACATCGCGATGACGACCAACGGCATCCTGCTGGAGGAGAAGGCGCAGGCGCTGAAGCGCGCCGGTCTGCGCCGGCTCAACGTCAGCCTGGACACGCTGCACTCGGATCGCTTCAAGGACCTGGCCCGGCGCGACGCCCTCGATCGAGTCCTGCGCGGCCTGAGCGCGGCGCGGGCGGCCGGCTTCACGCCGATCAAGCTCAACATGGTGGTGATGCGTGGCCGCAACGATGACGAGATCCTCGACTTCGCCCGCCTGGCCCGCAGCGACGGCTACGAGGTCCGCTTCATCGAGTTCATGCCCCTCGACGCCGACGGCATCTGGTCGATGGATTCGGTGGTCGCGAGCCAGGAGATCATCCAGGCGATCGATCGCGAGTTTCCCCTGGAGCCGGTCTCGGACGAGCGCCCGGCACCGGCCACCCGCTACCGATTCCGAGATGGCAGCGATGGCGGCATCGGCGTGATCCCGTCGGTCAGCGATGCGTTTTGCAAGGTCTGCAACCGTATCCGGCTCACCGCCGAGGGTCACCTGCGCACCTGCCTGTTCTCGATCCAGGAGCACGACGTCAAGTCCCTGCTGCGAAGCGGCGCCTCTGACGAGGCGATTCGCGACGCCATTGCCGCGGCCGTCTGGCAAAAGGAAGAAGGGCACAAGATTGGCCAGGCCGACTTCGTGCGGCCAGCCAAGACGATGAGCCAGATCGGCGGCTAGATGCGTCTCCGCCGGCGGGCCACCGGTTTCCGTAATGCGGCGTACGCGGTCCCCATTACGGTGCGTTCTCTAGGCGCAGGGAGACGCGCGCTGGGCGCCCGGGTGGCGACTGAATCGCATCACCGGCCCGCGCGCACTGCGATACTCTGCTCGGTTTGGCGAAAGCAGCGTCATGACGCCATAGTCGAGCGGGTCTCCGTAGCCGCGCGGCGGATTCCCATTCCCGTCCGAGGCCGGCCCAGGACCGGTCGGGTCCCAGAAGCTGCCATCGAAATCGACGGCGATCGGCCAGTCGAGCCCGCAGTGCGTGTAAAGCTGAAAACGGTAATGGGTGCCGATGGTGACCCGTGATGAACGCGGACTGTAGAGATACTGTCCGTTTCCCAGCGCTTGCGGCGCGGCGGCGTTCACCGGCGCCGGCAGGTCCCGGACCGATCCGCCTCCGGTGATCGTGGCGACGACCAGCAGCACGCCCAGGACCAACACGGCAACGACCAGCCCCGTGGTTGGGAACCGATAGCTGCCGATCGACGCCGCGCGCCACAGCTGACGACGGTTGATGTTCAAGGTCGCATCTCGAAGATCGCGACATCAATGAAGGCGAAGCCCACCGTGGACTTAGCCTAGCCGGAACTGCATACAATCGTGTCGGTGAAGATCGCCATCGGCAGCGACGAGAAGACGCGCGTCACGGATGTTGTCGCCGAATACCTCCAGAACAAGGGCATCGAGGTTGAACCCC